>DATKZN010000141.1:0-38398 GCA_035527955.1 Gammaproteobacteria bacterium
GGCAACCCGCAACACGTCACGGGGACAGCCGTGACAATCTGACAGGTATGTCAGGCCATGCTCCCAACAGGATATTGCCGGCATGGCATGGATCATGCACTATACTAGTTAGAGGGTTTATTATTACTGCCAGACTGGCAGTAGACAGATGTGTTAATGTGCGGAGCATGAGTCCGCAACTTCATCCTAATCAAAGGCTTGCATATTCTCAATGATCAGACGCTACAAGGCTGCGGGCGGAACAGGAAAACCCCGCGGGCACCTGCACATTAGTCAACCGAAAGTCCGCAACAGACCGTCATAAGCCTCGCCATCCATGAAGCAGTCGCTGCAACTCAAGCTCGGCCAGAACCTGACCATGACACCCCAGTTGCAGCAGGCAATACGCCTGCTGCAACTGTCGACGCTGGAGCTTCAGACCGAGGTGCAAATAGCGCTTGAGTCCAATCCGATGCTTGAGCAGGACGAAGGCGTCGTCGCCGAAAACGGCGAGCCGCCGGCCGAGGTCAATGGCAGTGACCGCGACAGTAAACTGACCGCCGAGGGCGACAGCGAAAACATCCCGGACGAGCTGCCGGTCGACAGTAACTGGGAAGACGTGTTCGATACCGGCGCCACCAGCTATAGTGCCCCGGATACCGGCGGACGCGACATCATGGAAACGGTCACCGTCAGCAGCGAAAGCCTGCAGGATCACCTCGTGTGGCAGCTGGAAATGACCAACCTGTCGGACACCGACATGATGATCGCACGTACCGTCATCGACGCCGTTGACGAGGACGGATATCTCACCATCGGCACGGAAGACATCCGCCGGTCGCTGGCCAGCAGCATCGAGGTGGAAGCAGACGAGATCGAGGCGGTCATCCATCGTATCCAGCAGCTCGACCCGATCGGTGTCTGCGCACGCGACCTGCAGGAAAACCTGTTGCTGCAGCTGCAGCAGCTCGATACGGATACACCCTGGCGCAGCGAAGCGCAGGTACTGGTGCGGGACCACTTCGGCCTGCTCAGCAACCACGACTACAACCGCATCTGCAGCAAGATGAAACTGGGCAAGGACGAACTGCAGCAGGTCATCAACCTGATCCAGTCGCTGAATCCGCGCCCCGGCTCCACGTACGACAACACGGAACCCGAGTACATCATCCCGGACGTCTACGTCTTCAAGAAGGGCAGCACATGGCAGGTGGAACTGAATCCGGATTCAATCCCGAAGCTGCGCATCAACTCGATGTACGCGAATATGATCAAGCGCGGCAGCAACAGCCGGGATAACAACTATCTTCGGGACAATCTCCAGGAGGCGCGCTGGTTCCTGAAGAGCCTGCAGAGTCGCCACGAGACCCTGCTGAAGGTCGCCAACTGTATCGTCGAGCGCCAGCACGGCTTCCTGGATCACGGCGAGGAAGCCATGCGGCCGATGGTGCTGCGCAGCATCGCCGAGACCATCGAGATGCACGAATCGACCGTGTCGCGCGTGACCACGCGCAAGTACATGCATACGCCGCGCGGCATCTACGAGTTCAAGTACTTCTTCTCCAGCCATGTTTCCACGGAAGCTGGCGGCGAATGTTCCGCGACCGCGATCCGCGCCATCATCAAGAAGCTGGTCGCAGCGGAAAACCCGGCGAAACCGCTGAGCGACAGCAAGATGGCCAACGTACTGGCCGACCAGGGTATCAATGTCGCTCGCCGCACTATCGCCAAGTACCGGGAGTCGCTCTCCATATCACCATCCAACGAACGCAAGCGCCTCTCGTAGGCGTAACCAGAAAAAGGAGTGCTGTTATGCAAATCAGCCTGACCGGAAATCATGTCGACCTGACCGAACCGTTGCGCGAATATGTCAACACCAAGATGGAACGACTGGAACGCCATTTCGATATCGTGCATGACATCCACGTGGTACTGAGTGTGGAAAAACTGCGTCACAAGGCGGAAGCAACCGTGCACATCAACGGCAACAAGCTGTTTGCCGACTCGGTACAGGAAGACATGTACGCGGCGATCGATGCCCTGACCGACAAGCTCGACCGCCAGGTAAAAAAGCACAAGGAAAAAATGACCGACCATCACCGCAGCGAGGGGTCCATTGCTAAAGGTCTGTAGCACCGCCCTACGGCCGGCAGGATGTCCGGCGTACGGCCTGCAACAGCAGCACACTGTCAATCATGAATATAACCAGTTTATTATCAATCGACCGCGTTGTTTGCAGTGACGACATCGCGAGCAAAAAACGCCTGCTGGAACTGCTGAGCGAGCTGCTCGGCAAGAGTTCGCCACAGCTGTCGCAACAGGCCATTTTCGACGCGCTGGTGAACCGCGAAAAGCTCGGCAGCACCGGCCTCGGCAAGGGTGTTGCCATTCCGCACGGCCGCATGGCCTCGCTGGAGGAGCCGGTGTGCGCCTTCATCGAGGTCAAGACACCGGTGGATTTCGACGCCGCAGACGGTCAACCCGTTGATCTTGTGTTCTGCCTGCTCGTCCCGGAAGACTCGACCGAGGAACACCTGCAGGTGCTGTCGACCATTGCCGAGATCTTCAGCAACCCGTCCATGTGCAGCTCGCTGCGCGAGTGCGACAGCGGTGAATGCATACTCACGCAACTCTACCAGTGGGAGAGCCAGCGCATATCCGCATGAGCACAACGCTTGATATCAGGACGTTGTTCGATGATCTGGAGGAAAAGCTGGGTCTGAGCTGGATCTGCGGCTCCGATCACGATCGCAAGGTGATCCACACCAGCAAGGAGCACCCCACCGAGGTTTCGCTGGTTGGACAACTCAATCTCATCAATCCGCACCGCGTCCAGATACTCGGCAGAAAGGAACTGGAGTATTTCGACAAGCTGCAGAAAAACTCGCGCAAGGATGCAATCGCCCAGCTTTTCTCCGGGGAATCGACACTGATAATCCTCTCCGGCCGGCTCACCGCACCCAAAGACCTGACGGCCGCCGCGCTAGCCGCGCACACGCCGTTGCTGTCGGCACGCCTGAAAAGCCAGGAAACCATCGAGAACCTGCAGCACTACCTGACCAACTATTTCGCGGAAAAGATCACACTGCATGGCGTGTTCATGGAAGTCATGGGCACCGGCGTGCTGATCACCGGCGAATCGAGCATCGGCAAGAGCGAACTCGCGCTGGAACTGCTGACACGCGGACACCGGCTTATCGCCGACGATGCGCCCGAATTCGCCCGCATTGCACCGGACACGCTGATCGGAACCTGCCCGGAAATGCTGCGTGAATTTCTCGAGGTGCGCGGCCTCGGCATCCTCAATGTGCGCGCCATGTTCGGCGCCAGCGCGATCAAGCAGAACCGCAACCTGCGGCTCATCATACGTCTGCAGGACATGGAAGAGGCGGTGAAGATGGACCGTCTGCACGGCAGCCGCCAGCTGCGCAAGATCCAGGATGTCGACATACCCGAGGTTACCCTGCCGGTCGGCCCCGGCAGGAACCTGTCGGTGCTGGTGGAAGCGGCGGTACGCAATCATATTCTGATCAGCAAGGGTTACGACGCCAGCGAGGCCTTCATCGAGCGGCAGAAGAAACGCCTGGAAAAGGCGCGCGAGTAGCAGGTACGGACATGAACATGGTCATCATCAGCGGCCTGTCCGGCTCCGGCAAGAGCGTTGCCCTGCACGCCCTTGAGGACATGGACTTCTATTGCATCGATAACCTGCCGATCGGCCTGCTGGTCGCCTTCGCCAACGAATTTCACGAACGTAACCTGGCCAGCAGCGACAAGGTCGCCGCCGGCATCGACGCGCGCAACCGGGGCGACCAGCTTGAGTGCTTCCCGGAGATCATCGCCGGGCTGCGCGAGCGTGGCATCGATTGCAAGATCCTGTTCCTGCAGGCCGACGACGCCACCCTGCTCAAGCGCTTCAGCGAGACGCGCCGCAAGCACCCGCTCAGCAATAGCAGGACACCGCTGGCCGATGCCATCGAACGCGAACGCGAGTTGCTGGCGCCGATAGCAGCCAATGCCGACCTGTTCATCGACACCAGCCGCACCAACGTGCACCAGCTGCGCGAGCTGGTCATGGAAAGCATCGGCAAGACACACAACAAGGGATTTTCACTGCTGCTGCGTTCGTTCGGTTACAAGCACGGCATACCGGCGGACGCCGATTTCGTGTTCGATGCACGCTGCCTGCCTAACCCGCACTGGCAGCCGGACTTGCGCAGCAAGACCGGACTTGATAAAGAAGTGGCAGACTATCTGGAAACTCAGCCGGTCGTGGCCGAGTACGGGGAACAGCTCGAGCAGTTCCTGAAACGCTGGATTCCGCAATTCAAGGCGGACAACCGCAGCTACCTCAGCATCGCCATCGGCTGCACGGGCGGACAACACCGTTCCGTCTACCTGGTCGGCCGGCTTGCCGCGCAACTGGGCGACTCACTTGGCGAGGTCGTGATCCGCCACCGGGAGCTGGAATAATGAGCGGAGTACTACTGATTACACACGGCAACATCGGCCAGGACATGCTGGACACAGTCAGTGCCATCCTGGGCCGCTGCCCGCTGGACACGCTGGCCATTGGCGTCCCGTCCGACTGTGAACCCGATGCAATATACGCCGCCGCCAGCCAGAGCTGTGCGTCGCTGGACGATGGCCAGGGGGTACTGGTGCTGACCGACCTGTACGGAAGCACGCCAAGCAACATTGCCAACCGCCTGCTCGATGCCCACAACGTCATCGTTCTGAGCGGCATCAACATGCCGATGTTGCTGCGCATCATGAACTACCCTGATAATGATCTCGGAGAGCTCGCGGAGTTCGCCGCCAGCGGCGCCCGCAACGGCATTGTACTCACCCATAGAAAGCAGGCATCCTGACATGCAGGAACGTCCAGTCACTATCGTCAACAAGCTTGGCCTGCATGCCCGCGCCGCGGCCAAGTTCGTCACCACCGCCTCGTCTTTCGCCAGCAGCATCGATGTCGCGAAGAACGGGCAGCGGGTCAATGGCAAGAGCATCATGGGAATCATGATGCTGGCGGCGTCACGCGGGACGGAACTGGTCATCATCACCTCGGGAGATGACGAAAAGGAAGCGGCTGAAAGCCTTGCGCGGCTGATTGCGGACAAGTTCGGGGAACACGAATAGCCGCAGCACATGAAGGCGTCAGCGCCGCTTCCGCTGACGCCGGGAGTCGACAGGCGACATGAGCCTGATGTTATCCGGCATTGGAATATCCCGCGGCATTGCCATCGGCAAGGCCCACTTCATGCGCAGCAGCATCGAGGTGCTGCAGGTCAGCATCCCCGCCCACCATCTGGACAGCGAGGTCGCGCGTTTTCTCGCCGCCGTGGAGCGGGCGCGCAACCAGCTCGAAGCCATACGTGAACGCATTCCGCTGGAAACCAGCATCGACATCACCGCGTTCATCGACACCCACCTGCTGATGCTCGACGATGCCACCCTGGTCAAAACGCCCATTGAACTGATCCGGGAGCATTCCTGCAACGCCGAGTGGGCACTCAAGCTGCAGCGCGACGCCGTCATCAGCGTGTTCGAGAAAATGGACGACCCTTACCTGCGCACCCGCAGCGACGATGTCGATCATGTCGTCAACCGCGTCCTGCGCATCCTGCTCAATCGGGAACACGACGACTGCACGGGCGAATCCGGGCAGCTCGCGGATACTATCGTGCTGGCCGACGAACTGACACCCGCGGAAACCGTCATGCTGAAACACCAGGGCATAACGGCATTCGCCACGGAATTCGGCGGCCCTCTGTCGCATACCGCGATCCTGTCGCGCAGCATGCAGATCCCGGCGGTAGTCGGCGCGCATGGCATCCACCAGTACCTGCGTGACGGCGAGACGCTGATCCTGGACGGTCTGCAAGGCATCATGATCGCGGACCCCGACGCGCACACCCTCGCCCACTACCGCAGACGCCAGCAGGACGAATGGCGGCGTCAGCAGGAACTGGCGCGCCTGGCCAGTCGTCCGGCGATCACGCTGGACCAGGTGCCGATCCGGCTGATGGCCAACATCGAATTGCCCGAGGACGTCGAGGCCGTCGGGATGACGCACGTCGACGGGGTCGGCCTGTACCGCACAGAGTTCCTGTTCATGAACCGGGCGACTCCTCCCGACGAGGAGGAGCAGTTCGACTGCTACCTGGCGGTGCTCGATGCGCTCGAGGGCAGGCCGCTCACCATCCGCACCCTCGACATGGGCGCCGACAAGCAGGTCGACAGCGGTGTCAGCCGTTGCGGCAGTAACCCTGCGCTCGGACTGCGCGCGGTGCGGCTGTGCCTCAAGGACCTGTCCCTGTTCCGGCCCCAGCTGCGCGCCATACTGCGCGCCTCCGCACATGGACCGGTACGCATGATGATCCCCATGCTGACCAACACCCAGGAGCTGCACCAGGTACTGTCGCTGGTCAAGGAGACGCGTAATGCCCTGCACCGCGAGGCGCTGGCATTCGCGCCGGACATCAGTATCGGCGGCATGATCGAGGTCCCGGGAGCGGCGCTCTCGGCGCGCGAATTCGCGCGCCACCTGGACTTTCTGTCCATCGGCACCAACGACCTGATCCAGTACACGCTCGCCATAGACCGCGTCGACGACGAGGTCAACTACCTGTACGACCCGCTGCACCCCGCCGTGCTGCGACTGATCAAGATGACCATCGACGCTGGCCTGGAGACCGGCATCCCGGTAGCCATGTGCGGCGAGATGGCCGGCGACCCGCGCTACACACGGTTGCTGCTCGGCATGGGGCTGACCGAGTTCAGCATGCACCACACCTCCCTGCAGGAAGTGAAGAGCGTGATCAACAACAGCCACATCGCCACGCTCAGACCACTGGTCGAGGAACTGGTCAACCACACCACCGCCGGCCAGATCCACACCCGCGTCGAATCGCTGAACAGCAACCTTACCGAATGAGCTGCGTGCTGCTACACTGCGCAGTGGCTGTGCAGACGGATGGGCGTCTGTGTGCCAGGAATAGCTTGCCGCGATGAACGAGTCAGCAACCACAAATACAACCGAGACCCGGCTCGAACGCCTCACCCGGGCGCTGGACTCAGGCGCGGCAGGCCAGGTCCGCTACCTGCTGACCAACCTGCACGCCTCCGAAATCGCCGACATGCTGGAGGCGTTCCCGCACGGGCCGCGCGAAATCCTCTGGAAACTGGTCGATCCCGAAGACCGCGGCGAAACCCTGGTGCATCTCAACGAAGAGGTGCGTGTCGGTCTCATCGAGGAGATGGAGACCCACGACCTGGTCGCCGCCACCGAGGGCCTCGACCCGGACGACCTCGTCGACCTGCTGCAGGATCTGCCGGGTGCGGTCACCCGGGAAGTCATGCGCTCCATGGACAAGCAGAACCGCATCCGGCTGGAGGCGATCCTGCAGTACCCGGAAGACTCGGCGGGCGGCCTGATGAACGTCGACGTCGTGACCATCCGCGCGGACGTGTCGCTGGACGTGGTGCTGCGCTACCTGCGCCTGCACAAGGAGATACCCGGAACGACGGATACCCTGTTCGTGGTCGACCGCAACGACCACTTCCGCGGCACCCTGCCGCTGACCACCCTGCTAACCAACGACCCGGATCTGATGGTGGCCGCGGTCATGAATCGCGACGTCAAGCCCATTCCTGCCACCCTGCCTGACGTCGAGGTTGCGCGGCTGTTCGAGAACCACGACCTGGTGTCCGCACCGGTGGTCAACGATGACAACAAGCTGCTCGGCCGCATCACCATCGACGACGTGGTCGACGTGATCCGCGACGACGCCGAACATTCACTGCTGAGCATGGCCGGCCTCGACGAGGAAGACGATACCTTTGCGCCTATCCTCAAGAGCGCCCGGCGCCGCGCCATCTGGCTCGGCATCAACCTGGCCACCGCCTTCCTCGCCTCCTGGGTCATCGGCCGCTTCCAGGCCACCATCGAGCAGGTGGTCGCGCTTGCCGTCCTGATGCCGATCGTCGCCAGCATGGGCGGCATCGCCGGCAGCCAGACCCTGATCATCGTGATCCGCGGCCTGGCGCTCGGCCAGGTCGGCAGCAGCAACGCCCGCTGGCTGATGCACAAGGAGCTGATGGTTTCCATCATCAACGGCGTCGGCTGGGCAGTGGTGGTGGCGGTGATCTCTGGCCTCTGGTTCCATAACTCCGACATCGGCGTGATCATCGCCGTGGCATTGATCGTCAACCTGTTCTGCGCCGCCCTCGCCGGCCTGTCGATCCCCTTCTTCCTCAAGCGCATGAACATCGACCCGGCCCACGCCGGCTCGGTTATCCTGACCACGGTCACCGACGTGGTGGGGTTCCTGGTGTTTCTGGGGCTGGGAACTATTTTCCTGCTTTAGACATTATCTCGCGCGGAGACGCGGAGTCGCAGAGAAAAGAATGCCACAGAGGGCACGGAGGACACAGAGGGATTATTCCCCTCTCCCTCCGGGAGAGGGTCAGGGAGAGGGGGTCGTCATACAGCACGCGGTGAGCCTGCGAACCGCATCGAACAGGCGCGAGATATCTCTGTTACGACCCCGCAATCATCATATGATCGAGCAGCACCGAGCCGCTGCGGATGTTGCCGCGCAGGTCGACGTCGTTGCCGACGGCGGCGATGCCCATGAAGATGTCCTTCAGGTTGCCGGCCACGGTGATTTCGTCGACCGGGTACTGGATCTCGCCGTTCTCGACCCAGTAACCGGCGGCGCCGCGCGAGTAGTCGCCGGTGACGATGTTCACGCCGAAACCGATGAACTCGGTGACCAGCAGACCGGCGCCCATTTCACGCAACAGGCCATCGAGGTCGTGCTCGCCCGGCTCGATGGTCAGGTTGTGCACACCGCCGGCGTTGCCGGTGGTCTGCATGCCGAGCTTGCGGGCTGCATAGCTGTTCAGCACGTAGCCCTGCAGGATACCGTCGCTGACGATGTCGCGCGCCTGCGTGACTACACCTTCCGAGTCGTAGGGTGCGCTTCCCAGGGCCCTGGGCAGGTGTGGCTGTTCGTGGATGCGCATGAAACCGGGGAACACCGGCTTGCCGAGATGGTCGAGCAGGAAGCTGGACTTGCGGTACAGGCTGCTGCCACTGACGGCATTGATGAAATGCCCGAACAGGCTGCCGGCGCTCTCCGCAGCGACAATCACCGGCGCGGTGCGCGTGGACAGGCGGCGCGTGCCGAGGCGCCTGACGGTGCGCTCGCCCGCCATGCGACCGACGTCGGCGGGCTGTTCCAGGTCGGCGCGGCCGCGCGCAGCGGTCGACCAGTAGTCGCGCTGCATCTCCTCACCCCGCCGCCCGATCACCGAACAGCTGATGCTGTGGTAGCTGGTCCTGTAACTGCCATGGAAGCCGAGGCTGTTGGCCTTGACGCGCAGCCCGGCGTAACTGGCGACGGTAGCGCCTTCCGAGTTGTCGATACACGGGTCGACCGCGCGGGCGGCGGCCTCGCACTCCCGGGCCAGCACGATCGCCTGTTCGGGGCCGAGGTCCCAGGGATGGTACAGGTCGAGGTCCGGGATCTCTTTCGCCAGGCGGTCGGCATCGGCCAGACCGGCACAGGGATCTTCGCTGGTGTAGCGCGCCACGTCGCAGGCGGCGCGCACCGTCGCCTCGATGCTGTCCGGCTCGAAGTCCGCGGTCGTGGCGGTGCCCTTGCGGTGGTCGAAATACACCGTCAGTCCCAGCACGCGGTCGCGATTGAATTCCAGCGTTTCGGTCTCACCGAGGCGCACGGTGACGGACAAGCCGGCATCGAAACTCACGCCCGCCTCAACCTGGTCGGCACCGGCGGCCCGCGCGCGGGCAATGATGTCCTGCACCATCTCCTCCAGCCGTGCGGCTTCCGGCAGGGGTGCAGTTTGTTCGGTGGCCTGGATCGCTGACATGGTCATCCCTCGAGTGAAAGGCTGGATTCTACCGGCCTGCCGCAGCCCGGACAAACTCTCTGAAAACGGCTATGCTAGCCCGCCTACCTCACCGGCTGGAGGAACGGTGTCCAAAGGGATGCAAATAGTGGAAGCGATGCATATCCGGCAACCGACTGCGTGTCACTGGCCGATGCCTGTCCCGTTGGGAAATGCGGGCTAACCGCCGTATGCAGAACCACGACGACGACACCATCAGCAAGTCGCAGCGCAAGCGCGAACTCGAGGAACTCAGGCAACTGGGCAACAAACTGCTGGATTTCAACGAGGACAGCCTGCGCCAGCTGCACTTACCCGAGCTGCTGCTGGAGGCGGTGCTGACGGGCAGGAAAATCACCTCACACGCGGCACGCAAGCGCCAGTTGCAGTACATCGGCAAACTGCTGAACGAGTTCGACGCCACGCCGGTGCGTGAGGCAGTGGCGGCACGCGAACACCAGCACGATACTGCCACCCGGGAATTCCACCAGCTCGAAACCCTGCGCGAACAGCTGCTTGCGCAGGGTGACGAGGCTATACCCGCAGTGCTGGCGCAGTTACCTCGAGCCGACCGCCAGCGCCTGCGCAAGCTGGTGCGCCAGGCACGTCAGCAACAGACCACCGGGCAACCGGCCGGTGCATCGCGGGCGCTGTTCCGCTACCTGCGCGAGTTGCAGGACGCGCCGGAATATTAAAATCAATCTCGCGCCAAGGCGCCAAGAAAAGCAATGCCTGCGCACGACTACAGGGATGCAGGAGGTAGAGCAACGCATGGATGCAGTTGCCGAGAGACGCAGAGAAAATCAAATCCATGCGTTGCAATCGATGTCATTCCCGTGCGGTCAGAATTCCAGACATATAGCAAGTTTTACTATGGATATCAGGTGATGGGATGGGCCTCGCCTGTACCGCTTTCAACTGTTATTTGTTTTTTGGCCTTCATTTCTCTGCGTCTCTCTGCGATCTCCGCGTCTCTGCGCGAGGAGATTCTTTAGCTGTGCAACTTCACGCGGGTCTACTCTTCCAGCGCCTCCGCGAACTCCGCCACGATCTCCGCCGCAGGCTGCACCGCGTGGATGCCCTGCACGCTCTTGCCGGCCTGGTAGATGTCCTTGTAACCCATGCCCCTTAACGACGCCTGCTTCAGCTTCCAGATCGACTGCAGGGAGTACAGCGTGCGCATCCAGTGCTTGGTGCGGCGGCCGCGCAGCAGCAGCTTCGCCAGCGGGCCGGCGTGCAGGCCTATCTGCTCGATCCACGGCGTGCGGATGATCGATACCGGCACGCCGGTGATCTTCTCCGACAGTACGATATCCTGCTCGCCCGCAGCGACGATGGCCTGCTTGTAATCATCGTGTGCCGTGCACTCGCGGCTGGCGATGAAGCGCGTACCGAGCTGCGCCCCGGCATAGCCCATGCGCAGCGCCTGTGCGAACTGCTCGGGCGTGCCGATACCGCCGGCGCACACCAGCGGCTTGCCGAGCGGACCGATCTCGTCCACTAACTGCTGCGCCGACAGGGTACCGGCATGCCCGCCGGCGCGGTCGTTCACGCAGATGAACCCGTCGACACCGCCGTCCAGCGCCTTCTCCGCCCAGTGGCGCGCCGTGACGTCGTGGTAGACGGTAACGCCGGCAGCGCTGGCGCGTTCGACCACCCAGCGCGGGTTTCCGAGTGCCGTCACCAGGAACGGCACGCCCTCCTCCAGCGCGACATCCAGCCACTGGTGCACGCGCTGCAGGTATTTTTTCGAACTGCTCTCGATGATCAGGTTCACACCGATGGGCCGGTCGGTCAGGCCGCGTATATAGCGCAGACCGGCACGGAATTCATGGCCGTGCACGTAGCTCAGGCTGAGCGGCTGCACAATGCCGATGCCACCGGCCGCGGACACCGCCGCCACCAGCTCGGGGTTGGAACAGGGGTACATGGCACCACAGATCAGCGGCACCCGGATGCCGAGCGTATCGGTCAGCACGGTGCGCAGTGTCACGCGTCCGGCTCCGGACCGATCAGCCAGCACGCCGTGACAACGGCGACGACTTCGTCTTCCATATCGCGGATCTCGCCGGACAGCTCATAGTCCTGCCTGCTGTTGTCGGACGGTATCGGGCAGTGGCACTCGGCGTGCAACCGGCCACGCGCCTTCTTCAGATAATTGATGCGGTAACCGGTGAGAATGCCGCGCGCGCCCTCCGGCAGGCTGTTCATCAGTGCCAGCCCGGTAGTCATCTCGCCGAGATTGGCCAGCGCCATGGCATGCACGGAATGCAGGTGATTACGCACCCGTCGACGCTCGTGCAACCACACGACACAACGGCCGGGCTCGAGTACCTGCACGCGCGCTGCCAGCGTCCCGGTGTACGGGACGCTATAGCCAAGGCCCTTGCTGAACAGCCATTTGCCGCCGGGCTTGCCGGACAGCAGCTGCCAGCGCCGGCGCAACGCGGGTCCGATTGAACGGGACATGGTTTTCACCCCTGCTGCGAGCTGTCATCTTCATGTTTAACGCCGACCCGCCGTGCTGTCCACCTTTTCCGCAGCAGCCAGCCATAGATAATGGCATTGATGGCGATCACCACGGCGGCCAGTACCAGCTGGATGTCGGGGGTCAGCCCCGCCGGGTAGATCAGCGGCAACAGGTAGTACGGGATGAAACCGCCGCTGTAGCCGGCATCGCCGGCGGCCAGCCGCAGCTGCTGTTCCCAGGGAGTGAGCGGACAGGGCCAGTGATACAACTCCAGCAGTACAGCCCACAAGGCGGCCGGCACATGCAGGAACGCGACACGCGGCCAGCGGAACACCGGCAAGCCGCCAAACAGCACGAAGCCGATGAATGCTAAATGGACAATGACCAGCGCGTCGGCGGCAAACCGGTACAACACAGCGACTGTTTCCGCGCCGTACTACCTGCCCGCGTGCCCGTTGCACGCACGCCGGTGAATACCTGTCATCAGTCAGGGCGGAACGCGTAGCGGCCGCTGCCGAGGAACAGGACGGCGAGACCACCGAACAGGTAGAACATCTGCAGCTCGAGCCGGTATCCGCCGTGGTCGGTCAGGCTGAACAGGTCACCCGTATGCGCCAGGCCGATCGCAAACAGCATGTTGATGACGATCGCCAGCCCGCTCAGGCGCGCAAACACCCCCGCGATCAGCAGCAACGGCGCGACGATTTCCCCGACATACACACCATAGGCAATGACATCGGGCAGGCCCGATGCGGTGAGCTGGCCGGTAATGAAATCGAGCGAACCTTCCGAGGTAATCTTGGACAAGCCGTGAAACAGCAGCAGGATACCGACTGTCAGCCGCACTATCAGTTTGCCTACCGCATCACTCTTGTTGAGATCGAACATGCTGCCCCCTGTTTTGTTGATTCACTGACCGACGCTTCTAACCTGCCTGTTGCATCGGTCCATTGTGGGTTTGTGTAGCCAGAAACAAACGAGCATACACCCGTCAGCGATCCGGTATCTGCACAGCAACCCGTACGAGCCGCCCCGCGGTCCGGCGGCTCAACTATAACAGTCCCGGGAGGCTTTTATCACGTATTTGATCGCCCCGCTGCCTGCCAAAAAATACCAGCGCCCAGCCCAGCGCCGCCGTCCAGCAGATGGCCAGGGCAAACAGATCATGACTCAGGAAGTGTGCACCGCGGATTTCCTGCGTGGCGGCGAACAGGCCACCCAGCAACAGCGGGAACAGCAGACCCAGGCCACGGTAGCGGCTGCCCGCGGCCAGCAGCACGAAATACACGCCGAACCAGGCGAAGCCGCCACTGGCATGGCCGCCGGGGAATGCATGCCCGGGCGGACTGCCCGGCGGCACGCTGTCGAAGATGCGAATGTACGGCATGTCGCCGCCGAACTGCAGCAGGCTCCACGGCGTATAGATGTGCGTGGTGCTTTTCAGCAGGCTGACGATTGCCGGTCCGGTTATGCCGGCGATCAGAACGTACAACAGGACCCTGCGGAACGGTGCGAGCATGACGACGCAGCAACTGGCGATCAACATCACGAGATCCGCCACCGCCAACAGCACGACAAGCGCACGCCCCCAGGTATGCAGCACGGTGCTGGTCAGGAACAGCGAACGGTACGGCCAGCTGCCCGTGACCGGATCGAACACCAGGCCCGCCAGGTACAGGTCCAGCCCGGAATACTCGCTGGCAATCGCCAGCAGCGTCACTGTGATGCTCACCAGCAGCGCCATCATCCATTGCCGGCTGGACAGCGGTCCGGGTTTGCAGCTCGGGGCACGACCGGCCGGGTCGGATGTCCGCAGCTGCCGGTCGGCACGCGCAGACCGCCCGTCACGGCGCCACCGCAGGCGCGCCGGCCAGCGGCACGAGAATGCCCCGGTCCTGGCATCCGGCAGGTCTGGTGCTGTCTGCATGGTCATTTAAATAGCGCAAATACCTTAAGCCACACTTAGCGGGCCGGGTCAGGGTCACGCCCTGCGCAGCCGTTCACACTTTCGCTCATCAGTGTCCAGCAACCCGGCGATTACCTGCAATCGACCTCAAGTTACGCAACCCGGGCGTCGCTACATAAGCAGTTGCTTATTTTTTAACTTATTTACTTACTAATATCATGGATTTCTAACCGGGAGGTACACCATGTACTGGGATTCACTGACGGCAACCGGCGTGTTTATTTCGCTGCTGATGGCGATAAGCATGCTTTACCTGATCATCCGCGACCAGCCGGGCGCACCCCGCGGCTGATCCGGCCGCAGCCGCCCCGCCGGTGATTATGGCGGGGTGGCCTGGCGGGCGATCACCGGCTGCCGGTCGCTGCGCACTGGCGGCGCTTGCCTGGGGAAACTTCTGTGGCGAATTATCCGTCCTGCAGGGCGGCCACGATGGCGATGGCATCACGGATCGAGGGTGCATACAGCTTGGCCACGCAGCAGGAGCCCACCTGTGCCGCATGCGCCTTGACCAGCCCCAACATCTCAACCAGGCCTTTCGAATCACCGCGCGGATGCGGCACGATCCGCTGACCGGTCCGCGCGGTGAGCGTAAACACCCTTCCCGATGCATCGATGAGACAATCCGACGCCGCGTAGCCGGCCGCAGGCGTGCCGGCATCCCGCTCCCAGTCGGCAAGACCGGCGACATACACCAGCTCCGGATCTCCATCGTGCAGCACCACGCCGGGCCAGTTCACCGCTGCCGTGCCGTGTTCGATGGTTTCGCTCATGCAAGGCGAGCAGCGCACGCCGTCATGCCTGCGTGCTGGTACCGCCGACGGTGAGTTCATCGATAAGCATGGTCGGCTGACCGACCCCGACCGGGACACTCTGGCCTTCCTTGCCACAGGTGCCGACGCCGGGATCGAGCTGCAGGTCGTTGCCGAGCATGGAGACGCGCTTGAGCACATCCGGACCGTTGCCGATCAGGGTCGCACCCTTCACCGGCCGGGTGATCTGGCCGTTCTCGATCAGGTAGGCCTCGCTGGCGCTGAACACGAACTTGCCCGAGGTGATGTCCACCTGGCCGCCGCCAAAGTTGACAGCATAGAGGCCTTTCTTCACGGAACGGATGATGTCCTGCGGCTCGCTGTCGCCGGCCAGCATGTAGGTATTGGTCATGCGCGGCATCGGCAGGTGCGCATAGGATTCGCGCCGTCCGTTGCCGGTCGGCATCACACCCATCAGTCCGGCGTTCATGCGGTCCTGCATGTAGCCCATGAGGATGCCCTTTTCGATGAGCATGGTGTTCTGTCCCGGCGTCCCCTCGTCGTCGACGTTGAGCGAACCGCGTCGGCCGGCCAGGGTGCCGTCATCGACCACGGTGCACAGCGTTGATGCCACCTGCTGGCCGACCCGCCCGGCGAACGCCGAGGTACCCTTGCGGTTGAAGTCGCCCTCCAGGCCGTGCCCGATCGCCTCATGCAGCAGGATGCCGGGCCAGCCCGGCCCCAGCACCACCGGCATGGCGCCGGCCGGTGCAGCGACGGCCTCGAGGTTGACCAGTGCCTGGCGCACCGCCTCGCGCGCGTAGCCCGTGGCCCGCTGCTCGTCGAGAAAGAAACTGTAATCACTGCGTCCGCCGCCGCCGGCACTGCCCTGTTCACGGCGCCCGCCCTGCTCGACAATGGCGGTGACGTTGCAGCGCACCAGCGGCCGCACGTCGGCGGCCAGCGTGCCGTCGCTGACGGCGACCAGCATCACCTCGTGCACCCCCGCCAGGCTGACCATGACCTCCTTGACCCGCGGGTCCTGGCGACGCGCCTCGGCATCGAGTTGCCGCAACAGCGCGACCTTGTCGTCTGACGACATGCGGTCGATCGGGTCGATGGCCGGGTACAGCAGATTATCGCCGCGCGCATGCCAGGCCTGCAGTCGGCCGGCCTGACCCCGGCCAGCAATGGCGCGCGCCGCGGACGATGCCTGCAGCAAGGCCGGCATGACAATTTCGTCGGAATAGGCAAAACCGGTCCTGTCGCCGCTGATGGCACGCACGCCAGCGCCCTGCTCGATACTGTGGCTGCCTTCCTTGACGATGCCGTCTTCCAGCGCCCATGACTCAAAGCGCGTCGACTGGAAGTACAGATCGCCGCCGTCCACCGCGTGGCCAAGCAGCCGCCCGAACACCGACTCCAGGTCGCCGTCGTCGATGCCGGCGGGTGCCAGCAGCCGCTGTCGCGCTATGTCGAGACTGGTATCAGGCACGGTTGAGACACTGCAGGCGCCGGTGGGCGATACTGGGAAAATTGCGCCGCGCACTGTTCAGCCGCCCCAGGTCGACATCGGCGCACACCACGCCGGGGCCACGCGCGAGGCTGTTCAGCACCGTGCCCCACGGGTCCACGATCATGCTGTGGCCATAGGTCTCACGGCCGTTCAGGTGATAGCCGCCCTGGTCCGGCGCGATCACGTAGCACAGGTTCTCGATGGCACGCGCACGCACCAGCACCTCCCAGTGTGCACGTCCCGTAATGGCAGTGAATGCCGAGGGCAAGACGAGGATTTCCAGCCCCGCCTCGAGCTGCTGGCGAAACAGTTCCGGGAAACGCAGGTCGTAGCAGACCGCGATACCCATGCGCCCGAACGGGCTGTCGATCACTACCACTTCGTTGCCAGGCTCGATGGTATCCGACTCGGTGTACTGTTCACCGCTGTCGACCAGCGCCACGTCGAACAGGTGAATCTTGTCGTAGCGCGCCACCTGCCTGCCCTTGTCGTCGAACACCAGACAGGACGCGCGTACCTTGTTGTCCGCCTCGGCCACCAGCGGAATGGTGCCGCCGACCAGCCAGATGCCATGGTGCGCGGCCTGCTCGGCCAGGAAGGCCTGGATGGCGCCGCTACCGGCGGTTTCGCGGGCCTTGACCTTGTCATGCTCGGACTTGCCCATCAGGGCGAAATTCTCCGGCAATACCACCAGCTGCGCATGCTGGCTGACGGCCTCGCCTATCAGGCGCTCGGCCTCCAGCAGGTTGGCGCCAATATTCGGGCTCGAGGCCATTTGTACGCAGGCAACCACACTCATGGAATCATGTCATCCTTCATTATTCAGCGGGTTACAGAGAATAACACAGAAAACAGCTGGCGCAGTGCGCCTCGCCGATCATGCTAGCGGAAAAATTCATCGGCACCCATGGCGGGGTCCGGCGGTCGTTCCTGTTCCGGTTCGGGCACGTTCAGCTGCTTCACGACCGGGTTGGCCCAGGGTCCGGTCACCTCGTACTGCTTGCTTGCGAGTTCGTTCAGCCGGAAGGTATCTTCCAGCAGTTTTCCGGCGACGATCACCACCGCGCCGACCGCGGGCCCGCCTGCCAGCGCGCCGGCCAGCGGCAGGCTGGAATTGAGGTACGGCGTCACGGTGACCAGCTCGTCGTAGTCCTGCGTCACCAGTCCGACCCGCCCGGAAATCTCGATCTTCGCGGCCGGACCATCGATCACCATCTTCTCGGTATAGGCATTGCCGTTATCCAGCACGAACTTGGCCCCGATACGATCGAAGCTGAGGCCCTCGCCGAACAGGTCGGTGAAATCCAGCGTCAAACGCCTCGGCAGCTTGGCCAGGCTCAGCAAGCCGAGTGCCCGCCCGGTCGCACCGGGCTCGACCTCGAGTAACTGGCCATCCTTGATAACGATATCGAAGCGGCCATCGACGATCTCCGTCCTAAGATCCCACGGTGCACCGCTCCAGCTTGCCTTGAGCTGGCCGGTCGGAAGCCCGTCTTTCATGAGCTTCTGGTATCCCAGCGCATCGAGCAGCGCCCCCACGTTGCCACCCGTCACCGCGATGTCGGCATGACTGATCTGTTCACTGCCCGCCTGACGCCAGTCACCGCTGGTCTGCAGGGTCAGCATGGCTGACGACAGTGCCAGCTGTTCGATCCGGTAAATACCACCGGGCTGCCTGCGCGTCTGCAATTCCAGCTTGCCGAAATCGATGTCTTTGTAGAGCAGTTGCCGTATCTTGACTTGCAGCGCGGGAAACCCGGCCGGTTGCGGCAGGGGTTCGGCCTGTGGCGTGGCATCGGTGACGGGTTCGAGCACGAGCCGCTGCATGTCCATCCCGATCGAATCGATGCTGCCTGCGCTTCGCGTCACCTGCAGTTCGCCCTCCGCCGACGGACCGATGGTCTTGATCGCCCAGCCCGTGCCGGCCTCGACGATATCGAGCCCGGTGTCACGCAGCCGGAAACCGAACGCTTCCAGTTCGTTGAGCTTGACCGAGACCCGCAGCGGCGGGCCCGCGCCTGTGTCACCGCCGGCCATATGCGGCTGCCAGTCCGCCAGCCGGAACCGGTCCAGCTTGCCGCTGATCAGCAGCTGCGGTATTTGCGGCGGCACCGGCGTTTCATCACCCAGCGCGATATTGCCGCGCTGCAGCTCGAATCCCTGCGCACCCTGCGTCAGCACCAGCACTGCCTGCAGGACATCGCCATACTCCGCCCGCACGTACCGCTCGCTGCTCCCGAGCGCGGCAATATCGACCGACAGCGGGCGCGACGACGCCGCCGGCTTGCCGAACGGCGCCGGCAGGTCGATGGCCAGTCCTTGCAGTGGACTGGTGATGCTCAACCCGACATCGACACTCTTGCCGCGCGCCGGTTTGCCCTGTGCCGTTAGCTCCACGTGCCAGTCGGGATCGCCGCTGATCACGTCGCGCAAGGAAGCCGATTCCGGCAGCACATGATCGAGCAGGCCCAGCCTGCCATCCAGACTGATGTGCGTAACCGGCTTGCCGCGCCCGGTCCAGACCCGCGCGCTGGCGGTCCTGCCGAACAGCGTGGCCTGCAATCCGTCACCGCGGATACCGTGATCGTCGAATTCGAGCCGGCCGCGTACATGTTCAAGCGTGATATCGGCGTCCTTCACGGTCAGCGTGTTGTCACGCAGCCCGATCTTGCCGGCCACGCTGATCGGCGCTGCGCTTTTATCCAGCGGCACCAGGATATCCAGCGCCAGGTCGGTGTGCCCCGAGGTGACGATGCGATCGACGAAGCCGCCATAGGTCTCGCCCAGCGGACTGCTGCCGAGTTCCTCCAGCATGACGGGCAATGCGCCCTGCACATTGCCGTTGATGCTCAGCCGCGGCCTGGCGATGTCCTTGATCTGCGCATGCACCTTGTCCAGCACGGCCGTGCGGATGAAGCCCTTGCGCGAGTTGATGTCCATTTGCCGGCCGGTGAAGTCCACCTGCGCATCCAGTTGCGTGAGCGGCGACCAGTGTTCGTTGAAATCCAGTGTGGCATCGGTCACCGGCAGGCGCACTTCCAGCCGGCCCTCGCCATGATCGTAGGGCAACTGGTCCAGGCGACCCTGGATGGTCACGCTGCCGTCACGCACCTTGCCACTAACCAGCGCACGGTCCAGCCACGCCACGCCTGACTTTGACATGATCAGGGCCGGCAGGTAGTTACCGGTACTGGCGACATCGAATTCGCGCACGGCGATTTCCGTATCGGTCGCCACCGGGTCGCCGTTGTGCGGCAGTCTCAGGCTGAAGCGGGCATCCAGCGCCAGGTCCGGGTTGGCTAGCGCCAGCGATTCACTGCCGACCTCCAGCACCCCGTCTGCCGTGCGCCAGTACACCTCGCCACCGGCCCGGTCGAAATGCAAGGCGGCGCGAAACAGGTGTTCGTCGTGTAGCACCAGTCCCGTACTGCCGAGTTGCAGGGTGCCGGCCCGTGCATCACCGCTGATGGTGCCGTCCAGGCCGGTGAAGTACGGCATGGTACCGGTCTGCAACATGCCGAGCCCGGTGAAACGTGCGGAAAAGCCGTCCATACTGATGACATCATTCGTACGTGTGAAGGCGCACGACAGGTCCTCGATCACGCCGGTCGGCTGCGCGTCCACCAGCATATCGCGCACGGCGGCATCCAGCCCCGGTATCACCGGCAGCAGACCGGAGATTTCGTCCAGGTCGAGCAGCGCCGCCTCCGCACGCACCTGCACGCTGTCCGCATGATGCAGGCCGGCCAGCGAGAGGTTGCCGGTTTGCCAAGCCTGCCCGTCACGCCTTACCTGCAGCTGCTGCAGCACGGCCTGCCAACCCTGTGCAGCCTGCCGCCAGCCGAACTGCGTCTGCAGGTTGTCCGCCGCGAATACGACCTGCCTGTCGCCCGTGTCATACGCCATGCGCAGGTCAGCGACTTCCAGTTCGCCGCTGACCGACGTGATGCGCGACGCCGCGAGTCGCGCCCACAGGCGCAGGTCGACGACGCCCTGCACCGCATGCGCCTGCTCGAGTGCGGGTGCCAGCAGGCTGGACAGCGCCAGTGATTGCCCCCTGAAGTAGGCGCGTCCAAGCCAGTCGGCGGGGTGCGTGGTATCGCCGCGCAGGTGCGCGACGATTTCAATCCGGTCACCGAGCTGTCCCGGCAACAGGGCATGTCCGTTCACATAATGGTCATCACCCTGGCTGGTCAGCGTGACATTCACCGCCGAAAAGTGCTGTGTCCCGGCCCCTCTGGGGATATCCCTGATAGTGACGTCGGCATCGTGGATGGACAGCCGCGACATCGCCGCAAGCACACCGAATTCGACGTCCGCCTTGTGCTCGCCGGCGAACTCCTCCAGCATCAGGCGGCCGCTTTCGTCACGCGCCAGTGTGAGCGCGACGCCGATGATGTCGATATCCGCAAAACGCAGCTCGCGTGTTTTCAGGAAATGCACGGTATCGATGCTGATCTGGATTTCGCGCACGCCAAGCGGCTGCATATCGTGCATGCCGGCGATGACGACATTCCTCAGCCTGATCACCGGGCGCAGGCCGCGCCAGGTCGCCTCCACGCGGCCGATGCTCAGCGGGCGCTGTAATGCGTCGCTCGCGGCCGTCTCGATATCGTGCCCGTAGCCGCCCAGCGACGGGGCCCATACCCGCGCGACCGTGAGCAGCACGGCCAGCATGAACAGGCCGGCAGCCAGCAGCAGCCAGACAAGGTGCAGGGTTCGCCTCAGCATGCCCCTGGATACCCTGGACCGCAGACTGGAAATACCTGCCTACATTGGCACGACGTCATATTGTTCCTGCGTATAGAGGGTCTCCACCTGGAAGCGAATGGGCTTGTCGATGAAGACTTCGAGTTCCGCCAGACTGGAGGATTCTTCGTCCAGCAACAGGTCGACGACCTCCTGCGAGGCCAGCACCAGCAACTGCTGCACGTCGAACTGGCGCGAGGCGCGCAGGATTTCCCGAAAGATCTCGTAACAGGTGGTCTCCGCGGTCTTCAGCGAGGCCCGGCCGTTGCACGTCGGGCACACCTCGCACATTACATGCTCCAGGCTCTCGCTGGTGCGCTTGCGCGTCATTTCCACCAGGCCCAGCGTTGACACCTCGCTGATATGGGTCCTGGCATGATCCTTTTCGAGGGATTTTTCCAGCATGCGCAGCACCTGGCGCTTGTGCTCCGCATCCTGCATGTCGATAAAATCGATGATGATGATGCCGCCCAGGTTGCGCAGACGCAACTGGCGGGCGATGGCCTGCGCCGCCTCCAGGTTGGTTTTGAAGATGGTTTCTTCCAGGTTGCGGTGCCCGACGTAACCGCCGGTATTGACATCGGCCGTGGTCATCGCCTCGGTCTGGTCAAGAACCAGGTGGCCACCGGACTTGAGCTGCACCTTGCGGTCGAGCGCCTTCTGTATCTCGTCCTCGATGGCGTAGATATCGAAGATGGGGCGCTCGCCGGGATAGTATTCCAGCTGCGTCTGCATACCGGGCATGAAGCGCTCGCAGAATTCTTGCGCGCGCTGGAAACTCTCGCGCGAATCAATGCGCACACGCTCGATGTTGTCACCCAGCATGTCGCGCATCACGCGTATCGTAAGCGGCAGGTCACCGTAGACCAGCTTGCCGGCCTTGCTGACGGCCAGCGTTTCGGAGATCGACAGCCAGAGCTTGCGCAGAAACAGCATGTCCGCGCGCAAGGCCTCGGCGCTGGCCCCTTCGGCGGCGGTGCGGGCGATGTAGCCGCCGCCTTCCTTTTCTGACATGAACAACTGGATGACATCGCGCAGGCGCACGCGCTCGCTCTCGCTCTCGATCTTTTGCGAGATACCCACGTTTTCCACATTCGGTATGAACACCAGGTAGCGCGACGGAATGGTGATCTGCATGGTCAGCCGCGCACCCTTGGTGCCCAGCGGATCCTTGATGACCTGCACACAGATCTCCTGGCCTTCGCGCAGCAGGTCGCTGATCTCCTTGCTGGCGCTGTCGCCGACGTCGGCGGCAGCGGTATCATCGCGGCGCCCGATATCGGAGGCGTGCAGAAAGGCCGCGCGTTCCAGCCCCACGTCGACGAAGGCGGCCTGCATACCGGGCAGCACGCGGCACACCTTGCCCTTGTAGATGTTCCCGACCAATCCTCTCCGACGCGCACGCTCGATGAAGATCTCCTGCAGCACGCCGTTTTCCACGACGGCCACACGGGTCTCCCGCGGGGTGACATTGATCAGTATTTCCTCGCTCATGCCGTCCCTGCCTGTCCAGATTGATGATTATTATGCGGCATCACGCCGTGCGTGCCGCACGGCGCCTAGATTACCGTTATCCCCGATTCTTTCAACAACTCCGCGGTTTCATACAATGGCAGCCCCATCACCCCAGAGTAACTACCCTCGATGCGCGTGACGAACACAGCGGCCAGCCCCTGGATGGCATAGGCGCCAGCCTTGTCGGCCGGCTCCCCCGTTGCCCAGTATGCCGCGCATTCCCGCCCTGTTAACGTGCGAAAGGTCACGCGGCTGGCGCTGACACGCACGGCCTCGCCTGTTGCGCCGGCCAGCGCCACGGCACTCAGCACCTCGTGCGTGGCGCCGGACAGGCGCTGCAACATGGCAATGGCGGCGGCACGGTTCGCGGGCTTGCCGAGCACCTCGCCCGCGATGACCACGCTGGTATCGGCGCCAAGCACGGGGATAACGTTACCTGCGGCCAGCGCGGCACGACCGGCACGCGCCTTGTCCAGCGCGACGCGCGTAACATAGTCACTGGCGCACTCGCCGGCATGCAACCGCTCGTCGACCTCGACGGACAACACTGCATGGGAGACACCGATCTGTCCGAGCAGTTCACGGCGCCGTGGTGATTGCGAGGCCAGGTAGATGAGCGGGTTCGATGTCATGCAGTCTCTGCTTGCGGGACCGGCTGCTTGTGCAACCCAATCACAAACGGTGATAGGGATGGCCGCTGCCCAGCGTCCAGGCACGGTACAGCTGCTCGGCCAGCAGCACACGCACCAGGGCATGCGGAAACGTGAGCGGCGACAGCGACCAGCTTTCATCGGCGCGCGCCAGGCAGTCCGGCGCCAGGCCGTCCGCCCCCCCCACCAGGAGTGCGACATCGCGACCGGCGCCGAGCCAGTTCTGCAGCTGCCCGGCCAGGGTCTCGGTACTCCATGCCTGCCCGCGCACGTCCAGGGCAATGACCCGGCACTCCCTGGGCAATGCCGCCAGGATGTGCCGGCCTTCCTGCTCGCGGGCCTGGGCCACGCTAGCGGATTTGCCACGCCGGCCGGGCGCGATCTCGACCAGATGCAGGTTGCATTCCCGCGGCATGCGTTTGGTGTATTCCTGGTAGCCCGCCGTCACCCAGGCCGGCATGCGCGTGCCGACGGCAATCAGGTGAATACGCACGCGCCTGACTGCGGTCAGCGTTCGCTGTCCGCGGCGGAGCGTTGCTCACCGCCGACAGACCATAGCTTCTCCAGCGCGTAGAAGTCGCGCACTTCCGGCATCATGACGTGCACCACCACGTCTCCCAGGTCGACCAGGATCCACTCCGAGCCCTTGTCGCCCTCCACGCCCGGCGTCCGCGTGCCGATCTTCTTGGCCTCCAGTGCGACATTGTCCGCCACTGCCTTGATATGGCGTGTCGAGGTGCCGCCGGCGATCACCATAATATCGGTGATCGATGTCATGTCGCGCACGTCGATGATCCGGATGTCGACGGCCTTCATGTCTTCCAGCGCCTGCAGCGTGACCTCGAGCAATCGTGCCGTGCGCGGATCCATGTTATCCGCCCGACGTGTGTCTGTTGTTTTATTCATTCAATCGTCCGTTGTATACAAGTCCTGTTCCCGGATAAGTGCCAGCACCGGGTCCGGCAGCAGGAAATCCGCCGCCTCCCTCCGACCCAGCTGTGCCCGTATATGTGTGCCGGAGATCTCCAGCTGGCTGACCTCCTGGAAATACAGCAAGCCGGTCGAATGCATATGCAGCGCCGCGGGATCGAGCACGCGGTGCAGGCCGATGAAGGTGCCCAGTTCGCCGCGTTCCGGGAAGGTCGCGCCCGGTCGCGTCATCACAACGATATGGCAGTGGTCGATCAGCTCGTGCCAGCGATGCCAGCTGGTCAGGCCGCGGAACGCGTCCATGCCGAGCAGCAGGCACAGGTCAACACCCTTTATGTCCGCATGCAGTGACAGCAGCGTGTCGAGGGTGTAGGACGGTCCGTCCCGGTGCAGCTCGCGCTCGTCGATCACGAATCCCGCATGGCCCGCGATCGCTGCCTGCAGCATCGTCAACCGCTGCCGGGCCGATGCGACCGGTTGCGGCCGGTGCGGCGGCACGTTGCAGGGGATCAGGCGGATTTCGTCCAGGCCCAGCGCCTGCATGGCCTCCAGGGCCGGGCGCAGGTGTCCGAAATGAACCGGGTCGAAGGTGCCGCCGAGGATACCGATCATGCAGTCAGCTACCGCAAACCGGCAACTTGCAGCCGCGGGACGATGGAATCACTCCGCGCCCCGCAACGGGCAGCCGTGCCGGTGTTGGCAGCACAGCCTTACGCATCAGGTCCTGACATGGCCGTCGCCAATAACGATGTACTTCAGCGTGGTCAGCCCTTCCAGCCCGACCGGGCCGCGCGCGTGCAGTTTGTCGGTGCTGATGCCGATCTCCGCGCCGAGCCCATACTCGAAACCGTCCGCAAAACGGCTCGAGGCATTCACCATCACCGAGCTCGAATCCACCTCGCGCAGAAAGCGCTGTGCCTGCACCAGCGACTCGGTGATGATGACGTCGGTGTGATTTGAACCGTGCATGGCAATGTGTTCGATGGCCGCATCGATATCGTCGACCACACGGATCGCCAGGATCGGTGCGAGGTATTCCTCGTCCCAGTCGGCCTCGGTGGCGACCTTGATGTCCGGCAGGACGGCGCGGGTGCGCTCGCAGCCGCGCAACTCGACGCCGGCCTGCGTGTATTGCTCCGCCAGCGGCGGCAGTACGCGCGGCGCAATGTCCTGCGCCACCAGCAGGGTCTCCATGGTGTTGCAGGTGCCGTAACGCTGGGTCTTGGCATTGAAGGCGACGCGGACCGCCTTGTCGAGATCGGCGCTGCCATCGATATAGGTGTGGCAGACACCGTGCAGGTGCTTGATCACCGGCACCCTTGCCTCGGCGCTGATGCGCTCTATCAGCCCCTTGCCGCCGCGCGGCACGATCACGTCCACATACTCTTTCATGCGGATCAGCTCGCCGACGGCGGCGCGGTCGGTCGTCTCCACCACCTGCACCGCATCGGCCGGCAGACCGGCGGCGGCCAGCCCCGCGTGGATGCACTTCGAGATCGCCTGGTTGGAATGCAGCGCCTCCGAACCACCGCGCAGGATGGCGGCGTTGCCGGACTTCAGGCACAGGCCGGCAGCGTCCGCCGTGACGTTCGGGCGCGATTCGTAGATGATGCCGATGACACCGATCGGCACGCGCATCCGCCCGACCTGAATGCCGGACGGACGGAACTTCATGTCGCTGATGCTGCCGACCGGGTCCGGCAGCAGCGCGACCTCGCGCAGCCCCTCCGCCATGGCGGCAATCCGGTCATCGTTGAGCTCCAGGCGGTCCAGCAAAGCGGCATCCAGGCCGTGCTGGCGGCCGGCCTCGAGGTCCCTGGCATTCTCGGTCTTCAGCGTCCCGGCGGCGGCCTCGATAGCCTCGGCGATAGCGAGCAGCGCGGCATCCTTTTTTCCGGTATCCGCCCTGCTCATGTCGCGTGCGGCGGCGCGCGCGCGTCGTCCGACCGCCTGCATGTATCCGGCCACCTCGAACTGCATGGATTCAGCCTTTGCACTCATAATGTATATCTTCAGCCCGCCTGTTCCAGCTGGCGTGGAACGGCCAGCGTCGGCTGGCCCGCCAGTTGCAGGGTCAATTGTAACAGCTCATCCCAGGCGTTGCCCGTCACCCGCCCCTTGCAGACACGGTCGATGGCGGCGCAGTGCCGCAGCAGCCGGGCGCAGCCGGGGGCCGAGAGTCGCTGCAGGGCGGCCCCGACCACGTCCTTGCGGGTGGACCAGACCCGGTAGCGGGTCAACACCCCGGCAAGCGACTGTCCCTTGCTCATTTCCGCCGCCATGGCCGCGAGCTGGCGCAGCTCGCGGGCCAGCGCCCACAGCACCACCGGTGGCGCCACCCCCTCCGCCTGCAGGCCATTGAGGATGCGCACGCTGCGCGTTGCCTTGCCAGCCAGCGCGGCATCCACCAGGGTGTACACATCGAAGCGGGCGTGATCCGCGACCAGGCCGGTAATGGCGTCGGCATCGACCGGGCCTGCGCCCCGCAGCAGGTACAGCTTGTCGATCTCCTGCACGCAGGCCAGCAGGTTGCCTTCCACACGCTCCGCCAGCATCTGCACAGCAATCGCGCTCGGCTGCAGCCCGTGCTTGCGCATGCGCGCCTGCACCCAGCCGTTGAATTCCTGCGCGTTCAGCGGCCAGACAAAGACCGCCACGCCGGCCTGTTCGAGCGCCTGTACCCACTTGCTCTTGCGTGCGGCCGGGTCGAGCTTGCCGGCCGTGATGAGCAACAGGGTGTCTTCCGGTGCCTGCGCCACGAATTCGCGCAGCGCCTTCGCACCGGCATCGCCGGGCTTGCCGGTCGGAATGCGCAGATCGATGATACGACGCTGCGCGAACAGCGACAGGTTGCCGGCCTGGACCAGCAGGCTGTTCCAGTCGAAGCCGGCCTGCACGGTCAGCACCTCGCGCTCGTCGTAACCCTTCGTGCGCGCCGCGGCGCGCACGGCATCGGCCGCTTCCAGCACGCGCAGCGGTTCGTCGCCGCTGATAAAATATACCGACGCGAGTTTGTTCTTCAGGTGTGTGTCGAGCTGTTCGGGCTTGAGTTGCATGGCCGTGGCGGGTTCGGTTAGCGGCGGATTCGGGTTGTTATCTGGCCGCGGCGGCGATGCGCAGCATGGCCATGTTGACGAGATTTTCCTGCAGCGTGGCTCGCACCACCTGCTCCTCGCGCTGTTTGCCAAGCACGTCGGTGCTGCTGAAGATGTAATCGCGGCTGAGGGCGACGGTCTGCTCCGTAACCACCGACCGGCCGTCGACGGTCGCCACCAGGAAGCGGATACTCTGGCGGACTTGATATTCCAGCACGTTGCCGTTGATGTCCACCGACAGTACCTGCTTCTCGGTGGTGTCCTGCGTGATGTGCAGCACGGCCGTCGCGGACCGTTCCCGGTCGGTCACCGCGACGCCGCGCTGGCGCAGGGCCACACTAAAATCTTCGGTCAGCGTACCGAACGGCCGGACACCCGTGATGAAAGTGACCGACATGTCGGCTGGCAGGTCCGCGCTGCCGCGCAGGTGAAAGCCGCAGCCGGCCAGCAGCGCCGCTGCCAGTAGCAGTGCCAGCGTCTTCGTAAGACATGAACGATTTATCACAGCGTCAGTTCCGGTACCAGTCAGAATCCGGGATTACTGTTTTCCGTGTTCTTCCGTGGATTTTGTGGCTAATTTTAGAATGTTAATGGCCACGGAACCCACGGAAGAACACGGAAATACAAATAACATGATGGTCTTCAGCAAATTTGCATGCCTCGCAGTCTCTCATACTATCAAGTCCTGATGAGGAACAAGTGGAACGAAAACCATCATCAGCCCGGGAACCACACGGCAATAATAAAATCATCATGTCATTTTCCGTTCCGTGTGTTTCAGTATGTTTCCGTGGCCATTATCTATCGCGCGATGTCCAGGGAGAAGAGGAGACATTTTTTTTCAGGCATAGCCCGGGTCGAGAGGCTGGCCTGGGCCATGCGCGGGAACGGCCATGAGATGCGCTCCTGCAGCAATAGCCACCCCTTCGTGCCCGTCCCACATATCGGTACCACCCACATGCATTATTTCCGTGTTCTTCCGTGGATTCCGTGGCCCAGATTGTCGTCACATCATCGTTGTCAGACGACGATATTCACCAGCTTGCCCGGCACCACGATGATCTTCTTCACCGGCTGGTCGCCGATGTGGCGCGCGACATTTTCCTCGACCAGTGCGGCCTGCTCGATGGTTTGCCGGTCGGCATTCGCGGCCACCTCGATCTGGCCACGCAACTTGCCCTTGACCTGCACCGCCAGCGTGAGCCGGTCCTGTACCAGCGCCCGCTCGTCCACCGCCGGCCAGCGGCAGTCGACCACGGCATCGGTGTGACCAAGCGCGTGCCACAGCGCATGGGTGATGTGCGGCACGATGGGCGCCAGCATCAGCACCACGAATTCCAGCGCCTCCTGCATGACCGCCCGGCCCTGCGCGCTGGCATCATCAAAGCGCGCCAGTTCGTTCAACAGCTCCATATTGGCGGCCACCGCGGTATTGAAAGTAAAGCGCCGGCCGATGTCGTCGCCGACCTTGGCGAGCGTGCCGTGCACGCGATGGCGCAGCTGTTTCTGCTCCGCATCCAGGCTGCCTGTGTCCAGCGCGGCAGGCGTACCGGCCGAGACGTGCTGGTACACCTGCTTCCACAGCCGCTTGAGAAAGCGCGAGGCGCCTTCCACGCCGGAATCCGCCCATTCCAGTGACTGGTCGGGCGGTGCCGCGAACATGGTGAACAGGCGCACGGTGTCGGCGCCGTAGCGGTCGATCAGTCCCTGCGGATCGACGGTGTTGCCCTTCGACTTGGACATCTTGGTACCGTCCTTCAGCACCATGCCCTGGGTCAGCAGGCAGGTGAACGGCTCGTCCTGCCTGAGCAGCCCCTCGTCGCGCATCAGCTTGTTGAAGAAGCGCGCATATAACAGGTGCAGCACGGCGTGCTCGATGCCGCCGATGTACTGGTCCACCGGCAGCCAGTAGTCGACGCGTTCGTCGAGCATCGCCTGGTCCTGGTCGGCGCAGGCATAGCGCGCGTAGTACCAGGACGATTCGAAGAAGGTGTCGAAGGTGTCCGTCTCGCGCTCGGCCGCCCCGCCACAGGCGGGACAGGTGGTGTCGATGAAGGCACGCAGTTTCTTCAGCGGCGAGCCGGTCGCGTCGACAGTGACATCGGTCGGCAGCAAGACCGGCAGGTCGGACTCCGGCACCGGCTGCGCGCCGCATTTTTCGCAGTTGATGACCGGGATCGGGCAGCCCCAGTAGCGCTGGCGCGATACACCCCAGTCACGCAGGCGGTAATTCACCTGGCGCGCGCCCTTGCCGGCCGCCACCAGCCAGTTGGCGATCGCCTCAAAGGCCTGCGCGGAACTCAGTCCGCTGAAGCGGCCGGAGTTCTGCAGGATACCCTTGTCGGTGAACGCGGCCTTTGACATGTCGACCGGCTGACTGCTGTTACCGGCCGGATAGATGACCTGGCGAATGGCCAGGCCGTTTTGCCTGGCGAATTCGTAGTCGCGCTGGTCATGCGCCGGCACCGCCATCACGGCGCCATGCCCGTATTCCATGAGCACGAAATTGGCCGTCCAGACCGGTACGACGTCGCCGGTTACCGGATGCAGGGCGCGCAGGCCGGTGTCGATGCCCTTTTTTTCCTGCGTCGCCATATCGGCCTCGGCCACGCGCGTGTTGCGGCACTCGTTGATGAAGGCAGCGAGCGCCGGGTTGCCGGCCGCTGCCTCCGCCGCCAGCGGGTGTTCCGGCGCCACCGCCACGTAGGTCACGCCCATCAGTGTGTCCGGCCGCGTCGTATAGATCGGCAGGGTTTCGGCACGGCCCTCGATGCCGAACTGCATCTCCACGCCCTCCGAGCGACCGATCCAGTTGCGTTGCATGGCGACGACCTGTTCCGGCCAGCCGCCAAGCTGGTCGAGGTCGGCGAGCAGCTCGTCGGCGTACTGCGTGATCTTCATGAACCACTGCGGGATTTCACGCCGTTCCACCGGCGCGCCGGAACGCCAGCCGCGCCCGTCGATGACCTGCTCGTTGGCGAGCACGGTCTGGTCTACCGGGTCCCAGTTCACCAGCGCGGTCTTCTTGTAAACCAGGCCCTTGTTGAACAGACGTGTGAAGAACCACTGCTCCCAGCGGTAGTAGTCCGGGTCACAGGTCGCCAGCTCGCGCTCCCAGTCGTAGCCGAAGCCCAGCAGCCTGAGCTGCTTGCGCATGTAATCGATGTTTTCCCGGGTCCACTTCGCCGGCGGCACCTGGTGCTTGATGGCGGCATTTTCCGCCGGCAGGCCGAACGCGTCCCAGCCCATCGGCTGCAGCACGTTTTTGCCCAGCATGCGCTGGTGGCGACTGATCACGTCACCGATGGTGTAGTTGCGCACATGCCCCATGTGCAGGCGCCCGCTGGGATAGGGGAACATGGACAGGCAGTAATACTTTTCGCGGTCCGGGTCCTCGACTGCACGGAAGGTGCCGTGTTGCTCCCAGTAACCGCGGGCATCGGCCTCGATCTGCTCGGGTTGGTAGATTTCTTCCATCAGGCTGGAATCGGTTGAAAATCGAAGGCGAAGAATACCGTAGCAGCAATAGCCCCCACAACACGGCGGTGGAGTTTTCCTTCAACTCGCGGGCACTTTGGTTCACACTTGAACCAGACAGACAACACGGGATGCAACCATGAAGGACGAAAAAACCATGCGTGGGAAATGGCTCTCCGCCTACGATGACATGATGGCACGGGTCAAGACGGCCCTCGAGGAGGCCGAGGAAAGCACCCTGCCGGTGGTGACCGGTTTTATCCACAAGGCCAAGGAAACCGCGGTCGAGCTCGAGGAGCTGACCCGGGACGAGGCCGAAAAAGTGGCCTACTACCTGCAGCGCGATATGCAGGACGCTGGCAAACACCTGGCCGAGACCGGCCACGAACTGGGCGACTGGCTGCGCTTCGACGTGCACCAGGTCGAGGATCGCCTGCTGGAGATGCTGGCGCTGGTCGCCGACCGCACACGCCTGGAAATGCTGCAGTTCGAGCACGACGTGGAAGAAGGCCTGGCCTGGCACGCAGGCGAGATCACCGGCCCCGGCTCACTGGCCTGCGACGCCTGCGGTGCCGAGATCCGCTTCAATGCCACCAGCGAAATCCCGGCCTGCCCGAATTGCGGCCACACCCTCTATCACCGCCCCCAGCCGCATGCGGTCAGGGACTGACCGGGCACGCCTCCTTGCCGGTCTTGCCCGGCTGTGCACCCTGTGGGTGGCCTGCGTGTCGGTGCCGCTGCAGGCGGACGGCGGCATCGAGCACATCGTCATCCTCTGGCTCAACGAACCGGGCAACGCGCAGCACCGCGCCCGCATACTCGAGGAGAGCAAGGTACTGGCCGGCATCCCCGGCGTCCTTGCGCTGCAGAGCGGCCACGTCCTCGCCAGCGAACGTGCCATCGTGGACAGCAGCTTCGATGTCGGCCTGATCCTCAGCCTCGAAGACCAGGCCGCGCTGGACAGTTACCTGGTGCACCCGCTGCACGTCAGGCTGGTCAACGAGACACTCAAGCCACTGGTCCGGCGTATCCAGGTCTACGACCTGCGCCAGTGACAACTGTTCCGCGCAAAACTTCCTCGCGCACGACTACAGGGATGTAGGAGGTAGTGCAGCGCAGGAGCAGTTGCCGAGAGACGCAGAGATAACTAAGATTAAACAGTGTACTGCGCATGAATTAGGCAGGGATGGACCCAGTCCCGTTGCTCGATGTTCGCGGGAGTGATGTCTTGATTGCCGGGTTCCCGTCGCTACGGGAATGCCATTGATTGTTTTAAGTTCTCCGTACCTTCGACGGCATTAATTTGCATTTCTCTGCGTCCTCTGCGTCTTTGCGCGAGGTATTTCTTTTGCTGGCGCCTTGACGTCCAGGTGTGCGGAGATGTACGTGGTGGACAGCGCCGGCTAGCCGTTACGCCGTCCGGCGACACCGGCCGCCAGCAGGATCAGTATCCCGAGTATCATGACCGGCCAGTTGCCGAACTGCACAAACGGCGTCGTACCCTGCATCGGCAGCACGCTGCCCGTCACCACCGCCTGGCTGAACTGCGGGCTGCGTGCCGTGATCCGCCCGTGGTGGTCGATGATGGCGGAGATGCCGGTATTGGTCGCGCGCAACAGCGGCCGGCCGGTTTCCAGCGCGCGCACGCGCGCGATTTCCAGGTGCTGGTGGGGCGCGAGCGAGTCACCGAACCAGCCATCGTTGCTGACGTTGACCAGCAGCGCCGCCTCGGGCACGCTCGCAGCGATCAGACGGCCGAACGCCACCTCGAAACAGATCGAGGTGCCGGCCGGATAACCCGCCGCCTGCAACAGCGGCTGCCGGGCCGCACCGGGAGTGAAGTCCGCGTTCGGCACCGCCAGCGCATCGAGCGTGTCGCCGATCAGCCAGCGCAACGGCAGGTATTCGCCGAACGCCACCAGGTGTTGCTTGAAATACAGGCTCTGTTCGCCGTTCAGGGCAAGGATGGCGTTGTAATACTGCCAGCTGGTGCGGTCCAGCACCGGGATACCCGTCAGCAGTGAGGACTGCCGCTGCGCCAGCCGTTCCTCGAGCACCGGCAGGTAGCCCTCGTCGACCTCATGGTAGAACGCCGGGATCGCGGTTTCCGGCCACACCACCAGGTCAGTGCGCGGTCCGGCAAAGGTCAATTCGGCATACAGGGCCAGCGTACCCTGCATGTTTTCCGGCAACCATTTCTGTTCCTGCGCGACATTGCCCTGCACCAGGCTGACCGTGACGGCGTCACCGCGCGGTTGCACCCAGTCGACCCGCCCGAGCAGCCAGCCGCCCGACCAGATCGCCGCCAGCAGCAACGCGGAGACGATGCGCTGCCGCGTATGCAGCAGTGCCAGCAGCAGGCCGGCCGAGAGTGCCACCAGCCAGCCGGCACCGTACTCGCCCAGCAGCGGCAGGTAGCCGGCCAGCGGGCCATCGACCTGGCTGGCGCCGATATTCAGCCACGGAAACCCGCTGAACAGCCAGCCGCGCAGCCATTCCGCCAGCAGCCAGCCTGCCGGCATGGCCCCGGCCAGCACGCCCCAGCCCTGCCCCGACAGGTGGCGCCGCAGCAGGTAACCGAGCAAGGCGGGATACAGCGACAGGACCAGGATGAACAATACCGCCACCAGCGCGGCCACGGGCGCCGCCACGTGGCCGTAGGTGTGGATACTGACATACACCCACGAGACGCCGGCTCCGAAATAACCGATGCCGAACAAGGCGCCCTGCACGAATGCCTGGCGCGGCGCAGCCTGCCGCCAGCCATGGAACAGCACGGCAAGCGCCAGCACAGCGACGGGATACCAGCCCAGCGGGGCGAACGCGAGCACGGCCGCCGCGCCGCTGGCAAGCGGCAGCAGGGCCCGACGGATGACGGATATCATTGTCTTTGTTGTCACGTGAGTCCGGGGTTCGCTGCGTGGCCGGGTACCCGCCACCGCATGCTGCACGGTGGCGTGATGACTGCGGATTATACGATCGGATTGAAAAAGCGGCCGGTTTCTCCGCGCATGCCTGCAAGGTGGTATGTCATTGCGCGGCAGCGGGTATCAGACCTGGCCGCCCGGTGTGTCCTGCGGGTTCCCGACCGGCCTGGGCAGCAAGGTCAGCTGCAGCATGTGCACGCGCCGGTTGTCCGCGCGCAGCACCTTGAACAGCAGGTTGTCGATTACCGTGCGCTCGCCGCGCTTGGGCAGGTGACCGATCTGGTGCACCACCAGCCCGCCGATGGTGTCGAATTCCTCGTCGGAGAACCGTGTGCCGAAATACTCGTTGAAATCCTCGATCGGCGTCAGCGCCTTGATGGTGTAGTGCATCTCGCTGTGCCGGCGGATGGCGTAATCCTCCTCGACATCATGCTCGTCCTCGATCTCGCCGACGATCTGCTCCAGCACGTCCTCGATGGTGACCATGCCGGCCACGCCGCCATACTCGTCCACCACGATCGCCATGTGATTGCGGCTGGAACGGAATTCCTTCAGCAGCACGTTGAGGCGCTTGCTCTCCGGCACGAACACGGCCGGTCGCAGGATGTCGCGCACATTCAGGCGCCCCTCAGCGCGCCCGCTGGCATACGGCAGCATGTCCTTGGCAAGCAGCACACCGACCACCTCGTCGCGGCTGTCGCCGTTGACCGGAAAGCGCGAATGGCCGGACTCGGTAATGGTGCGCACCAGCACGTCCTGGTCGGCGTCACGCTCCAGGAAGACCACCTGCGAACGCGGGATCATGATGTCGCGCACCTGCATTTCGTCCACCTGCAGGACGCCTTCGAGCATGGCAAGCGCATCCATGTCGATCAGATGACGGCGCTGCGCGCCGCGCAGCACATCCACCAGTTGTTCGATGTTGGCAGGTTCCCGCAGCAGCAGCTGTTTCAGCCCGTCAATCCAGGCGTGCTGTACGGGACCGTTGGGAGGTCGGTCTTTATTCATTTATTTCAGTAGATTAGAGAATATATTTGATGAGCTTTTCAGGTCTTGCGTGACCACGAGGGTGTCCGGCAGCGCCACTATATCGGTATTGCACCGGGTAATGCCAGCACCCGCGCTGAAAATGCACGGCGCGGGTCTGCGTGCCTACCAGGGGTTCGGATAGCCCAGCCCGGTCAGCAACGCGCTCTCGCGGCGCTCCATGTGGTCCGCATCGGTAGCATGCTGGTGATCGTATCCGAGCAGATGCAGGACACCGTGGATCACCAGGTGCGCCCAGTGCGCGGCCAGCGGCTTGCCCTGCGTCGCGGCCTCGGCGGCGACCACCGGGGCGCAGATCACCACGTCGCCGAGCAGGTCGCTCGGCACGCCGGCGAAGCCCTCGCAGGGAAACGACAGCACGTTGGTAGACCCATCCTTGCCGCGATACTGGCGGTTCAGCGCGGTGATCTCGGCCTCGTCGACGATGCGCACCACCAGTTCCGCACGCCGGTCATGGTCCTGCAACGCCAGCACCGCCCATTGCCGGATCTCGTCCGCAGACGGCGTGCCGGCCGCATTCACCGCGAACTGCACGTCGATGTCGTGTTCGATGGCGTGTGACATGCGCTCAGGATTTCCCGGACAGGCGTTCGTAATCCTCGTAGGCGGAAATCACGCGCTGCACCAGCGGATGGCGCACCACGTCCTGCGAGGAAAAGAAACTGAAGCTGATACCCTTGCTGTCCTTGAGTACATCGATCACCTGGCGCAGGCCGGACTCGGTGTGCTTGGGCAGGTCGACCTGGGTGATATCGCCGGTGACCACGGCAGTAGAACCGAAACCGATACGCGTAAGAAACATCTTCATTTGCTCCACTGTTGTGTTCTGCCCCTCGTCGAGAATGATGAAGGCATCGTTGAGACTGCGCCCGCGCATGAAGGCCAGCGGGGCCACCTCGATCACGCTGCGCTCGATCAGCCTGGCGACCTTGTCTATGCCCAGCATTTCATACAGGGCATCGTACAGCGGTCGCAGGTAGGGATCGACCTTTTGCGTCATATCACCCGGCAGGAAGCCAAGTCGCTCGCCGGCTTCCACCGCGGGTCGTACCAGTACCAGCCGGCTGACCTTCTCCTGCTCCAGTGCCTGCACGGCGCAGGCCACCGCCAGGTAGGTCTTGCCGGTGCCGGCCGGCCCGATGCCGAAATTGAGATCGTTGGCGACAATGCTGCGCAGGTAGTGTTTCTGGTTGCGTCCGCGCGGCGTGATCACCCCGCCCGGCGTCTTGATCACGACCGTGTCGGTGTCCCGGTCCCCGGCGTCAGGGGCTGAGCTGTCCGCGCTTTCCTGCAGGTAGAGATGGATCTTGCCCGGCGTCAGCGCCGCGCTCGCGGTTTCCGCATACAGGCTCGCCAGCACCTCGCTGGCCCGCTGCACGGCGGCGTCTTCACCGATGATCCGGAAGCGGTTGCCGCGGCTGTTGATTTCCACCCCGAGTCGCTGCTCGAGCTGGCGCAGGTGACTGTCGAACTGGCCGCACAGCGCGGCCAGGCGATCGTTGTCGGCAGGTTCCAGCTTGATATCTCTGGATTGGACGTCGGCGTTCAAGAGACCCTCAGGTTCGACACGGTGTTATCCGCTGCATCGGCCAGTCCCGCGAATTCTCCACGCAGGGAATTCGGCATGGCCTCCGTGATGAGGATATTGACGAAGCGTCCGACGCTATCCGCCGGCGCGGTGAAATTCACAACGCGGTTGTTCTCGGTGCGCCCGCTGAGCTGGCTTGCATCTTTACGCGACGGCTTTTCCACCAGCACGCGCTGCACCGTGCCGACCATGCCGGCGCTGATTGCCGTGGCCATCTCGCCTATCCGGTGCTGCAGGCGCGCGAGCCGCTGTTTCTTGACTGCCAGCGGCACATCGTCGGGCAGCCCGGCGGCAGGTGTGCCCGGGCGCCGGCTGTAGATGAAACTGAACGAATGATCGAAACCGATGGTCTCGATCAGCGCCATGGTCTGTTCGAAGTCCGCGTCGGTCTCGCCCGGAAAGCCGATGATAAAATCGGAGGAGATGCTGATATCGGGACGCGCCGCGCGCAGGCGCCGGATGATGGCGTGGTATTCGAGCGCGGTGTGATTGCGTTTCATCTGCGCGAGTATGCGATCTGAACCGGACTGCACCGGCAGGTGCAGGTGCCCGACCAGTTGCGGCACCTCGCCATGAACATCGATCAGCCGCTCGCTCATCTCCAGCGGGTGCGAGGTGGTATAGCGGATTCGATCGATACCGTCGATGGCGGCAATCCAGGAAACCAGCAGCGCCAGGTCGGCGCTCTCACCGTCGTGCATCATGCCGCGGTAGGCATTGACGTTCTGGCCCAGCAGCGTCACCTCGCGTACGCCCTGCGCGGCCAGGCTCGCCACCTCGGCAATCAGGTCGTCGAACGGTCGGCTGACCTCCTCGCCGCGGGTATAGGGCACCACGCAGAAACTGCAGTACTTGCTGCAGCCTTCCATCACGGAAACGAACGCCGTGGGTCCATCGGCGCGCGGCGCCGGCAGGCAATCGAATTTCTCGATCTCGGGGAAGCTGATATCGATAACCGGCCGGTGCGCACGCCGTGCGGCATCCAGCATGCCGGGCAGGCGGTGCAAGGTCTGCGGACCGAACACGATATCGACGTACGGCGCACGCGCACGGATCGCCTCGCCTTCCTGGCTCGCCACGCAGCCGCCGACACCGATCACCAGCTGCGGGCGCGCATCCTTGAGTTCCTTCCAGCGTCCGAGCTCGGAAAACACCTTCTCCTGGGCCTTCTCGCGGATGGAACAGGTGTTCATCAGCAGCACGTCCGCCTGCTGCGGGTCCTGCGTGAGCTCCAGGCAGTGCGATGCCGCCAGCACGTCCGCCATCTTCGCGGAATCGTACTCGTTCATCTGGCAACCGTGCGTCTTGATATAGAGTTTGCCTGACATTCTACTTTATATAATCTATATAACTATTTGTATAATATATATTAAATTTCGCATGCCCCGGACCCGGGTCCGCGCATGGCAGTAACATAACCGCAACAAGACCCTGAAAGCAAAGAAATACCTCCCAGGCCGTAACCGGCTGGCGCTGCGCGCAGGCACGGTGCGTCCCGGGCGGCACGAAAGGAGAAGGGAGTCGGCCGATAAGCCGGGTTCTGTCGAGGACAGTCATTCATCTGGACGCTGCGTCACCGCAGGTCTCAAGCAACCTACCCGGGAGCCATGCGGGCCGCACGATCGCTCCCCTATTTGGTCTTGCTCCAGGTGGGGTTTACCCTGCCACGCCTGTTGCCAGCCGCGCGGTGCGCTCTTACCGCACCATTTCACCCTTACCTGCCCTGCCTGGTGACAGGCAGGACCGGCGGTATATTTTCTGTGGCACTTTCCATGGACTCGCGCCCTCCAGGAGTTACCTGGCACCTTGCCCTGTGGAG
>DATKZN010000142.1:0-11714 GCA_035527955.1 Gammaproteobacteria bacterium
TCCTGCCGTTCGCTAGCCGTCCGGGAACGGCAAGTTCTGGCGATGGGTTCAACCGGTGAGCGCAACACTTTATCTTTTCACAAAAAGATGGAGTGTGTGCAATGGCTTATCGAACACATATCAAGTACACGGCCGCCCAGAAGGCCGAGTAATCCAATACGACCCACCATTAAAACAGTCACTTACCTCTGCTTTATTATTCCAGCAACAATCGATTGTGGGGATTTTGTGGGGATTAACCGCAAATCTTTCCCGCTGGCAAAATTCCGCCTGTAGAAAATTCAATTGGTTGCGCTCCAGTAACCGATCCGAATTGTCGTTTCCTGGGCCAAAAATCCGATGATCGATTGTATGCAGATAATCTGAAGTAATTGCAAAACAGCAGCTATGTTTCTTTGCGAGCATCGGCGACAAGCAAGGTCTGAGGAACTGGTTTTGTAAAATGCAACGCTCAATCCTTCTTCCCCCGCCATGTGGATGCAAGATATTGAGGCAGCAATACATGCCGGTTTGCTGTGTTTGCTCAGTTCCATGGTACGACCATATGCCTGATTGGAATGCATTTGACGGGAAATCTCACAATCGTCCTGGCTACCCTGGCGGAGGAAAGGTCAGGGCCTTGATCACAATCAAGGCTGTGCTGCGTGAATGTGACGGACAATATGCAAATCCGCCGGGCTCCCGGCCGATCCGGGACTGCGCGCAGGAGACTACGTATGACTGATTCACAAGCCAGGGCACCGCTGTTTCCCCACCTGTTGTCAGTGCCCCTTGCCATTATCCCGCCCAGGGTGCACGGCACGGCAGTCGTGACCGTCCTCAACCGGATCCTTGCCAGTGCCTTGCGTGACGGCGAGCTGGACTTCCTCCTGGGTCGCACCGTACGCATTCATGTCCGCGACATGCAACTGAGCTTTTGTATTACCCTGCAACAGGGGGCGCTGGCAGCCAGTCGGGTGAAAGCCATGGTCGACCTGTCCATTGCCGGTACCCTGCACGCGTTCCTGCTGCTTGCCGCGCGGCGTGAGGACGCCGATACCCTGTTTTTCCAGCGCCGACTGCGTATGGAAGGTGACACGGAACTGGGACTGGAGGTCAAGAATTTCCTGGATGGCCTGGATGTGGATTCACTCTGGTTACCCAGGCAGGTAAGCCGGCTCGCCCGGCGGGCCTTGCCTCTCTACGAACGCACACTCGGTTAGCACGACAGCAATAAGGAATATCCGCCCATGAACCGAACGGACAACTGGCTGGTACATGAACACTCCCTGTATGAAAACCAGCTCTCCCGATGCCGTGATGCCGTGGAAACAGAGGACTGGAGGAGCGTGGATCAGATAATCCATGAACTCGTTACGCACCTGAAGCGGCATATGGCCCTGGAGGAAGAGGTGCTGTATCCCGCGTATGAATCATCGCCCCAGGCACCCCAGGGACCGACCATGGCGCTGCGGGAGGAGCATACCAATATCGTCCGACTGATCCAGGACACGGCGCGGGTTATCAGGTCCCGGGACTCGGACCAGGTGCTCGAGTGCCTGGCACACCTCGACTACCAGATGATCAAGCATCATGAAAAAGAGGAGGATATCTTCCTGCCCATGGCCAGTCATATTCTGAATGCCAACCGTGATGAACTGTCACGCAAACTGGCTGAGTTCGATGTTTCGAAGATAAAGCGGCAATGGGATATCTGACAGCGACGGGTTGGGTAAATATGCCGGTAGCCTTGTCATTCTGCCCTACCTGGTTTTCAGCCTGATCTTCACGAATAAGGGTAGTGACCCACTGCTGTCCCACATAATTATTACGGAAGTTTATAGAATGCTGCTATTACAGTGATCATATTGTGTTGAGCGGTATGTGGACAGCCGTGATACTGACCCCTTTCAGGTTCTAGGTGGCAGTCATGCGCTGGTAATAGCGCAGCCGGTAAAGCTGCCGGGTGTGCTCATCATCGTCGGTAAACCCGGAACGGTCATGCAGGATATTATTGCTGATCAGGCCCTGGCCAGGTTGCAACCTGGCGCGGTAGATATACGGAGAGGGTGAATCCAGGAAATCCTCCAGTGTATTGACCGCGGCCCGGGTGAGCGGGTCCGGCGACCATTCAATACTGCGGGTGCGTGCGGTATAGCGCATGTGCAGGCTGCCATCCACACGTACCGAGAATACCGGGCCGCTGCGCGCCGGACGCAGCTGTTCACCGTTTTCGTTGTTCGGCGGGATGGTCATGGCATCTGCGGCCATCAGGGTGCGTATGTAGTCGGGGTTTCTGTCGCGCAGGTGCATGTAGGCGATTTCATGATCCAGCAGTGCATTTTCACCGCCATTTGCTGCTGCCGAGATGCAGTGCAACAGCAGCCCGTGTATCTGGCGCTCCGGCAGATTGTAATAGCCATCGGTGTGCCAGTGGATGGGGCGGTTGGTATAGGGAATGTACTCACTGCGCCATTTGTCTTCCACGACCTTCAGGGACGTCACGCCGTCATCATCGGCACCCATATTGTAATCCAGTTCGGTCAGACCGAATTGCCTGCCCAGTGATTTGGGTATCGCCTTGTCCGGGTCACTGCCAGTGGGGCCGGTATAGATGACCAGGTTGGTCTTGCGGCAACGTGCATGGATGGCCTCGAATTCCGCGTGCGTCAACTGGCGCAGATCATTGATTTCGACGATCAGTTGCTCGATATTGGCCGGGTAGTCTTCCAGTTTCTGCGCACGCCAGGCGGCATAACCGGCCTCGTTCGAGAGGTCAAACGGACTGTCTGCTGTGTGGATTCTCTGCTGCATTTGCTGTCTCCGGTAGCGCTCCCTCAATCAATACCCAGTTCGTCCCATAGGGTATCCACCCTGTTCTTCACTGCATCAGACATCCTGATGGGGCGGCCCCACTGGCGGTCACTTTCACCCGGCCACTTGTTGGTGGCGTCAAATCCGATTTTCGAGCCCAGCCCCGAAACCGGGCTGGCAAAGTCGAGATAGTCGATGGGTGTGTTTTCCACCAGCACGCTGTCGCGCGCCGGATCCATGCGCGTGCTGAGCGCCCAGATGACGTCGGACCAGTTGCGTACGTCGATGTCATCGTCGGTCACGATGACCATCTTGGTATAGGCGAACTGGCGCAGGTAGGACCACACGCCGAACATGATGCGCCGCGCATGGCCCGGATAGGCCTTGCGTATGCTGACCACGGCGATGCGGTAGGAGCAGGCCTCCGGCGGCAGGTAGAAGTCGACGATCTCCGGGAACTGCTTTTGTAACAGCGGCACGAACACGTCGTTCAGTGCCATGGACATCACCGAGGGTTCGTCGAACGGCGCCCGGCCCATGTAGGTGCCCGGGTAGATCGGGTTGTCGCGGTGGGTGATGCGCTCGATGGTGAACACCGGAAATTTTTCCACGCTGTTGTAGTAGCCGGTGTGGTCGCCGAACGGGCCCTCGTCGGCCGTTTCCCCGGGCTCGATAAAACCCTCGAGTACGATCTCGGCCATGGCAGGCACCTGCAGGTCGCCGGTCAGGGCCGGTGTGACCTCGGTCTTCGCGCCGCGCAGCAGGCCGGCGAACTGGTATTCCGAGAGGGTGTCAGGGATGGGCGTGACAGCCGCCAGCATGGTGGCCGGGTCGGCGCCGAGCGCGACTGCCACCGGGAAGCGCTGGCCTGGATGCAGTTCCTGCCACTCGCGAAAATCGATGGCGCCGCCGCGGTGCGGCAGCCAGCGCATGATCACCTTGTTGCGCGCTATCACCTGCTGGCGGTAGATCCCGAGGTTCTGGCGCTGCTTGCGCGGTCCGCGCGTGATTACCATGCCCCAGGTTATCAATGGGCCGGCATCCTCCGGCCAGCAGGTCTGCACCGGGAATGCGGACAGGTCGACATCCGGGCCCTGGATGACATGCTCGCGGCAGGGTGCGTTGCGTACTTCGCGTGGATTGATGTCGCGCAGCTTGCGCAGCACGGGCAGTTTTTCAAGCAGGTCACCCAGCCCGTCGGGCAGTTCAGGCGCCTTGAACCAGGCCAGCAGTTCGCCGACCTCGCGCAGTTGCGTAGCCGAGCTCATGCCAAGACCCAGGGCGACACGTTCGCTGCTGCCGAACAGGTTGCCCAGCAGTGGCATCGATGCACCTTCAGGGTGGGTAAACAGCAAGGCCGGACCGCCTCCCTTGAGGGTGCGATAACAGATTTCCGTTATTTCCAGTGCAGGATCGACAGCCTGGTGGATACGTTTCAGTTCGCCGCACGCCTCCAGCTTGCGCAGAAAATCACGCAGGTCGCCGAATTTCATGGCAGGGAATGCCGCACTGCGGGCGGGTGCCTGGAATCCATGCCGGCGCCGCCATGCCAGTAACCATCACACGGGCCGATCGGCATGAGTCCGGCCAGCTCCATTTCAGCTGCATCCGTGCGGCAAGCCCCTCGCAGGCAATCATGGAAGAGTCGGATGACAGTATCGGTATGCGACGACTGTGGACTGATGCGCAGCACATCCACGCCCAGCTGCCTGAGATTATCCAGTTCGCTGACCAGATTGAGGGTCCGTGCCGACTGGGTCTGTATGCCGTTCAGTACCAGGAACGGCTCATCCTCCCGGGTGGACAGCAGCATGCCGTCGGGATAATCCAGGCAGCGGAACTGGCAGTCGTCCTTGGGCAGGTTATGGGCGCGGGCAGTAAAGCAGCGCGCCGAATACGCGAGCGGCAGTCGTCCAAACACCAGCACCTCTGTTTCCACATTCCCGGGGCGATCGGTCTGCATGTCTGCCAGCGTGTCACGCGACAGTTCCACCGGCAGCACCCAGCGTTGCAGGCCGAGTTCGGCCAGCACGGACAGGCTGCGTCCGTTATAGATATTGATCGCCGGGCCGGTGACAAAGCGACTGTTGCCGGCCAGCAGCTGGACTGCCGCCATGTCATTGGCCTCGATCAGGAAGTCCTGTTCCCGGCACAGGCGTTTCAGGCTGGCGAGTTCCGAACCGGCTTCCAGCAGGGTCAGACCGGACAGCACCACCGCCTTGCCACTCGCTTGCAGTTTCGTTGCCAGTTCCAGCCAATCGGCAGGTTTCAGCGAGCGACGCTTCGAACATACCGTCTCGCCGAGATAGACAATATCCACTGGCGAAACGGCAATGCGATCGTAAAACGCGAGCAGGGTCTCGCGTGACCAGAAGTAGGGTACCGGCCCAAGCGAGAGTTTCGGTGTGTCGGTTGTCAAGGGGATGCTGCCTCGTGTGGTCCGGCGCGGCCGGGTTATTGCCAGGGGCGGTGATAGGCGCCCAGGGTGGTCTGGCTGCCTTCGGCGACGCTGGCCAGTTCGGCCAGCCAGTCAATCCGTGGCCGGTAGTTGCCCGGGTCCTGCTGGCAGGCATCCAGTGCCGCGCGCCATACCTGAGCCACCCGGGCCACGTAGGCCGGACTGCGTTGCCGGCCTTCGATCTTGATGGCCTCGATCCCCATGGCCTGCAACTCCGGTAACAGCGCAAGGGTGTTCAGGCTGGTCGGCTCCTCGATCGCGTAATAGGTGTTGCCACAGGTCTGGAAGCGGCCCTTGCACAGGGTCGGGTAGCCGGCGGATTCCTCGCGTTCATAACGGTCGATCAACACCCCGTTGAGCCGGGTCTCCATGCCGGCGTCAGTCTCCTGCCATTGCACCGCACTGGCCGGTGAGCAGGCGCCGTAGGTATTCGGTGAACGGCCGGTGACATAGGAAGACAGCAGGCAGCGGCCCTCCACCATGACGCACAGACTGCCAAAACCGAACACCTCCAGTGGGACCGGGCTGTTTGCAGTGACCTGCCTGACCTGCTCGAGTGAAAGCACGCGCGGCAGGACGGCGCGCCGGATATTGAAATGCTCGTAATAAAAGCGGATCGCGGCATCGTTGGTGGCGGAACCCTGCACCGAAAGGTGCAGGCGCAGGTCCGGCCAGGTTTTTGTTGCATAGTCCATGACACCGATGTCGGCCAGTATCAGCGCGTCGACGCCATGTCCGGCGGCCCGGTCCACGGCGGCCTGCCAGCGCGGCCAGCCGGACGGTTGCGGGTAGGTGTTGATGGCGACATAGACTTCCGCACCGCGCGCATGGGCATACCGGATACCCTCGGCGGCGCGCCGGTCATCGAAATTCAGTCCGGCGAAATGGCGCGCATTGGTGTCATCGCGGAAGCCCATATAGACCGCATTCGCACCCTGGTCAACGGCGGCCTTCAGTGACGGCAGGTTGCCTGCCGGGCAGACCAGTTTCATTGCAGCACTGCCCGGCATCCTGTCGCTCGCGGCAGGGTGACAGACTGGCTGCACGGGCGTTGTTGCAAGGCCTCGGTAATCCGGTTGAGCACCAGCCACTTCTTCGAACACCAGTCGGGTGCCAGCAGTATCTGTGGCGCGGCAGTACCGGTCACACGATGGAAGATGATTTCCGGTGGTGTTTGACGTACGAGGTCGGCTGCAATGTCGATGTACTCGTCCAGCTGCAACGGTTGATAGGCCCCGCGCCGCCACTCGTTGGCCAGCTGCGTACCCTTCACGACGTGCAGCGGGTGCAGTTTCAGCCCATCCACGCCCAGTTCCAGTACGCGCGCCAGGGTGATTTCACAATGCTGTTTCGTCTCGCCCGGCAGACCGGCGATGAGATGCGTGCACACCTGCAGGCCCCGTTTGCGGGCCTCGAGGACCGCCGATTTATATTCAGCAAAACCATGTCCGCGGTTGACGCGGCTGAGCGATTCGTCGAAGGAGGACTGCAGGCCCAGTTCAAGCCAGATCTCGAGACCCTGCCGTTGATATGTAGCAAGAAGGTCGAGCACCGGTTCGGGCACGCAATCGGGGCGCGTGCCCACGGCGAGACCGATCACATCCGGCTCGTAAAGGGCCTGATCATAGAGTGCCTGCAGCCGTTCGATGTCGGCATAGGTGTTTGTATAGGCCTGGAAGTAGGCCAGGTATTTTTTTGCGCCGGTCCGCCTGAGAATGACCCGCCGGCCGGCGGCAATCTGTTCGGCGATGCCGGGTGGCTGGCGGCCATTGGGGCTGAAGGACACATTGTTGCAGAACGTGCAGCCGCCCCGGCCCTTGCTGCCATCGCGGTTGGGACAGGTGAAGGCGGCATCGATGGCGATCTTGTGCACGCGTTCGCCGTAACGACGCAGCATCGCCTGGCCAAAGGTGTTCACATAGCTGGAAAGTGTCACGAACCGGATTTTACGTATTGGATTGCAATCATAAATGGAGTCGTGTGCCGGCGGTCCCGCCAGCCAATGCTTTGCCCGGGTATCGAACCGCGTGCTCGCCCGGGGATGCCGGTACCGTACTTGTATAGATCATGCCGTCCGATCGTCATTGATGCAGATCAAGGCATGGCCGCACGGCGGGACGGGCAGGTGCGCGGCCGTGGATGGAGCGGATGGCCGACTGCGGGCCCGTGCCTGTCAGGCAAGCGCCGGGGGTATCCCGGGCGTTACAACCCCTTGCCGGGCCGGGCACCGCACGCTGGCGATACCCGGCCCGACCCCTGTCTGGACTCAGTAGATATCGTGAGCCGTGTTGTAGACGTTGAACTTTCCGGTCGGTGTCTGGAGATTCACGAAGCGCCTGATCTCCGTCAGCGTCGTGCTGTCCAGCACGATCACTGCACCGTTCGGATCCCAGTCGGATACCCACACCTCGGAGCCGTCCATGTTGAACTCGAAGTGTACCGCCCGGCCGTTCGTGGCCACGGTGAAGCAGCCGTCCCCGTCCGGGTCGATGGCGGTGGAAAGGAGCCCGTGGTTCAGCGTACCGGTCGCCTTGGAGATGGCGCAGATGTCCTTATCGTTACCGGTTGCGCTCAGCGTCATGTCCACGAGTACCCACGGTGAGGCCGGGTGCGACTTGATGAACAGCGAACCGGATGATGGCAGTGTGATCTGCCGGACGATCTGCCAGGCGACGTCCGGACGACCCACCGGGTCGGCGCCGTACACCGTCACCTTGCCCTCGCCGATGTGCGAGGTGGCGTTGACCCAGCCATAGACCGGATCCTGCCAGTTCACGCCCCGGCCCGGATGTGGCACGAGCCCCGTGGGAATAGTCGCAGCCAGGCTCTGTGACACCAGGTCGACGACCACCATCAGGTTACTGGCGTTGGCGGCCACCAGGAAGTAATTCCCGGTGTGGTCGAAACCGCCATCGTGCAGGAACTTCGCCGTCGCGATGTTCGAGATGATCGGGAAATTCGTACCCGCCGGGTCGGAGTAGTCGACGATGGAGACGTAGCCGGCCTCCTTCTGGGAGACCACCCACACCGGTGCGTTGTGCGAGGCCACGATCGATGCCACCCGGTTCTCCACCAGTGTGGCGCCGTTGATGTCCGTCATGGGCAGGTCCACCCGCTGCTTCGGCTCGAGCGTCAGGCCGTCGTAGACGACGTACTGCGGCGGCCAGTAGCAGCCCTCGATGATGTAAGTATCCTGGAAACCCGGGAACTTGCTGGCATCCACGCTTCTCGCGTCATGGCAGCCTTTCACGTTGGCCACGATCGTCGGCGTCGTGGTCCACAGGTCGATCATGGTCACCAGGCCGTCGCGGCCGATAGCGTAGAAGTAGCGGCCCGACGAGGAGGAACGCAGGATGTGCACGGCAAAGCCGGTGCTCAAACGTGCAATCTCTTCGTTGGTGTCGCCGTCGAAGATGGCCACCTGGCCGGCATCGCGCAGGACGACGCCGGTGTAGTTCTGCCAGTTGCGCGCGTGTTGCGGCGCGGTGGGGCGATTGGCCACGGGCACCACGAGGTCCCAGCTTGCCTGGATGTCCGCCATCGGCAGCGGCGGTGCATTTGGCGGTGGCAGCTGCAGGTAGGCCGCGAGATGGGTGATCTGCTGGTCAGTGAGGATGCCGGTCTGGCCGAAGTTGCCCATGCCCGCGGGCGTGCCGTAGCGCAGGATGGCGCCGAGGCCGTCGGTGCCGATCGCCTGCGAGCGGGCGGCGCCGATGTCAGGCCCGGTGGCGCCCGTGCGGTAGAGGCCGTGGCAACCCGCGCAGTGGTTGAAGTAGACCTGCGTGCTGGCGTCGAACTCCGCCTGAGTCAGGTTCACCGGAGGCGTATCCATTACAGGCATGCTTCCCTGGGTGACCAGGAAGTCCACCATGTCCCAGACATCCACGGGCGGGTGCTTGAGATCGGGCATGACATAGGGGTAACCGGCCAGCTGCGCGGGGTCGACGGCGCCGGCTGCTATCATCTCGTTCGGGAAGTCGATCCAGGCGCCGAGCCAGGTGTCCGAATAGGTCGAACTGATGCCCATCAGGTCGGGACCGGGCCGGGGCGGCTCGATAGGCGTGCCGCCGAAGCTGTGGCAATAGGTGCAGGACTGCCGGAACTTGGCCTCGCCGTTGACCAGGTCGCCGTTGCGGGGCAGCCGGTCGCCACGCGGCACGCTGGCCAGGTAGGTTTCGATGTCCGCGAGGTTCGCGTCGGTCAGGTACGTCAGGAAGCCCATCTCCGGCCACTTGGTCATGGCGTTGCGGATGCGGCCGGCCCGTGCGCCCCGGATGCTGCGGTGGGCGTAGCCGCCGGCTCCGTATTCACCGTGGCACATGATGCACTTGGTCCGGAACAGGGCCTCGCCGGGTCCAGGCGGCGGGGCGGCGGTGACGGTGATCGTGGTGCTGCAGCTCGCCGATCCATTCTTGTCCGAAACGCCGAGCAGGACATTGAACGGCCCGCCCACCGCGGGATAGGTGACAGCGACGCTATTCTCGACAGCGGCGGCCGGTACCCCCCCGCCGTCGGAGAAATCCCAGCTGTAGGTTACCTGGCCCTTGCTGCCCTGGGTCGTGCCGGTAAAGGTGATGGCCGTGCCGGCGGCGGTGCTGCCGTCAGCCGGCGCGATGCTGCAGGATAATTGCGCGGGTGGTGGTTTGGCGGCCACCACGGCAGCCTGCAGTGCGTTCGGGCCGGACGCCAGCAGCACGCTGGCGCTGACGGTGAGCAGCGCGGCCCTGCGCAGCAACCGTTGCAAGATTTGTTTCATGATCGTATCCCCCCGGAGATTTCAGATCCTTCAATGTGTCCCTTCCGTCCCGCAGCCGACATCAGCTGCGGGACGCGTGAGTGGATCACTGAATCGTGGTACGCCGCGTAGTGCCGGGAACCACCCCCTGCCGCCGCAGGCGCTGTTGGTGCGCTACGGTTGGAGGCAACAGATTGGCCGAACCGGCCGGCGGGGTACATTCCGCAGCGGTAGGAAATCTCTGACCCATGTGGGGTAGAGAGCGCGGATGGCGATGACCACCGCGTACGCGACGTGCGGTGGCGGACTGGCGCAGCGTGAACTGCCCGCATGTCAGAAATGACAGAATTCAATGCGGTGTGCTGACACTTGTGACACGCTTGTCATCTGTACCCATCGCAATGCAAGAAGACAAGGTTGATAAAACAGCGCGTTGCGTAATGATGCACTCTGGTATGTAACTTGCACTTGTTTTGTGTGGGGTGTCACCGTGGATAACGGCCCGGGAAGAACCCGGCGGAGGTCTACACATGAACACGTTGGGCGAGGTATTCACGCAGAGCACCGACGCCGTGTTCGGCATCGATGCGGCCGGCAGGATCCGCTTCGCCAATGCTGCATTTGGACGACTGCTGGGTTATCCCTGCCAGCAGGTGCGCGGTACCTGGTGCGCCGAGGTGCTGTGTGGCGCCGATCTGAACGGACAAGCGTTCTGCGGCCGGCACTGTCCGATTCCGAAAACCGCGGCCGGACGGCCTTCCATCAGCGACTTCGACCTGGTGGTAAAGCGCGCCGACGGGGATCAGGTACTGGTCAATATCGGCGCCAGTTACATACCGCCGCATTTGCGCGAGCAGGCCGGGCAGGTGGATGTCTTCTTCAGTCTGCGGCAGGTGCAACCGCGGCGACTGCTGCAGCGCATAGCCATGTCACCGGTCGAAGCCACGGCCAAGGCCGGCACGCGCAGGCATGGCAGGCTGACATCCCGAGAGAAAGAGATACTCGGACTGGCGACCCAGGGCATGAAAACCACCCAGATTGCCTGCCGTCTCTCTGTCAGCACCCAGACGGTACGCACCCACTTCAAGAACATTTACCCAAAGCTCGGCGTGAACAGCCGTACCGAGGCGGTCATCTTTGCCATGCAGCACGGCTTGCACTGATCCGCGCCGGCACGTAACGATCGGGAATCCTCGTGGGCCAGGGTATGCCGGCCCGGTGATCCGTGCAGCGCCCGGCAGGGCGGGCGCCCCGCGTGGATTCATGCCCCGCAGTTTCCTGATGAAAAGGTGTTTGATCGATCCGACCAGATCTTCCTTCTACGTGACGGGCGTCCGAATGAGTGAGGCCACACACAGCAAGTTGGCATTTTGCGTGTGCTACGAGGGCTCCCCGGCCGGGTTGTGAAGTTGGAGACAAGGTTATTACAGCGAGATATTATGGCAATCGATAGAAGGTGATGATTTATGAGAACATCGCGCTATCTGTTTGTAGTGTTGCTTGCATTTCTCCCGTCGCCGCATCGCGTGATGGTGCTTGTCGAGATGCGACAATTCCTTGCCGGGTTTCATGCTATATGGATTTATTCTCATCTACCTGCGTGATTTTGCGCCCGGCAAGGAAACCTGGATCGCCGATTATGCGGTCGGCATGTATTTCAAATCGCGGCTGGCCCCTGTGCACGGGAACCAGCCAGGGTCGGGACAGGTACTGCTCATAGACACGCTA
>DATKZN010000143.1:0-6385 GCA_035527955.1 Gammaproteobacteria bacterium
GCAGCGGGCGCAGTTTCTTTCGGCGCTGAAAACGCCGAGCGTGCCCCAGTCGGGATCGAACGGCACGGCCTGTGCGCCGGTGGCGCAAGCCGCGAGCATGATGACGACCAGCCCGGTGAATGTGCGCATTGACCCTACTCCCGTGACAATGGCTCATTAGGATAGTGAATCTAGATAATACTGCCGACGCCCGGACGCTCGCATTGAGGATAATCAGATTTGGCGGGATTCGTACCACGGGCTCGCCATGCCAATCGTGCCGGATCATTGACGGCGGCATGGCCGGCAACTGCTGCGGCCACAGCCAGAACAGGGGCCTCGATCGGCATGCATGCAACGGGGGAATGGCGCAGGAAGCCTGGCCCCGCGTGCACACATCAGGACGACCGGTTTTTCAGCTCCAGCCCGTACTCGTACAAGCGGTTTTTCGAGACGCCACTGATGCCGGCCGCCAGCGCCGCGGCCTGCCTGAGCGGCAGTTGCCCGAGCAGGATCTCGAGCGTGCGGCGTGCGGCCTCATCCAGCTGGTCCGGATCATGCGCCGCGCCCTGCACCAGCACCACGAACTCACCCTTCTGCTGATCTGTATCGTTGCGCAACCGCTCGAGCAATTCCGTCAGGGTTCCCTCGACGAGGGTTTCAAAGGTCTTGGTCAACTCGCGCGCGATTACCGCATGACGTGCCGCGCCGAGGCAGTCCGCCATATCGACCAGGCTATCGAGGATGCGGTGGCTGGATTCGTAGAACACCAGCGTGACCTCGGAGCCACGCAAGGCCTGCAAGCGCTGCCGGCGCGCCGCCTGCCGGGGTGGCAGAAAACCCTCGAACAGGAAACGGTCCGTCGGTAACCCGGACACGGACAGTGCAGCCACCAGCGCCGATGGCCCGGGCACCGGCACCACGCGCACGCCGGCCTGGCGCGCCGCGCGCACCAGCACGAAACCGGGATCGCTGATCAGCGGCGTGCCGGCATCGGATACCAGCGCAATCCGCTCCCCGGCCAGGAGCCGGTCCAGCAGCCGTCTGCTGATGTCGCGCTCATTGTGCTCGTGCAATGCCAGCAGCGGCGTGGCGATGCCGTAGTGCGCGAACAGCTTGCGGGTATGCCGGGTATCCTCAGCCGCAACCCGATCGACCGACTTGAGGGTATCGACGGCACGCCATGTCATGTCCTGCAAATTGCCGATCGGCGTCGCAACGATATACAGCACACCTTTTTCTGTCGCGTCTCGGGACATGGCAGCCGCATCCTAGCAGAGATCGCCGCCGGCGGTCGGCCGGCACGGGTAAAAGTGGACGCCACAGCCGCTTTTCAGTAGAGTCTGCCGCACATCCATGCGCCTGATTTCACATGACTGTTTTCAAATTTAACTGGAGAATCCGGCTGTGTGCCGGCCTGCTGGCCGTCCTGCTGGCCGGGTGCGGCGGTATGCCCCCGCTTGTCAAACCCGGCGCCGACCGCTTGCAGACGCAGGCGCAGGCACTGGAGGACGCCGGCAACTACCAGGGTGCCGCGCAGGTCTACCTGCAGGCCGCGACCGGGGCAGCCGTCCCGGAAAAATACCGCCTGCAACTGCTCGCCGCGGGCAGCCTGATCCGCGGCAACGAACTGGAAAGCGCCGCGACCCTGCTTGACCAGCTGCAGGCTGCGGGTCTTACCGGTGTCCTGCAGCAGCACTACGACATCCGGCGCGCGGCGCTGGAACTTGCCCAGCAGCATCCGGAGCAGGCACTGGCCCTGCTGCAGACCGCACCGGCCGATGCGGCCTTGCGGATCGAGTATCACCGGCTGCGCGCCGAGGCCCTGCTGCAGAATTCGCAGTTTTTCCCCAGTGCCCGGGAACGTATCCTGCTCGACCCCCTGCTGATCGATCCCGCACAGCAGCTGGCCAACCAGCGCGCGCTCTGGGACGCGCTCAACAACCTGACCGACAACGAATTGCAGCAGCTGCGCAAGGCACCACCGCCCGATGCGCTGAGCGGCTGGATGGAGCTGGTCGAACTCACGCGCCTGTACCTGCAGCAGCCGGATGCCCTGGCCGAGGTGATCCCGCACTGGCAGCAGCGCTATCCCGAACATCCGGCCAGCCGCCAGTTCACCGCGCGGCTGCTGGAGACCATGCGCACCGCCGGGCAAGCGCCGGAACAGGTCGCAGTCCTGCTGCCGCTGCATGGCGATCTTGACGAGGTTGCCGGCGCCGTGCGCGACGGCATATTGGCTGCCTACTACGACACGCCCGAAGGCAGCAAGCGCCCGGTGTTGCGTATCTACGATTCCGGCACCTCACCCGAACAGGCCGTCGCGGCCTACCAGCAGTCGGTGGCCGACGGGGCACGCTTCGTGATCGGCCCGCTGCGCAAGGAATCGGTGGAAGCGCTGGCGGTCCTGCAACCGCTGACGGCCCCGGTGCTCGGACTGAACCAGAGTGAAGACCAGGACCTCATGAATCCGGGCCTGTACCAGTTCGGCCTGGCGCCGGAGGACGAGGCCCGCGAGGCGGCGCGCCTGGCGTGGCGCAACGGCCTGACACGCAGCGTTGCACTGCTGCCGGACAATGACTGGGGTGAACGCGTCTACAGCGCATTCGCCGCTGAATGGCAGGCACTGGGCGGGCGCATCCTGGAAACCGGGCGCTACACCGACAGCGAGGCCGACCACGGCAAGGTCATCAGCGCCCTGCTGAACCTCGATGCGAGCAAGGCACGTTACCAGCAACTGGCCCGGGTACTGGGTACGCGTCTGGAATTCGAGCCGCGGCGCCGCCAGGATGTCGATTTCGTATTCCTGATCGCCTCCCCCAGGCAGGCACGCCTGATCCGCCCGCAGCTCAGCTTCTACCACGCCTCCTCCCTGCCCGTGTATGCCACCTCGCGCGTGTACACCGGCATCCCCGACCGCGCGCGGGACAGCGACATGAACGGCATCATCTTCTGCGACATGCCGTGGACACTCGAGAGCCGCGAGAACTGGTCGCACCTGCAGGGGTCGGTCGCGGAATTCTGGCCGGAAAGCAGCAGCCGCTATGCCCGTCTGCTGGCGCTGGGCATCGATGCCTACCGCATCATTCCCTATCTCGGCGAACTCGGCAACAACATGCCCGGCGCCTATCACGGCGTCACCGGCAACCTGTCGCTGGGCACGCACGGCCGGGTCAATCGCACGCTGCGCTGCGCCAGTTTCCAGGACGGCGTGCCCGTGCTGCTCGAGCAGACCACCAGCAGCAACGCGACGGACAGCGGCGTCTTGCGTTGAACAGCGGGACCGCCGCCCGCGGCAGGGACGCGGAACAGCACGCCAGGCAACACCTGCAGGCACACGGACTGAAGCTTTTGCAATGCAACTACCACAGCCGGCACGGCGAGATCGACCTGGTCATGCAGGACCGGGACAGCGTGGTCTTCGTTGAGGTACGATACCGCCGCCAGACACGCTTTGGCTCGGCGGCTGAAAGCGTCGATCGGCGCAAGCAGTCCCGGCTCATTGCCTGCGCGCAACACTACCTGCAGACGCATCCGCACAGCGCCAGGCTGCCCTGCCGTTTCGACGTGGTCACGATCAACGGCAACGACAGCCTGGAGTGGATCAGGAATGCATTCAGCGCATGAAGATACCGCGCCGCGGAACAACCGCGCGGACGCGGGGTCGCATAGCGAGTGACAACCAATAACCACAGCATCGAGAGGAGAATCTCACACATGAAATCCATCAGCACCCTGCTACTGATCAGTCTTGCCCTCACCACTTTCTATGGCTGCGCACCCATGGTGGTGGGGGGCGCCGCGGCCAGCGGTAGCGCGCTGCACGACCGCCGCACCGTCGGCACCTTCATCGATGACGAGGGCATCGAGCTGAAGTCCCGGCTTGCCATCCTGGAAAACAAGGAGCTGAACAGCCAGATCCACATCAACATCATCAGCGTCAATGGCGTAGCGCTGATGGTGGGACAGGCACCCACCGAGACCCTAAGGCAGCAGGCGCAGGGCATCGTTGCCGCTACGGAAAAAATTCGCATGGTGCACAATGAAATGAGCATCGCCGCGCCTAACTCGCTCATGACCCGTTCCAGCGACACGCTGATTACCGCCAAGGTCAAGACCGCGCTGTTCAACATCAAGGGCCTCGATAATTTCGATCCGACCCGGGTCAAGGTGGTCACCGAGGACGGGATCGTCTACCTGATGGGCTTGCTCTACCGCAACGAGGCGGATGCCGTGAGCGACCAGGCACGCCAGGTCAGTGGCGTGGAAAAGATCGTCAAGGTGTTCGAATACCTGGACTAGGCGTAAAGGGGTGTTGTAGGAGCGGACCGCGTCCGCGATCTTTTCTGGAAATAACATCGCGCGATGTACATGGACGTACAAGTGCCGCAAGAGGGCATGGATGCCCGTAGCGGCCTTGCGAAGCGCTCCTGCAAATACTCGGCACATTTCACGAACAAGCGTTCGCGGTGACGGACAGACGGCTAGCGCCGCTTTTCCGCCCAGGACCCGGTCCTGCCGTTGAACGACAGCACCCGGCTTGTCGTCACGATGACGGCCGACGTGTCTTCCGCCTCGGCGCTGAGGACCTTTTCTCCGGCCACCCGGCGGTTGCTCGACCAGCCCGTGGGCCACAAGCCAACACCGGCAAAACGCTGGTTGGTGATGACAATGGCGACCCCATTGGCCACGATACGCCGCTCGACTACCTCCTTGGCACTCATGTCGAGGTCGAAGAACTGGCCGGTCTCGGCGTTGACCGCGGTCAACTGCTTGTCTTCCGTCACCAGGAATATGGCCTTGCCGACCTCTTCGCCGCATACCGTCGCGGTGCAGGCCAGCAACAGGACACCGGCCAAACCGCACAGGCCGGATGTGGAACTCTTTGATAATGGCACTGGATTCTCCCGGATGGTTATCCTGCCCATTATAGGCCCTTGCGGCCCCACCGCCCTGGCAGGGGCACCACCCACCGCGGTACGGATGGCGGGCCAGAGCACCCGCACACTATAATAATGCCCCGTTTTCGCCAACGAGCACACCCCATGGACAATGCCGCCCGCCCGATCATCGTCTGCGCCCTCTACCGGTTCGTCCGCCTGGATGATTTCCGCGACCTGCGCGATCCCTTGCTCGCGGTGATGGAACAACACGGCGTCAGCGGCACCCTGTTACTGGCCGGGGAAGGCATCAACGGTACGGTCGCCGGCACGCGTGCCGCGATCGATGCCCTGCTCGCCTGGCTGCAGCGCGATGCCCGCATGGCCGGCCTCGAATACAAGGAATCCGTGACCGACCGCCCGCCGTTCAAGCGCAGCCGGGTGAAACTGAAAAAGGAAATCGTCACCATGGGCGTGGTGGACATCGACCCGAACCAGGTGGTGGGCACCTATGTGAGCCCATCTGACTGGAACGCCCTGATAAGCGACCCGGACGTGCTGCTGGTGGATACCCGCAATGATTACGAGATCCGCGTCGGCACCTTCCGCAACGCCATCAACCCGGGCACTGCCACGTTCCGCGAATTTCCGGACTTCGTGCACGAACAGCTCGACCCGGCGCGTCACCGCAAGGTAGCGATGTTCTGCACCGGCGGCATCCGCTGCGAGAAGTCCACTGCCTACCTGAAGCAGCAGGGCTTCAGCGAGGTATATCACCTGCAGGGCGGAATCCTGAAATACCTGGAGGAGGTACCGGAGCAGGAATCACTCTGGCAAGGCGAATGTTTCGTCTTCGACGAACGCGTTACGGTAGATCACAGTCTGCAGAAGGGCAGCTTCGAACAGTGCCATGCCTGCCGCATGCCGATCTCGGCCAGCGACATGGCCAGTGACGACTACCGGCCGGGCGTCAGCTGCCCGCACTGCGCCGGTACGCTCAGCGAGGAGCAACGCGCACGGTTCGCGGAACGCGAAAAGCAGGCGCGGCTGGCCCGCGCGCGCGGCGCGCACCACATGGGTTCCGCGGCACGCGTGACCATGCAGGAAAACCGTGCCATCAAGCAGATCGACAAGGAACGACAACGGGATGCGTCGGCGTTGCAGAACGCACGCCATCGCTGACATTATTTCCATTCTGCGTTTCTGCAACGTTTTGAATGTCTCTCTTTGAGTGCCAGTTCAACCGATCGTTCCCGGGCCAGGCTATAGACGGAGACTTTCGACCCTTCTCGGACTGTTAGCCACTACTGATAAAAACAGCGCATTAAGAAGAAAAAGCGCCCCGTACCTGTCATTCCCGGCCCACAACTTGGTTGATTGAGCAGACATGTTGTCGCCAAGCAGCTGAGCCAGTTTAGTCATTGCCTGGAGGCATATCTGTACGAGGAATCTGGCATTCCTATCTATTTTTATTCTCATCAACGTTCATCATAACTATGTCTGATTTTGTGACATCAGTCATACAG
>DATKZN010000144.1:0-10418 GCA_035527955.1 Gammaproteobacteria bacterium
GGGGGGCATCCGCCGGTATTTCGTATGACTGAAAAAAGTATAGGTGAGGAAACCGGTTATGCAATGTGCACGCCGGCGCCACTGGGAATCTGATAATAATCAGAGAGATGGGGGATGCCGGGACAGGCGTGCGCCTGTCCCGGCAGGGTGATCAGCTGGAACGCTTGCTCAGGATGCGCTCGATAATCGGCGCCAGGATAATTTCCATGGCAAAGCCCATTTTGCCGGCCGGTACCACGATGGTGTTGCGCCGTGACATGAAGGAATCTTTCAGCATGTTGAGCAGGTAGGAGAAATCGACATCGAGCGCGCGCGGGTCCTTGAAGCGGATCACGACGAAACTTTCGTCCGGAGTCGGTATGTCGCGCGCGATGAACGGGTTCGACGTGTCCACGGTCGGCACGCGCTGGAAGTTGATGTCCGTGCGCGAGAACTGAGGCGTGATGTAGTGCACGTAATCGTGCATGCGGCGCAGGATGGTGTCAGTCACTGCTTCCGCGGAGTAGCCACGCTGTTCGCAGTCACGGAAAATTTTCTGGATCCATTCGAGGTTGACGATCGGAACCACGCCGATCAGCAGATCCACGTGCCGGGCGACGTCGGCGTTATCCGTGACAATGCCGCCATGCAGGCCTTCATAGAACAGCAGGTCAGTGTCGGCGCCCACCTTTTCCCAGTCGGTGAATTCGCCCGGATTCTGGTTGAACGGCTTGGCCTCTTCTTCGCTGTGCAGGTAGTAGCGCCGCTCACAGATACCGGTTTCGCCATAGCTCCTGAATGTCTCTTCGAGCTTGTCGAACACGTTCGCCTCGGGCCCGAAATGGCTGAAGTGGGTGTTGCCGCTGGCCTCGGCGGTCTGCATCGCCTCCTTCATCGCGGCACGGTCGTAGCGGTGATAGCTATCGCCCTCGATGACCACCGGGTTGACACCCTCGCGCAGGAAGATGTGTTCAAAGGCGATTTTCACGGTCGTGGTACCGGCACCGGAAGATCCTGTGACGGCGATGATCGGATGTTTCTTGGACATGGTGGCTCCTGGCCCCTGTAGGGGTGATTTAGGTAGCGGCTGTGCTGGCAGACAGAGCATGCCATTGTGTTCTGCCCACAGTATGACGCTGGCGCCAGTTCCGCACAGCCGCGTATTGAACCATTATTCTGACGTCCAACTCAAGCAGCCCGCATATCATATCGCTGTCATCGTGTATTCTTTTATAATTCTCAACGGTTTGGCGGTTCCCGCATGGGCACGGGCGGGCTGTCCGGCAATTGTGCCGCCAATCCGTTATTCAGACCGTTTCTAAAGCTGGCTGGTCGCGCACCAGCCCGGCGGGGTTGGCCGGCACACGGTGTGCGCCGCGATTTCCGGTTGGGTAGAACATTGGAATACAATGATCCGTTAACTAACACCGCATCGCGTGGTGTGCAATCACCTGCAGACGACTTGGGCGAGGTCACAACCGGATGAGAGTGAATCGGCATGGCGGGCGCTGGCAGGATCGTTTCCTGCCCTTCATGGCCTGGATCGGTGATACCAGGAAGCCGGAAATACTGCGCGCCGACCTGATTGCCGGCATAACAGTCGCGCTGGTGCTGGTTCCGCAGTCCATGGCCTATGCGCAGCTCGCCGGCCTTCCGGCCTACTACGGGCTGTATGCATCGTTCCTGCCGGGCATTGTTGCCGCCTTGTTCGGTTCCTCGCGCCAGCTGGCGACCGGGCCGGTCGCGGTCGTCTCACTCATGACGGCCTCGGCGCTCGAGCCGATCGCGGGCGCCAACCCTGAACTCTATATCGCCTATGCCATCATGCTTGCGTTGATGGTGGGGATTTTCCAGGTCGCGCTGGGCCTGCTGCGCCTCGGTGTACTGGTCAACTTCCTGTCCCACCCGGTGGTGGTCGGCTTCACCAACGCGGCAGCCATCATCATCGGTACCTCGCAGCTCGGCAAGCTGTTTGGTGTCTCGGTAGAGAGGGCGGAACATACCTACGAAACCGTGTTCGATACCCTGGTTGCGGCGACGCACAGCACGCATTTTGAAACCATGCTCATGGCCATACTTGCCCTGGCGATCATGATTATCCTCAAGCGTTACCTGCCGAAGGTGCCGGCCGTACTGGTCGCAGTGGTCGTCACCACGGTGCTATCCTGGCAGCTCAGGTTCGAGGAGATGGGCGGCGCGGTGGTCGGCGCGATTCCCGCCGGGCTGCCGCCGATTGCATTGCCTACGATCAATTTTCAGGTCATGGCGCAATTGCTGAGCGTCACAATCGTTATCTCGGTGATCGGCTTCATGGAGGCCATATCGATCGCCAAGGCCATGGCCACGCGTACCCGCCAGCGTCTCGATGCCAACCAGGAGCTGGTCGGGCAGGGGCTGGGTAATATCATGTCGAGCCTGTCAGGCGGTTATGCGGTCTCCGGTTCCTTTTCGCGCTCGGCCGTGAACATCAGTGCCGGCGCGAAGACCGGTTTTTCCGCGGTCATTACCGGTATCGTGGTCGGCATCACGCTGATCGCCCTGACGCCGCTGCTCTACCACCTGCCGCAGGCAACGCTGGCGTCAGTCATTATCATGGCCGTCATCAACCTGGTTAAGGTCGAACCCATCAAGCATGCCTGGAAGGTGCAGCGGCATGATGCGGTGGTCGCGGTGGTGACCTTTTTGCTGACCATGGTGTGGGCGCCGCATCTCGACAAGGGCATCATGGTCGGTGTGATCTCGTCGCTCGGGTTGTTTCTCTACCGCACCATGGCGCCGCGCGTTGCCGTGCTGTCACGCGACCCGGACGGTACGCTGCGTGATGCCGAGGTACGCAAGCTGCAAACCTGCCGCAACATCTCCCTGATCCGCTTCGACGGGCCGCTGTATTTCGCCAACACCGGTTACTTCGAGGACAAGATCATGGAGCGGGTTGCCCTGAAGCCGGACCTGAAATTTGTCATTATCGATGCGGAAGGCATCAATGAGATCGATGCCACCGGCGAGGAAATGCTGCATAACCTGATCACACGCCTGAAAGAGGCCGGCGTCGAACTCATCATCGCGCGGGCCAAGAAGCAGCTGTGGGATGCCTTCGAGCGTACCAAGCTGCTCGACGCGCTCGGCAGGGATCACATGTTCGCCCTGCGCACGCAGGCCTTCAACTACGCCTGGGGTCGTCTCGGTGACAATCATGCCGAAACCTGCCCGCTGCGTGTACCGCAGCCGGCGGAGGCGACGTGAAAGGTGAAAGGTGAAAGGTGAAACTGAAAAGTTGACTTAGGTGCCGTGCCGGAATTTTATCTCTCATCTCTCATCTCACTCAATGGTGCACGGAGTGCACCCTACATTATTTCCGTGTACTTCCGTGGATTCCGTGGCCATTCTTCACGTCTCACGTCTCACGTCTCACGTCTCACGTCTCACGTCTCACGTCCGCTCGAATACCAGGTCACGCACGACATGGCCGAGCCGTTGCCCGCGTTGCTCGAATTTCGTTAGCGGCCGGTAGCCGGGTTGCACCGAGTACTGTCCGGCGCCTGCGCAGTTTCTGAACAGACCCGATGCCTCGACGACAGCCAGCATGTGGCCGGCGTAGTCTTCCCAGTCTGTCGCCAAGTGCAGGATGCCGCCGTGCCGCAGTTTGCGTGCCAGCAGGACGACGAAGCCGGGTTGCACCAGTCGACGCTTGTGATGGCGCTTCTTGTGCCAGGGATCCGGGAAGAACAGCAGCACCCGGTCGAGACAGCCGTCCGGCAGCGCCAGCTGCAAAACCTGAACCGCGTCTTCGTTAAAGACCCTGATGTTGTGCAGCGCGTGCTGTTCGAGTGCCAGCAGCAGGTGCCCGATACCTGGTCGGTGAACCTCGATGCCGATGAAATCCTCGTGCGGCGCGGCCTGTGCCATGGTAACCAGGGCCTCGCCGTTGCCGAAACCGATTTCCAGGGTGAGTGGTGCGCGTCGGCCGAACAGGTATACCGGGTCGATGGGCGCCCCGGCGTCGAGCCCGTATTTCGGCCACAGGCCCTGCAGCGCGCGCTGCTGCCCGCCGGTCATGCGGCCTTCGCGTCTGACGAAGGAGCGTATTTTTCTGGTGACGGGATTGTTGTCCAAGTTCATGTGCTCGCTGCTTTTGTTTGTGCCAGCCCTATTTTAGGTATGATTGCTGGCGCCGCATATAGCGGCAAATGATGGGGAGTCACATGGAAATCCTTGGAATGAGCCTGCAATCGGTGCTGGATCGACTGTCAGCCTATGCCAACCTCGAAACCGCTTTCCAGCTGGCAATCGTCGTGTTTGCTGCGGTTGCGGGCGGTATTGCGTATCGCTTCGCTGACAAATCACTGGCCCGGCGGCTGGAGACAAAGGGTCGGGGAATGTTGCGCGAGGTGACGCTGCACTCCGCCAGTCGGCTTATGTTCCCCCTGGTCGCCCTGTTAATAGTGTTTGCCGCCAGCATGACGCTGCGCATAGCGGGCTACAATGCCGACCTGCTGGCGATTGCCGCGAAATTACTGGTTGCGCTCGCGGTGATACGCATGCTGGTCTACGTTTTGCGCGTGGGATTCGCGAACAGTCCGGCCCTGAAGGCCTGGGAGAAGGTTATCGTAACCTCGGTCTGGGCCGTTGTCGCCATGAACCTGGTCGGTTGGCTGCAACCCGTCCTCGACGCGATGGAGAAGCTGTCGATCAACGTGGGCGACAGCCATATTTCGCTGTTGATGGTGGTCAAACTGATATGGCTGTCGGTGTTGTACCTGGTACTGGCCTTCTGGGTATCCGGCCTGCTGGAACAGCGCCTGCGTGTGATGCGCAATGTCAATGCCAGTATGCGCGTTGGCCTGACCAAGGTGGTGAAATTTTCCCTGGTAACGCTGGCCATCCTGATGGCATTGACCGAGGCTGGCCTCAACCTGGCGTCCCTCACTGTGTTCGGCGGCGCGCTCGGCGTCGGCATTGGTTTCGGCCTGCAGAAGATCGTCAGTAACTTCATCAGCGGCTTTATCCTGCTCGGTGACCGTTCCATTCGACCGGGTGATGTCATTACCGTTGGCGGCACGTATGGCTGGGTCAAGGAGTTGCGCGCGCGTTATATCGTGGTCCGCAACCGCGACGGTGTGGAAACACTGATTCCTAACGAGAACCTGGTGACCACGGATGTCATCAACTGGAGCTTCACGGACCGCCAGGTACGGGTGAGGATACCGGTGCAGGTAAGCTATGGCGACGACCCGGAGCAGGCCATGGAGATCGTGCTAAATGCGGCCCGGGTCAATGCGCGTGTGCTCGCAGATCCGGTGCCGGTGGTGAATCTGATGGAATTCGCCGACAGCGGTATCTTGCTGGAGTTGCGTGTCTGGTTGTCTGACCCGGAGAACGGCATCGGTAGCGTGCGCTCCGATATCAACCGCGCCATCTGGAAGGGCTTCAAGGAGGCCGGGATTACCATCCCCTTCCCGCAACGCGACGTGCACCTGCGCTATGTTGACGGACCGGCTCATAAAACCGCTTGATGCCTGGCCAAGAAATTTCACATAAAGGCTTGTCTGCGCCGGCAAGCGTTATACGCCAGCCGCTCACCCGCCCGATTCCCCCTTGCCTGGGGGCTGGGGTTGCCGTTTAATGGGAAAGCCATTTCCGCAGACGTCTGGCAGCAACAGACATCCGCTTCGAATATTCATATCTGTATCGGGCACCCGGGTTCACTTCAGCCAAAGTGACTGACCATGTGTCGCCTGGCATGCCGCTTCCTGTCGTAGCGGATTGGCATGCATTAACCCGATTCATTATCAATGTCATGCTGCCGACACCCGGACGCTCGTGCCGAATCGGCAGGCATTTTGGACAATCCGGTGACCGGAGGCACGCGCTGCGTGTGGTCGCCCGGGCAGGTTTTCATTACAGGACTATCAATGAACGCGCGTGCAATTTTCCCTTTTCTGAACTGGTTCAGGCTGGTATCGAGAGACTCGCTGAAAGCCGACCTGCTGGCTGGCCTGACCGGTGCCGTGATCGTGCTGCCCCAGGGCGTTGCCTTCGCCACTATCGCGGGACTGCCGCCGGAGTATGGTCTGTATACCGCGATGGTGACGCCGATTATCGCGGCACTGTTCGGATCGTCCCATCACCTGGTGTCGGGCCCGACCACGGCGATTTCCATCGTCGTGTTCTCGGCCGTCAGTCACCACGCCACGCCGGGCACGCCGGAATTTGTCGCGCTGGCGCTGACACTGACCTTTCTCGCCGGCGTCTACCAGCTGGGTTTCGGCCTGGCGCGCCTCGGTGTGCTGGTCAACTTTGTTTCGCACACGGTCGTTATCGGCTTTACCGCTGGCGCCGCCATCCTGATCGCGACCAGCCAGATGAAGCACATCCTCGGTGTCTATGTGCCCAAGGGGGAGTCATTTCTGCATACCTGGGTGGATATATTCAGGGAAGCCGGCGACATCAACATCTACCTCGTGGCCATCGCGCTGACCACGCTGCTGGTGTCCCTGCTGATCAGGTTTTATTCACGCAAGCTGCCGAACCTGCTGGTTGGCATGGTCGTCGGCAGCGTGCTGGCCCTGTTCCTGAAGCACTTCACTGATGCCATCCAGCTGGTCGGCGAATTGCCGGCCCATCTGCCACCGCTGTCATCGCCGGTATTTTCCCTGTCGACCATCAAGGTGCTGGCACCCGAGGCGTTCGCCGTGGCCTTGCTGGGGCTGATCGAGGCGGTATCGATCAGCCGCGCCGTTGCGACGAAATCCAGCCAGCGTATCAATGCCAACCAGGAATTCATCGGGCAGGGGCTGTCGAACATCGTTGGCAGTTTCTTCTCCAGCTATGCCGGCTCCGGTTCCTTCACACGGTCCGGGATCAATTACGAGGCCGGTGCGCGGACCCCGTTGTCCGCTATCTTCGCGGCCTGCATCCTGATGGTCATCGTGCTGCTGATCGCGCCCCTGACCGCCTACCTGCCAGTGGCCGCCATGGGCGGCGTTATCCTGCTGGTGGCCTACAACCTGATCGATTTCCACCATATCTGGAACATCCTGACGCTAAGCAAGTCGGAGTCCAGCATCCTGCTGATTACCTTTTTCGCCACGCTGTTCCTGGAGCTGGAATTCGCCATTTATATCGGTGTACTGCTGTCGCTGGTGTTTTTTCTCGCCAAGACCTCAACGCCGCAGATTCCCACGCTCACCGTGGACGACGCGCCGTCCAGGAAGTTTACCAATATCGAGAAAAAGCCGCTCAAGCAGTGCCCGCAGCTGAAGATCATTCGCATCGACATGTCCATCTATTTCGGTTCCATCAACCACATCCAGAACCGTATCAACCAGATCATGGACAACGAGCGCATCTATCACATCCTGATCGTCTGCAATGGCGTGAACTTCATCGACCTGGCGGCGGCGGAAGGGCTGGTGACGGAAAACAGAAAACTCGAAATGAAGGGCGGCGGCCTGTATTTCGTAGGCCTGAAGTCCTCGGTCTACGAGTTTGCCGCCAGGTCCGGTTTCATCAAGCGCATTGGCAGGGACCATTTCTTCGATGGCAAGACGGACGCAATCAGCTTCATCTACAAGCGCCTTGACCGCGAGATCTGCAAGACCTGCCCGGCGCTGATCTTCACGGAGTGCCAGTAGGGCTGATTCTTTATCTCGCGCAAACACGCAAAAGATGCCAGGAAAAAATAAAGAAACGCCGCAGGGGGTACAGAGGCTTTAGTGTTGTCGCAGCGATATGGATCGCACCTGCAGGAGCGGACCGCGCCCGCGATCTTTTGCATGGAATGATCGCGCTTGAGAAGCGCGCCTACACCAATTTGACATAGAAACGCTGCGCGAATGTCGTATAACTCGGTGCGCGCTGTGGCGAGGTTTTTCCCGGCGGCTTTGTGCCTCAGCACCTTGGCGCGAGACGGGTTTCTAGAAAAACGTCCCGTCGATCGGTGACGAGGCGCTGGCGAAGCGCTTGCGCGGGATGCGTCCGGCGCGCCAGGCCTCGCGACCGGCCTCGATACCCTTCTTCATGGCCGAGGCCATCAGCACCGGGTCCCGGGCCCCGGCGATAGCGGTATTCATCAGCACGCCGTCGCAGCCGAGTTCCATGGCCAGCGCGGCATCGGAGGCGGTGCCGACGCCGGCGTCGACCAGGATCGGCACCGTGGCGTTCTCCACGATGGTCATGATGTTGTACGGGTTGCGGATGCCCAGCCCGGAGCCGATCGGCGCGGCCAGCGGCATGACGGCCACGCAGCCCAGTTCCTCGAAGCGCTTGGCGATGATGGGGTCGTCGTTGGTGTAGACCATGATCTTGAAGCCGTCCTTCACCAGGATCTCGGTCGCGGCCAGGGTTTGCACGATGTCGGGGAACAGAGTCTTCTCGTCGCCGAGGACTTCCAGTTTCACCAGGTCGTGGCCATCGAGCAGCTCGCGCGCCAGTCGGCAGGTACGCACGGCGTCATCGGCGCTGTAACAGCCTGCGGTATTCGGCAGCAGGGTGTATTTGTCCGGCGGCAGCACGTCCAGCAGGTTCGGCTCGTTCGGGTCCTGGCCGATGTTGGTGCGGCGAATGGCCACGGTGACGATTTCCGCGCCACTGGCCTCGGTGGCGGCCTGGGTCTCGGCCAAGTCCTTGTACTTGCCGGTGCCGACCAGCAGGCGTGAGCGGTAACTGATGCCGGCAATGACCAGCGGATCGTCGATGGGAGTGGCCGGGGGGCGAGATTGCAGGAGAGTGGACATGGGCGGATAACTCTTGAATACTTGTCACAAAGACAATAACGGAACAGGGGTTTTTCAGCCACCACCGATGGCATGGACGATCTCGACCCGGTCACCGGGCCGGATCATGTGCTGCTCGAAGCGGCTGCGCGGGACGATCTCGCGATTGACCTCCAGTGCCAGGCGTTTGCCGGCAAGACCCAGCGACAGCAGCAGTTCGGCGGCGCTGGTCTGGTCGGGGACTTCTCGTGCAGAACCGTTGAGTATGATATCCATGGTATTTCGGGGCTGACTCTGACAGGGGTATTCTACCGCAATCAGCAGACCAGGGTGCCGTTGATGCCAGTGGCAGGAGACATAATAACGTATGGCGCTCATGACGGAAGACATCATCTCCATCGAGGCGGCCGGTACGCTTGATGGCCTGATGTACCAGCGCGTCAGGCGGACGCCGGACGCCATGGCCTATCGCAGCTATGACGCGGAAACGAAGCACTGGCGCGACACCAGCTGGCGCGAGGTCGGCGAGCAGGTCGCGCGCTGGACCGCGGCCCTGGCGGCGGAAAATCTCGAGCCTGGCGAACGGGTTGCAGTGCACCTGCGCAACAGCAAGGAGTGGGTGTATTTCGACCAGGCGGCGCTGGGCTGCGGCCTGGCAGTGGTGCCGCTGTACACCGACGACCGGCCGGACAACGTGGCCTACATCATGGACGACTCTGCGGTCAGGGTGCTGCTGGTGCAGGATGCCGCCACCTGGAGGCGGCTGGCGCCGGCGCTGGCCGGCCAGCAACACCTGCAGCGGGTGCTGATCCTCATCCCGTCCCGCAGCGACAAGCCGGAACAGCTGCTGGCAGACGAGCGGGTGCGCTATGTCTCCGACTGGCTGCCGCGCGTGGCGCCGCCACTTGCCAGGCGCGACGGCGACCCGCATGCGCTGGCCTCGATCGTCTACACCTCCGGTACGACCGGGCGGCCCAAGGGTGTGATGCTGTCCCATTACAACATGATGTCGATCGCGCATTCCGCGCTGACCATGATCGACGTCTACCAGGAAGACCTGTTCCTGTCGTTTCTGCCGCTGTCACACACGCTGGAGCGCACGGCGGGATACTATTTGCCGGTCATGTCAGGCTCCGGCGTGGCCTATTCGCGCTCCATCATGCAGCTCGCCGAGGACCTGATACATATCCGCCCCACCGTGCTGATCGCCGTGCCGCGGATCTTCGAACGCGTGTTCGGGCGCATCCAGGGCCAGATGGAGAAGCAACCGCCGCTGAAGCGCGCGTTGTTCAAGCTGACCACCGAGGTCGGCTGGCGCCGTTTCGAGCGCCAGCAGAAACGCGCCCGCTGGCATCCGGCGCTGCTGGCATGGCCGTTGCTGAACCGGCTGGTTGCCGGCAAGGTGACGGAAAAACTCGGCGGACGCCTGCGCATGGCGGTCAGCGGCGGCGCCGCGCTTTCGTTGCCGGTGGCGAAGACCTTCATCGGGCTGGGTGTGCCGATCCTGCAGGGCTACGGGCTGACCGAGACCAGTCCGGTGATCAGCGTAAATGTGCCGGAAGACAACGAGCCGGCCAGTGTCGGCGTGCCGCTCAAGGGCATCGAGGTGCGCATCGGTGACAACGATGAACTGCTGGCGAAAACGCCTGGCATGATGAAGGGCTACTGGAACAACCACGTGGCGACCGCCGAGATCATCGATGCCGACGGCTGGCTGCATACCGG
>DATKZN010000145.1:0-6580 GCA_035527955.1 Gammaproteobacteria bacterium
GTATGGATAACGAAGACAGGCAGGGCAACAGGGCGCCGTCAATGCTGGATGTGCTGTACAGTGTGCTGGCCAGCATGTTCGGGGTACAAAGCAATCGCAATCGTGAAAAAGATTTCACGCATGGCAAGCCGTCTCAATACATCATTATCGGCCTGCTGGTGACAGTTATATTCGTACTGAGTGTCTGGGGTGTGGTGCAGCTGGTGATGAAGCTGGCGGGCATCTGATTACATGGCCTGGATCTTTTCCAGCTGTGCTTGCAGGTTACTGATTGCCGTCAGAAGTTCCGATGCGCGTGACCGCTCTTTGTCGACAACCGCGGCAGGTGCCTTGTCAACAAAGCTTGCGTTGTTGAGTTTTTTCTCGCAGCGATTCAGTTCGTCCTTCCTGCGTTCCAGCTCTTTCCCCAGTCTGAGCAACTCCGCGTCCTTGTCGATCAGGCCGGCCAGCGGAATCAACAGTTTCATGTTGCCAACCAGCGCAACGGAAGACTCCGGTGCCATCTCCCCTTCATTCAGCCAGGTCACTGACTCAATACGTCCCACCGTGCTGAGGTAGTGTCCGTTATGTTCAAGCAGCGTACGATCCCTGGTGTTGCCGCCTTCCAGCAGCACGGGAAGCATTTTGCGTGGATCGATATTCATCCCGCTGCGGATTTTACGCACACCGATGATGAATTCCTTTAACCAGCCGATTTCTGCGCATGCGTTCGCATCAATTCTCTCGGGGTCTGGGAGCGGGTAGGGCTGCAGCATAATCGTGCTGCCTTCGACAGCCGCAAGCGGTGCCATGCGCTGCCAGATCTCCTCGCTGATAAACGGGACCAGCGGGTGTAGCAGGCGCAACACGGTTTCCATAACACTCACGAGAGTGCGGCGCGTACCGCGCAGCGCAGCGGGGCTGCTATCCGGATCGGTCAGCACCGGCTTGGACAGCTCCAGGTACCAGTCACAGTACTCGTCCCAGATAAACGAATACATGGCATGAGCGGCATGATCGAAGCGGTAGGTTCCGATAGCATCGAGTACTGCCTGCCCGGTTTCCTGCAATTGCGAGATGATCCAGCGATCTGCGGCGCTCAGCTCGACCGCATCGCCGGCCTGGCCGCAGTCCTGGTCTTCCGTGTTCAAAAGTACATAGCGGGCGGCGTTCCATAACTTGTTGCAGAAATTCCGGTAACCCTCGATACGGCCAAGATCGAAATTGATATCACGCCCGGTCGAGGCCAGCGCGGCAAAGGTGAAGCGCAGGGCATCGGTCCCGTAGGCCGGGATTCCGTCCGGGAAGTCCTTGCGTGTGAGCTTCTCGATCTTGTCAGCCATTTGCGGCTGCATCAGCGCGGAACGCCGCTTGGCAACCAGCGTTGCGAGATCGATACCGTCGATCAGGTCGATCGGATCGAGTACGTTGCCCTTGGACTTGGACATCTTGTTGCCGTGTGCATCACGCACCAGGCCGTGGATGTAAACTTCCCGGAACGGGACATCACCCATGAACTTCAGGCCCATCATGATCATTCGGGCAACCCAGAAGAAGATGATGTCGAACCCGGTGACCAGTACACTCGTGGGGTAGAAGGTCTTGACCGCTTCTGACTGGTGTGGCCAGCCGAGGGTGCTGAACGGCCACAAGGCCGATGAGAACCAGGTGTCCAGCACGTCCTCGTCCTGACCCAGCGGGACGCTGCTACCCAACTTGTGTTTGGCGCGCACCTCGGCTTCCGTGCGCCCGACATAGACATTCCCGTCATCGTCATACCAGGCCGGAATACGGTGACCCCACCAGATCTGGCGCGAGATACACCAGTCCTGGATATTGCGCATCCACTCGAAATAGGTGTTTTTCCAGTTGTCGGGCACGAAACGGATAGTGCCGTCTTCCACGGCCCGAATTGCCGGTTCCGCCAGCGGGCCGATCTTCACGAACCACTGGTCGGTCAGATACGGTTCCACGACCGATCCGGAGCGGTCCCCACGCGGTACCATAAGCCGATGGTCGTCGATTTTTTCCAGCAGGCCCTGTGCCTGCAGGTCGGCGACGACGCGCTTGCGTGCCTCGAAACGGTCCAGACCCTGGTAGGCGCAATCGACCGTGTCGTTGATGCAGGCATCGACGGTGAAGATGTTGATCATCGGCAGGTCGTGACGCTTGCCCATTTCGTAGTCGTTGAAGTCGTGCGCGGGTGTTATCTTCACGCAGCCGGTGCCGAACTCGGGATCGACATACTCGTCCGCGATCACGGGTATCTCGCGTCCGGTCAGCGGCAGGCGGATAGTCTTGCCGACCAGCGCCTGGTAGCGTTCGTCGTCGGGGTGGACGGCGACAGCCGCATCGCCGAGCATGGTTTCCGGACGGGTGGTGGCGACCACCAGGTATCCGGTGCCGTCGGACAGCGGGTAGCGCATGTACCATAGATGTCCAGCTTCCTCTTCGGAGACAACTTCGAGATCGGACACCGCCGTATGCAGTACCGGGTCCCAGTTCACCAGGCGCTTGCCGCGGTAGATCAGGCCTTCCTCGTAGAGGCGCACAAAGGTTTCCTTTACCGCCTCGGACAGGCCTTCGTCCATGGTGAAACGTTCGCGCGACCAGTCCAGCGACGCGCCCATGCGGCGCAGCTGGCGGGTAATGGTGCCGCCCGACTCGCGTTTCCACTCCCAGATGCGCTTGATGAATTCCGCGCGGCCGAGGTCGTGACGGGTGACATCCTCTGCAGCGAGCTGCCGCTCCACCACCATCTGGGTAGCGATGCCGGCATGGTCGGTGCCCGCCTGCCAGAGGGTGTTGTCGCCGCGCATGCGGTGATAGCGGGTAAGGGCGTCCATCAGGGTGTCCTGGAAGGCATGTCCCATGTGCAGGCTGCCGGTGACATTCGGCGGCGGGATCATGATGCAGTAGGGTATACCCGTACCGGATGGCGCAAAGTAGCCCTCCCGCTCCCAGGTTTCATACCAGTGCTGCTCGATGGCGTGAGGATTGTAGGTCTTGTCCATGTGCGATCGGTAAGGTCGGCCAGGCCTGCTCGCCCAAAGCCGGGGATTATACCCGATGGCGGGTGATTTGCCCGGTAAGACCTAGGAGATAATGCCTTCGTCCTGCAGGGCCTTGGCCAGCAGTTCAGGCAGTGCGTCCTCCAGCTGGTTACGGATCAGCTCGAAGGAGCGGACATTGTTGTCGTCCAGGGCCTTGTTGATGACGTTCTCGATGGCAATGCCGAGTGTCTGTTCGATCTGCAGCCGGATGCCGCGTGTCAGTTCCGCGGCGACCTCGTCGAGCTGTTGCTGGAAGAGCTCGCTGCTGAGCAGTTCCTCCGCGAGCTCGACCGTGCTCAGGCCGGGGGAGGGCAGATCGGGGGCCGCCTCTGCGGCAAGCAGCGCGTCTTCGGATACGATATCGGTGAGGATGGGGACACCCTCGGAATCGACCGGTATATCGTGATAATGCTCGCTCATAAATTGTGCGTATTCAGGGTGTAGCCCCGGTCCTGGTAGAAGCGATAGCGCTCGCGCGCTGCGGCACGCGCTGTTTCATCACCACCCACCAGTTCGGCGACGCGCTTGAAGCGGCCGAACCAGGGCGGCACCTCGCTGTCGAGGTTGACCAGCACGTCAGCGGGGCCGTCCGGTTCGAGCGCATGGCCGAGCAGAATGGGCTGGCCGGCGTCGGTTGTTCCGGCATAGACCGTGTGTGGTAGAAAGCTGCCGGCGCGAAAGGTCCACAACAGGTCATCGAGCTGTTTCAGTTGCGGTGCGGATTCCGTATTGATGAACACCTGATGGCCCTGCTTGTAGGCCTTCTCGGCCAGCCGGCAGGTGAACAACGTCCACGCCTCCGGCGCAGTGTCGTTCAGGACGTAGAAATCCACCTGTGTCATCAGTCAGCGCAACGGTCCAGCAGGAACTGGGTGAGCAGGGTCACCGGTCGCCCGGTGGCGCCTTTCTCCTTACCGTTTTTCCAGGCGACCCCGGCGATGTCGAGATGCGCCCAATGGTAGTTCTTTGTGAAGCGTGACAGGAAACAGGCCGCGGTGATGGTGCCGGCCTCGCGTCCGCCGATATTGGCCATGTCGGCGAAGTTGCTGTCGAGCTGGGGCTGGTAGTCGTCCCACAGCGGCAACTGCCAGACGCGGTCAGCGGCGCTTTCCCCGGCGGCCAGCAACTGGTTGGCCAGGTCACCATCGTTGCTCAACAGGCCGGCGGCATGGCCGCCGAGCGCGATTACGCAGGCGCCGGTCAGCGTGGCGATGTCGATCACCACGTCTGGCTTGAATCGTTCGCTGTAAGTCAAGGCATCGCACAGGATCAGGCGGCCTTCGGCATCGGTGTTCAGTATCTCGATGGTCTGACCTGACATGCTCGTCACGATGTCACCCGGCTTGATGGCACGCCCGCCCGGCAGGTTTTCAGTGGCGGGAATCACGCCCACCACGTTGAGCGGCAGGTTCATCTCGACGCAGGCCCTGAGTGTGCCCAGCACACTGGCGGCGCCGCACATGTCGAATTTCATTTCATCCATGGCGGCGGCCGGCTTGATGGAGATGCCGCCGGAATCGAAGGTGACGCCCTTGCCGACCAGTACTACCGGCTTCGCGCCGGCCTTGCCACCGGCGTATTGCAGGGTGATCAGCTTGGCCGGCTCGTCGCTGCCGCGTGCGACAGAGAGCAGCGCGCCCATGCCATGTTTCTTCATCGAGGCCTCTTCCATGACGCTGACCTTGAGCTTGGGGCTGGATTTGCCCAGTTCTCGCGCCTGGCTGGCCAGGTAGGACGGTGTGCAGATGTTGCCGGGCAGGTTGCCGAGGGTACGCGCCAGTTCCACGCCGTTCGCGATTGCCTCGCCGTCGGTGATGGCCTTGTGGCCCGACTCCTGTGCCTCGGCATGCACGTTGATTCCCATGCGCCGCAGCGGGCGGCTTTCCTTGTCCTTTTTGCTTTTCAGCTCGTCCGGGGTGTAGAGCGTGCTGCGTATGGCTTCCACATGCGCGCGGATCTTGTGGTAGTAGTCGCAACCGTTAACGTCGAGGTCGGCGAGATAACTGACCGCGTCGCTGGCGCCGGATGCATTCGCGGCCAGTGCTGCACTGGCAAGTGCCTTGCGATAGGCGGTGGCACCGAATTCACCCGGCTTGCCGCAGCCGACCAGCAGCACGCGTTCGCATTTCGCGCCTTCCGGGTAATGGACCAGCAGGGTCTGGCCGCTCTTGCCGTCCATGTCACCGTTGGCGAGCAGCCTCGCCAGCAGTCCGCTGGCCGACTTGTCGAAACGGCTGGCGGCATCGGAGAGCTTGCGGCGTTCGAAAACGCCGAGGATTACACAGCCGGTCTTGATGTTCGCGGGGTTTTCGCACTTGACGGTGAATTTCATGCAACTTTCCTCAATGGGCTGTCGTTGTGATTGCAGTCTGCGGGCCCGGTGTTATACGGTAGCCGCAGTCTGAATGGATACCGCTCCAGGGTATCGACATAACAGGAGAGTGTACTGGAAGCCGTCGTGATTTTCATGGGGCTTCCGGGCCCGGATACATGCTGCGAATCTTCGACCGCTACCTGCTGAAAGAAGTCATCTATGGCTGGCTGGCAGTGACCGTCGTGCTGTGGCTGGTGCTGGTCAGCAACCGCCTGGTGCAGTACCTGGCCGAAGCTGCGGAGGGCAATATTCCCGGCAGCCTGATCTTCAACCTGCTGGCCCTGAAAATGGTCTGGTACCTGGTGCTGGTGGTGCCGTTTGCCCTGGCGCTCGGGGTGGTGCTGGGGCTCAGCCGCCTGTACCGGGACAACGAGATGGTGGTCATGTCGGCCTGCGGGGTGGGTCCCGCGCGCATCTATCGCCCGTTGCTGGGATTGTCCATGATCGTTGCCGTGCTCATTGCCTGGCTGTCGCTGTATGTCAGCCCGACGGTGCAGGGCATGAGCGACCGCCTCAAGGTCAGTGCGCAACAGCAGGCCGACCTCACCGTGCTGGGTGCCGGCCGTTTCAACGACTTGCAGGGTGGCCGCGTCACCTTTTATGCTGAGCGGCTGTCCGCCGACCGCTCGCAAATGGAGAACCTGTTCATCGTGGTGCGCAGTGCCTCGGCCCAGGCGCGGCCGCCGCAGCTGCTGACCGCAAAGACCGCCCGCCGCACGCTTGATGGGGCCACCGGCGAGGATTTCCTGGTACTCCAGGACGGTTACCGCTATGACGGTACGCCGGGTGAAGCCAGTTACCGCATCATGCAGTTCAGCCAGTACGGAGTGCGTATCGATCTGCCGGACGCCGCGGATCCCGGCGAATTGCGCGAGGCGGTAGCGACCCGACGCCTGCTGGCATCGTCTGATCCCTGGGACATAGCCGAGCTGCAGTGGCGTCTGTCCATGCCGCTGTCGGTCATCGTGCTGGTGCTGCTGGCGGTGCCGCTGACCCGCGGCGGGCCACGGCAGGGCCGCTACGGTCGGCTGGTGATGGCTGTGCTCCTGTTTGTCGTCTACTACAACCTGCTCGGTACGGCCAAGGTATGGGTCGGCAAGGGCGCCGTGCCGCCCGAAATCGGCCTGTGGTGGGTGCCGGTGCTGCCGGTCATCCTGACGCTGTTGTTGTACAA
>DATKZN010000146.1:0-8138 GCA_035527955.1 Gammaproteobacteria bacterium
CCTAGACCTCCGAACCCATCACCGACTGTTTCATTCACCCAAAGAAGCTGACCTGTTGAACTATACGCAGATGCACCAACCACCACCTCTTGCTCTCCATCTAAATTTATATCCGCGGCCAGGGGAATACCCCCCCTTAGAACACTATCGATACCACCAACATATCCAGTCCACTGCCATTTAATAGTTCCATCGCTGTTTAAAACACTGTTGCCTGCAATTATCTCCGGACTACCATCCGCATCCAGATCCGCTACACTCGCGCCGCCCACTCCAAGAACACCTGTTTGAGTGTTCACCCATTTAACGTCACCGTTGTGATCAAATACGATTACACCGCCACCTGCAATCGTACTACGTGGACCGATAATCTCTACGATACCGTCGTTATCTATATCAGCAGCAGCAAGATTTCCATAGCCGTTCAAACTGTATTGCAGATTGGTTACAGTCACCAACTCCGAACCATCGTCACCACTTACTATTGTCAGTACACCGTTGACACGTATTCCGTTTGTATTGGTATTTGGATAGGAGATGAATGCAATATCCGGCATGTCATCTGTATTGATGTTGCCATCTGCATTGTCATCGCTAGCTTGTATCACGAGCGGTGTTGTCAACACTTGGTCGAACGTTGGCAACACGCTGCTGCCACTCCACTCCCATTTCAGCACAGGTTCAAACGTGCCTATATCCGGCTGTACTTCGCAAGCACTTGCTGAAGTCGCCACATTATTTGCTTCATTAGATTCAATTATCGTCTGCGCACTATCGACAAACACTCTGATCGGCGCATCTCGATACAGTAGAGTACCCTCTACATTAATGGTGACATTCTCACTGCCACCTACGTCGATCGCGCTAGTCGTGGTACGTTCCCCTAACAGCGTATCGATACCGGCCTCGTATTGACCGCTTTGATTTGCGTCATAGAACGCAACCAGAGCAATACTGGCCGGTACACTGCTAGTGCCTTGATTAGTGACTTCGACGTCTATACTACCGGTCATTGCCAAGGTGTCGGGATCATTACTTGCGCCAAGGGTATCGATGTTCTGCACGATGAGATCGGGCAATAAAGAAACCACTCCCTCCGGCCGCAGCCGCACCTGTCCAATATCCAGAACTTCCAGTAGTGTCAGGTTCAGCGCAATGGTCACGTCTGTGAAACCCGCAAGACTGAACTGCGCGATGCCGACAGTCTCTGTGAAACCTGCCAGTTCAAAGATGCCGTCCGCGCCTGTAGTCTGGCTTTGCGTGACGGTACCGAAGGTCGCGACCACGCTGACGCCGGCCAGTGGCTGGTTGGTCGTCGAATCCAGCACCACGCCACGGACACCTGCGGTATTGGAACCCGGCGGCGTGGTATTGGTCGGATACAACGCCGGCGAGAAATTGACGAGGGTGTTTAGTGCGATGCTGGTAATGGCCGTGGCCGAGTCATAGCCTGCCAGGCTTGCCTCGACAGTGATAATCCCTGGTACAAGATTATCGATCCGGTAGGCACCCTGTGCATCAGTCACAGCCGAGGCCGTTGACGATCCGGTGACTGAGATAGCTACCTCTGACAGCGGCTGGCCGGTATTGCCATCGGTCACCGTGCCCTGGATCGCCGTGGTCGGTGCAGTCACCGATGTCAGCCTCGGAGAGAACACCAGCAGCCCTCCGGCTGTCATGTTTGCGGATCCGGTCGCAGACGAATAGCCGCTCTTATCCGCCACGATGGTCAGCGCGCCGGTAGGCACATTGCTGATCTGAAAGTTACCGTTGGCATCCGTCTGCACCGGTGCAGGCACCGTTGAAACCGTGAGCGTGACTCCGCTAAGCCCCTGCCCGTTCGCGCTGTCGGTTACCGTGCCGCGGATGGTGCCGGTGGTGGCATTGGCGCCCTGCAACAGCTGGATGGTGCCAAAGTTGACATTCTGCTGGGCACCGACGGTGGTTGTTGCCGTGACCGAGTTGTAGTTCGCCAGACTGAACACCAGGGTATAGCTGCCACCGATGAGGTCATGGATAGCAAATACACCGTTGGAACCCGATACCACCTGCCGGTTATCAGGACCGGTGACATCTACCGTCACACTGGCCAAGGGCAAGCCGGTCTGGCCGTCAACAAGAATACCGGTAATGCTGGCCAGGCCAGGATTCATGGGTGAGGCCTCGGACAGTTTCAGGGCGCGCACAGCCAATGCGGTTGCATAGACCTTCCCCTCCCAACTGCCATCTGCAAGCTGTGCGGCTCGCAGTGCCGAGACCTGGGCCGAAAGCCCGGTCAAGTCATCGGTCGTACTGATCAGGCCGATCAGCGCCAATGCACTTTGGAAGGTTTCATTCCACAGGTTGCCTGCTACCTGCTGTGAGGACACATAGTTCTGTGCCGCAGCAATCTCGGCATTGAGCACATAAAAGCCCTGATAATTCCCCATTGCGGCCAGGATCTGCGCCGTGGTGTACACCGACGAAGCGTTGACACCGTCCGACCAGCCCCCGTCTGCTTGCTGTGTGCTGGAGAGGTAATACAGCGCCGAACCCACCTCGTTACCGAGGAATCCGACATGGCCCAACGCCTCCAGCGCAAACGCCGTATCCAGCACCGTACTGTCATATCCCGCCAAGTCGCCCCAGCCGCCATCGATATTTTGTCTGGCCAGCAGCTCGTTGAGTGTCAGGCTGACCGTGCTGCCGGCATCTGATTCGGCAATCAGTCGGCGCGCGAGGTATTCGGTATTCTGGAATGGCTCGTTAGCAAGGAATTGTTTTGCACTGGCATCTGCCGGGCTGGTTATACCCAGCGTGTGGAATACACGCAGCGCTTCCGCCGTGGATTGATAAGCCGTTGAGATGTCATCCGTCAGCGCAAATGAGCCGTCAGGCTGCACCTGCGTATACAGCCAGTCGGCACCTTCTGTGGTACCGGCAATACTGGCTGTGCGCGAAAGCGCAACTACTGAAATGACAACGGTGAGTAAGATGCAAAACGTGCGCGCAAAACGCAGCAACTTTTCTTCCATGACGCATGAGTGCCCTTTGTTTATTATTGACTTCAGCCGATCGAATCCAGCTGACAGGAAACTTCGTTCGTGTTCGATATTGGCGATAAATTATCGCCGGACGGAAAGCTAACCCAGATATTTACACTGCGTCAAGCGTTACAATTAAGCTGTCCACACCATCACGCACGACCCCGCATCCACTATCACTGATTTTGTTTAGGCTCTTCTATTCTCTACCTTACCACGGTGTTCCCGCCTCATTTTTTGCGACATTTCCAATAGAAGAAACACAATTCAATGACCGTAACAACCCATTTGTACTAATACACATGTACTATGCCCTAGATTGTATAGACACCCGAAATAATGAGTAATCAGAAGCACGAACCTCATCTCACCGACCTAGATAGACATTATGAAAAGCTTTCCATAAAACTTATTTAGGAAAGTAGATGGTTATGTAAAGCAGCTTAGTAAAGGCCGGTAACATCAAACAGTTATCTCTCAAATACTTTACATAATATTTCCGGCATGCCCCCATGCACTGCGACACTACCAAAGCAATGCACCTGGCCCAAGGCGGCGTCTCTTTGGATATCGTTCGAGATTATTTAGGCCATGTGGATATCAATACCACAGAGATTTTTGCGAGAGCGAACCTTGAGATGAAGCGAGCCGCTATCGAAAAAGTCAGCCCAGCACCCATACAAACATTCCTTCGTGGAAGGAGAATAAATCGTGAGCCACCACATACTGTCAAGATATTATGCAAAGCATTTTGGGAATAAGTATCGGATTATATTGGCCATCATGATGCCTGCTTTACATAACAACTTACTTTCCTAAATAAGCACTGACCACAGCTTCTCGATCGTGACCAAGCTCATGACTGATCATGAGTCGTGCCTGGCGGTCTGTCTCGCGTTGCTCCGGGGTTAAGTACTCACTAGTAGGCCCGCCGGCTGCGGGTGCTTTCCAGCCAGTCAGCTCCTCGTAACGATGTTGAGCATAGGCATGGCGCAGGCCGTGCATTTGCGAGAGCCCGGCGCGCAGGGTGTTACCCTCGTAGATACGCATTTGCTGCCGGTAATTGCGGTTGCTTGGGATCAGCGAGCCGAAACCGGCCAGCCGCCGCGCCCGGTTGAGCACATCCCGCTGTTCCTCGGTCCGGATCGGGACGATTCGCTCCCGGCCGCCCTTGGTCCAACTCGCCTTGAGTACCAGGTGGTCGCCCCGGTCGGCGTAGCTCGGTTGGAACTTCATGGCCTCTTCCCGGCGCAGGCCAAAGGCCTGCTGCAACTCCAGGCTCATGCGCACATGTTCGTCGTGCACCTTGTCCAGCTGGGCCTGAGTGACCGTCTTCGCCTTCGATTCGTTGGTGATGAAACGCCGGTCCGGTATCCCGTAATGTTCGTTGGATCTGGCTACCACGTTCTGCTTGTTGACCTTCCTGGCCCACCAGCGGATTGCGGCCATGCGGTTCTTGATGGTCCCGATGGCAAGGTCCTGGCCAAACCAGTGTTTGACCAGGGCCTCGATGTGCTTCGGTTTCAGAGATTGACTGGTCATGCCCCGATAGCCGAGTGCGTGAAGTTCGTTGGCCGCCAGCGTCAGCAGGTACTCCCGGTTTGCCTGGGTGGCATAGCTGCCCTCCCGGCACTGGTGGCAAAGTTGTTTGAGTTGGTAGTTCAGGTCTCTCATCGTGTTCTCCTTTCTGGTTAGTGTTTCTGACCACCTGACAGCCGAAGCTGGCAAGTTCGCTTGCGCGAAACGGTCATAGGGCACAACCCCCAAAACGACCTGACAATGCCTGGTCAGAGGCAACGCGGGTATTCCCGGTACGGGGACAACCCAACGCAATCCAACATGCCCGAGCACGGGCGTTCTTTAAGTGTGGTTAAACACCTCCTTTGAAGTCAGCGGGACAAGCCCGCAGTGAGTTGAAAATGAGCACGATACGACAACAACCAAAGGCCATCGCCGGGCACACGGCTCGCGGTTAATAACAGGCAGATGCCTGCGAAGATGGGCCGGCCATATGGCACTGCCTGATGTTGAGGATGGACAGACTCGTTAGTGCTGTCCGATGTTGAAGATGGATCGCGGCATGCGCCGATGCACCGGTTGCACGATCCGAGCGGTGCCTTGGTTGCCACTTTACCGCAGTGGCCGCGGATAAAACCAAAACGTGCGACGAGTATAGGCAGGCCTTACAGCATTGTCATTGCTAAATTTGGAATATTTGTTTAGCAGCCACACCGTAATTCCGCTGGCATTCGAGCACAGATCAAAAATATTCCCACACCATTCGCACTTAGGTTCCGATTGCGGCCGCGTCACTACCACGCTGCGCTCTGTAGTGACGCGGCCGATCGCACGTAGCATCCCGTGCGCCAGGCAATAGCCTGTCACACCGGTTGCATCAGGTTGTATCGGGCAACCTTCGGAACATGTGTGTTGCGGTGGTTTCATGAAACCACCTGTAACGATTCGAACTCGTCGATCACGCCGCGAATTCGCAGCGCCTTACTCGGTAGTCAGAAATTATTCATAGTCCAATGTTGTCGTCCCCTCGCAGGCGGGGACCCAATTGCTGGAAACCCTCTGAATTCCTGCTTTCGCGGGAATGACGGGATATTCACTGTCGATGATCGCCCTAATGGAGCCACCGATGTTCGCCTTAATGGCGCCACGTAGAGGCACGGTTTCAGCGTTTCAGACGGGGTGATTATTTCGCGGTCTTGGGTCCTTTTTCAAGCGTCGTGTTTTCGGGCTGATGATCTCCCCGGGGGGTGCGATAGCTTTTACCGTCCAGCACCAACCGGTAAGCGGCGTGGCGGAGCCGATCGAGAGTCGAGGCACCGAGCAGTTTATTGGGGAACGCCTCGCCCCATTCGGTGAAGTCCAGGTTGCTGGTGATCACGGTGGCGGTACGCTCGTAGCGCTCGGCGACCAGGTCGTGGAAGTCCTCGTCCTGCCCGGCCTTAAGGGGCCTGAGCCCGAAGTCGTCGATGATAAGCAGCGGCACCCGGGTGAGGGCCTGCATCTTGCGCTCAATGGCGCCCGTGGCACGAGCGGCATTGATCTGCGAGAGCAAGTTGGATTGCGAGGTGAACATCACATCGTAGCCCCGTCGCACCGCGCAGTGACCGATGGCCTGGGCGATATGGCTTTTGCCGGTGCCGCAGGGACCGGCAATCAGCACGGCGACTTTCTCTTGGATGAACCGGCATTGGGCGAGGTCGGTGACCAGTTGCTGATTGATGCCCGGATTGAAGTCGAAGTCGAAGCCCTCCAGCGTCTTGTCGCCACGGAAGCCGGCGCGGCGCAGACGCATGCCGTATTTCTTCTGTTCGCGGCGGCCGGCTTCGTCCTGGATGATCAGGGCCAGGAACTCCGGATAGGAGAGCTTGTGCTTGATCGCTTCGCGATTGCGGCTGTCGAGGCTGTCGAGGATGCCGGACAGGCGAAGTTGCTTGAGTACCGGTGTCAGCTCGGGTAGTGGGGTGGTTTTCATGGCATAGCTCCTTTGGGTTTGAGGGTGATGGTGTGGGTGAAAGGGCCACCGATAAGCGTCGATGGGGCGGAAGGCGGATGGTTTGCGATCAGTGTTTGGTGAACAGCTTGCGGGTATCGCGCCCGAAGCGGCCGGCGCCGGTATAGGCATCCGACATCTCGTTGAAGCACTGCTGGGGGTCGGCATGCTGGTCGAGTGACTTCTCGAGGATCACCCGCACGGCACGGTACTGGATATTGTCGAAGTGCAGCGCCCGCTGGCAGGCCGCCTCCAGTCGCACGGCGCCGTAGCGCCTGGCCAGGCCGATAACACCCTGTGCGGCCCGCAGGCGGTCGAGGACGCGGTTCTCGAACAGGCGTTGCATGAACTGGTGGCAGTGAGGCCCGGTGGCCTCGGCCTGCTTCAGGCACCATTGCGGATCGCGCATCTTGTAGGCGACGTGCTGCGGTGGCAGATGCTCATCGACGGTATGACGCTGGCCGGCCAGCGTGAGGCGCGGATGGATGGCCTTGAGTTCGTGCTGCTGGTAGACGCGTACCGTAGTCTCGCTGAGGCGCACGTCAAGGGTCTGGCCCACCAGGCGCCACGGCGCGGAGTAGCGACACTGGTCCACCTGCAGGTGGCAGTCGCCGTGCAGCTTGGCGCAGACCCAGCGGGCACACTCCGGCACGCTGTTGGGCAGGGAGTTAAGCATCGCCCGCTCGGTCTCGACAAAACGCTGCAGCGGTGGCGTGCGCGTGGTGCCGTGGATGCGGTTACCCGCCTGCTGCATGACCCAGGCCATCAACTGCTGGTTGGCGTCGGCCAGATCGCGGAACTCGCGCAGCGGCAGGAAGTTGTTCTTGACGTACTTGACGCCTGATTCCACCCGCCCTTTCTTCTGCGGATCCGCCACCGGGCAGGGTGAAATGAGGAACCCGTAGCCTTCGGCATAATCGGCGTACGAGCGCTGCACCTGCGGATCGTGGTAGCAGGCTTTGGTGATGGCGCACTTGGGGTTGTCGATAATGACTTTTGACGGCACACCGTTGAAGTGCTCGAAGGCGCGACGGTGACAACCCAGCCAGGTCTCGATGCTCTGATCCCGCACCAGTTCGGCATACTGGTGGCGGCTCCAGGCCAGCAGCATGACGAACACCCAGGTCTTGAACGCCTCGCCGGTATGCACATCGACGATCTCGGGACCCTTGCCAAAATCCACCTGCGCCGCCTCGCCCGGCGCGAACTCCAGCACCGAGGTCACCCGGGGCGTCGTCTTTGCCAGCGACTGCAAAAACCGTCGCACCGAGGAATAACTGCCGGTATACCCATGGCGGCGCGTGAGCGCGGCGTGGATGGTGGTGCCGTCGATGCCATCGATGCACCACTGTTCGATCAGCTGGCGGTACGGCTCCAGGCTCGAGCGTACGCGGATCCGTCCTGGCTTTGGACGCTGAAGGCCGGCCGCCAGATCCTGGTCTGATGGCAGGGCCCGGGCGGGATCAAGCCAGCCCCGCTGCTGTGCCTGCTTGCGCAGCGTCCCGAGGGTACGCCGCCCCATCAGCCCAGTGGCATGGATCTGCCGGTCTGACTCGCCCTGGCGCATTCGCACCAGGGCCTGACGGTAGTGATACATCTCAAACCTC
>DATKZN010000147.1:0-4743 GCA_035527955.1 Gammaproteobacteria bacterium
GTATGGAGCAGGCGCTCGACGATGCCGAACAGCTGCTGGCCAGCTACAAGGAACACCCCGAACTCGTGCAGCTGGAGGTCGTTGCCAACGCCGAGGGACTCAAGCTGCTGCGTGCCGACACCTCGCCCTACCCGGAACGCATCCGTCGCATGGCACTGCAATTCAACAACATCAGCTTCCTGGCCTGCAACCGCGCCATCGAGAAGCTGCGCATGAACGGCATCGAGGTCAACCTGCTGCCGGAGGCCAGGGTCATACCCGGGGCACTGGAAGAAATCGTTGACCGCCTGCAGCAGGGCTGGGTCTATATCCGGGTCTGAACAAACCGCTCATAAAAAAACCGGCCCTCGCGGCCGGTTTTTTATTGGCTGACAGACCGGCTCAGGGCTTGATATAGGCATACCCCATCTGCTGCAGGCGCGCGAGCTCCGCCACGCCGCTTGGCACGATATCCTCATCGTCTACATCGTAGAGATCATGCTTGTAATCGATCTGTTTGCCCTTGAGGGTATTGCCGCAGACCTCGAAGCCGATCCCCTGATCCTTGAGACCGGCAATCTTGGCCTGGATTTCGTCGGTTGCATTACCGTATTTCATCTTGGTATTGGCCAGCATATCCGGCGTCAGCAGCAGTGACAGGCCAGCGCCATGCATGACGACCTTTAAATCGAGGTTTTCCTTGCCAACCGCGTTGATGTGGTTCTGGATATTGCGCAAGGCACCGGCCTGCGTAGCGGGATCGTCATAATTGATGTGGTAAACCACCTTCTGCTTGCCATAGCGTTCATCCGCCTGCACATGCGCAGTGAACAGCAGGGTCAGTATTGTCAGTACAGAAAACAGCCTTGTTGAGGTCTTCATACACGCTCTCCTGTTGATTTAACCAGCAATGGCAGTACAACTACCCGCGGTGGCGGCGCCGCCTGCCATAGACACAGCGCTGTCGCGTGCGCCAGCAAGCACAACACCGTCTACAGTTGACGCAAAGCGAAACGCTTTTATTCCCTGCCGTCACCCGGATTACCCACACCGGAAACAGTGCTTGCTGCATGCGCAGCATGCTGGCGTGCGCCTGCCCTGCATTTCCCCGGAAATGCAGATGAAAAGCAGAATCAGCATATTTCACAGCCGGTTGCACCTGTTGTTGCCGGCAGGATTCCGGCAACCGGGCAGCATCCCGCGATTGACGGAATATTTCGGCACTGGCGAGCGTCCTAACCAATACTGTGGACAAAACCCCGTCGTCCCGGTTTTCGCCCTAGCCGGAGTATTGCCGTTCCAGCAACGGTTTACGCCCCGTCTTGATCACGGCCAGGGAAATAACGGTTACAACGGCCGGACCAAAAAATAACCCACTGGAGGACTACAAGCATGAAATTCAATAGACTGATCACCGGTCGCAGCTCGCTGTGGCCACTGGCGCTGGTCTTCGGATCATTCGCAAGCCAGGCATACGCCGGCAAAACCGTCACCCTGATCGAGATGGGGGACCTGCACGGCACCCTGGTACCGCATTCCGCGGTACTGAAGAACAACGACGGCACGGAACGGCAGGTCGCCAGCGCCGGCGGCCTCGCCAGGCTCAAGACCGTAGTGGACGGTATCCGCGCGGATAACCCCCAGGCCATCCTGCTCTCGACCGGTGACCTGACCCATGGCAGCGCCGAGACCATGTTCACCGTCGGTGATGCCATGATGGTGGCGATGAATGCCTTCGGCATCGACGTCTTCACCCCGGGCAACTGGGATTTCGGTTACGGTCCTGCCGTGTTCCGCAACCACTTCGCCAGCCGGCCGCCGTTTCCGACGATACCGCCGAACATTCGTGTTATGTCGAAGTATATCGGTTGCAACGACATTCCCGTGATTCCGGGCCTGACCGATGCCGCCAGCGGCTATGCGTGTTACGAGAACACCACCGAGACAGCACCGAACCCGACGCCGGCCGGTTTCGGCGTCATCAAGGCCCAGTTCCCGGCGGTCGCAATCAACGCGTATAACGATACGCCGGTGCCGAACCACAACCGGGTGCTGGATCCCTACCGGATTATCGATCGCAACGGTGTGAAGATCGCCGTGATCGGCATCACCGCCGCCATCGTGCCGCAGCAGGCTGATACCTTCAATATCGGCCTGCGTTTCACCCAGGGTGTCGAGGAACTGCCCGGCATACTCGACGAGGTCAAGGCGGCCGGCGCCGATCTCATCGTGGTGCAGTCGGAACTCGGCCTGTCGCAGAACATCAAGATCGCACAGAGCTTCGAGGACATCGACGTGATGTACTCGGCGCATACCCACGAAATCACCCTCGGTGCACTACTCGCCGACAAACAGGGCGTAATCAGGACCGAACCGGGTGAAAGCCTGAGCGGAACAGAGCGAAGCCGGCTCGCACGCGGCGCCGCCATTGTGGTGGAAACCAACCGCGACATGTACGTAGGTCGTCTCGACGTACAGGTAGCCGGCGGCAAGGTCATCGATTTCAACTGGGAGGCCATCCCGGTCGATGAGTCCGTCGCCGAAGATCCGGCCATGGCGCAACTGGTCGCTGCCATCGAGGCACCTTTTATGAACGGCCCTGACCTGATCCGCCACACCTTCATGCCCGGTGGTTTCTGTACCCCGCCAAACAGCCCCGGTAACTGCGGCAATACCGCCATTCGCGGACTGCAGCTGGTTGATGGTCTGGATACCGTGGTCGGTACCACCGATACCCTGCTGCTGCGCCACCATGTGCTGGAAGACACCCTGAACAACTTCATCGCCGATGCCATCTGGCAGGTGACCAACACGGTGACCCCGGTCGATCTCTCCATGGCCAACGGTTTCCGCTTCGGTAACGCGGTGCTGCCGGGTGGCGATATCACGCTGCGCGACCTGTACACCTGGTTCCCGATTGCACCGGCGGTGAACTACGCCGAGTTTTCCGGCCAATCGGTGCAGCGCAGTCTCGAGAACGTGCTCGGCGCGGTGTTTGACCGCAATCCCTTCCTGCAGAAAGGTGGTTGGTATCTGGGACTGTCCGACAGCGTGGAGCAGACGGTTGATCTGAAAAACCGGCCATTCGGCAGTTCGACCGGCCGCAGTGTGGACATCAAGATCGGCGGCGTAGCGCTGGATCCCGGCAAGCGTTACACCTTCGCCTCCTGCTACGGGCATGGCAACCCGCTGGACGAGGTCTGCCGCACAGGAGGTGGCTCGAACTTCCAGTTCTTCGCACTGGCTAATCCGGATATCTACGACAGCACCATCAGCCTGGTGGCACCGGTCAACGACCCGACTGTCCCGGTCATCGTGGGTGCGACGGTGCAGCAGGTTGCACCCGACACCTTCCTGCACCCGGTGCATGCGCTGCGCAGTTATCTGGATGGGTTGCTAAACAAGGAAGTCACCGAGGCACAGTTTGGCGTCGGCCGGGTAACGACGGTGGACTCCAGTCTCGTGGGTAATCCTCCGCAGGCCGAGTCAGAGCAGATTGGCCAGCCGGACAACACCCCGGATACCAGCTTCGTGCAGCCACCGTTCGGTGCCGGCCCGACGTTCTTCTCCGGACATATCGGCCACTAGCGCGCATCAATCACGACCCTGCCAGTCCTGGCCGCTCCTGCGGGAGCGGCCAGGGACGTCTACAATGACAGTTGTTATCGAATGCAACACTGAGGAGGTGTTACTAATGAACAATCACATACAACGAAGCAAACACAGCCGATTCATGCTGGCTGCCGCCGGCGCCCTGCTGCTCGGACTGCAGGCACCCGTGCACGCCAGGGAAGACCAGAAATTCCCCTATACAGGCGACTGCGCCTCGCTGGGCGCGGACCGCACCACCGAGTTCCATGGTAATCCGGAACGTGCAAAACTGCTGCTCGGTATGGCCGGAAACCAGTGGGTCGTGTTCGATCAGGTGATGCGCGATTTCAATCTCTCGCGCGGGCTGGACCCGACAATCCCCGCCAACCAGGCCAGCTACACCCTGGAGGATTTACGTGCAAAGGGCCGCAGTGATTACTACATCCAGCTCATTCCGCCGGGACAGATTCGCGACCAGATCAAGAGCGGCTGTATGCTGCTCGGCAATGTTGACCCGAACGACCCCGAGCGCAACTTCCTGCCGTTCAGCCTCCAGGTCGAATTCGACGTCTTTGCCAGCACCAACTACAACCTGATGCGGGACCTGGCGGCCAGCGGCTTTGTCAGCGAGGCCCAGCCCTACATCAAGAACAAGCTGGACCTGCTGGTGCTGCAGGGCAATCCGCATGGTATCGGTGACGGCGTAATGCCGGCCGGCGTGTTGCCCACCGGCAATGCCGACATCGACAAGATCGTCGACATCGTGCTTGACCTCCTCGACCCGGGGGTGCCGGTGTCACAGGTCGACCACATCAACGAGGGCATCCACAACGCCATCAACAACATGTATCGACTCATGGACGACTATATCCGCACCAACGGTACAGCGAGCCAGGTGACCGAACTGGATGCGCGCCTGGCCGCAGTGGCAACACCACAGGCCGGTTCACCGGCGGCGACCCGCACCGGCATCAGCACCAACTTCGACCTGGCCACCAATCCGGCCTGCAACTACGGAAACGCCACGCTGCGGTTCTGTGAATTCGCAGTGCTGAACAAGGCGAATACCCACGAAACCCGCGTGCACCATGTCGAGACACCGGAACGCGTACGCAGTGACGCGTCCTGGACGGGACCGCTGTGGATCACCGAGGTCACCTATGCACAGAACTC
>DATKZN010000148.1:0-6983 GCA_035527955.1 Gammaproteobacteria bacterium
AGAGCCGCTTCCCGCGGGGGTAACCGACGTACCACTGCCAGGGTATGGGAAAACCCTGCACATCCAGCACGGCCAGTTCTTTCATATCCCCGGCAGTCAGCGTATGCAGCGACAGAACGGCGATGCCCAGCCCGCCCGTGATACCCTGCTTGATCGATTCATTGCTGCCCAGTTCCATACGGACCTTGAGTGCGTGGCCGGCCTCGGCAAACTTCTGCTCCAGCGCGATCCGGGTACCGGAACCCTGTTCACGCAAAATGAAAAATTCATCAGCGATTTCCGCGATCGATAGCGCTTTCCTGCCTGCAAGGCGGTGACTGGCAGGCGCGACGACGACCATCGGGTTCATCAGGTAGGGCTGGAATTCGAGTTCGCTCGACGCCGGCGGTTTGCCGATCAGATACAGGTCATCCCTGTTATTGGCCATTCTCTCCAGTATGTGCTCGCGGTTGGTCACTTCCAGCGCCACCTTGATTCCGGGCCAGGTGCTGCAGAACCTGCCGAGCAGGCGCGGCGCAAAGTAATTTGCCGTGGTCACGACAGCGATCCGCAATTGCCCGGTGCGCAACCCCTTCTGGTCATCGATCTGCATCTCGAAGCGGCCCAGGGTTTCCAGGATATCCCGTGCGGCACTGTTGAGCGCGCTGCCGGCATCGGTTAAAGATATTCGCTTGCCGACCTGCTCGGTGAGCGGCAGGCCGATATCGGATTCGAGTTTTTTCAACTGCATCGAGACAGTCGGCTGGGTCAGGTGCAGTTCCTGTGCGGCACGCGTGAAACTCAGCAGCCGGGCGACCGCCTCGAACACCTGCAACTGGCGCAGGCTGATCCGGCGGGCAAGTTTACTGGTAATCGGAATTTCCATAGGTGATCCTCTATCATGAGGATCAATAATATCGATTATTATTTATGCTGTGTATCCCTATACTCGAGTACCTGAGTGTTTTTGTCAGGAACTTTTCCCGGCATGGCCGATGGTCACAGAGCGAGGATGACGTCATGAATAACAGCCACTTGGATGATTCGCGCCGCGGCACCCTGGCGTACATGGCCCCCGCCCAGGGCACACACAGCGGCGGACCGGCCTACCGGCCCGAACGGCCCGAACGGCAGGCGAGGATACGGTTTCTCATGGAGTCGGCGGCCTATCTCGACCTGAAGGTTGGCCGGGACGAGCTGATCCGGCGTTTCATGTGGCAACCGGCCGGCAATCGGGCAACTGGACACGGCTGACCTGTCGTTCCCGGCCCGGCGTCAGTACACGAACATTCCGCAACGCGTTTGAAGGAGGTCTACCATGCCGTACAAATGGCTACAGATTAAAGGCGACCCCTCAGTCAGGGCTTTCCTGTTCCAGCAGTCCCGCATCGAAAGCCTGTTCGACAGCGACATCGATCGCATCCACGACATCGTGCATGCACTGCTGACGAAAAAGGGGGCCTTCCACGTGAAGATCCATTACTCGTCCAGCCAGCTGACCTGCTGGTTTGCCGATGACGCCTTCAGGTACCGCGTGTACGTGAAAGAGCAAGTGCTGGCCGACGGTTTCCTGGGCCAGTTCCCCGACAACAGCATCGATCACCTGCAACCCGTGATCGACACGGAAGATACGACCGCGATCCTGAAGGAGTTCAGGCGGCTGCGCACCACGGACCAGACGATCTACCTGCGCAACGGCTCGGTCAACCGTGTGAACGGCATGATCGGCATGACGTTCTCCTGCGACGGTGCCCACTACATCGATCACAAGACGTTTTTCGAGAAACTGGATACCTTCGCGACAGCAGACTGCGAACAGCTGGCTGCAGGTTTCGGCTAGTCACGATCAACGGCGCCAGCCACTACAGGGACCGGATACATTCTGCCGAAAATGTATCCGGTCCACATAATTGCCCGGGACAACCGGGATCAGGGCACAATGACTCCTGATCTTAATGAAAATTGTGCTCTGACCCCTTATTGATCATGAAACCGATCCCCTTCAACAACACCTACGTCAACCTTGGCGAGGATTTTTACGTCAGGTCCCCGCCCTCGCCCGTGGCGAATCCGGCGCTGATCGTTTTCAATCAGGCGCTGGGCGATGCACTCGGACTATCCGACACGTGCCTGGACTCACCCGATGGCACCGCCATCCTCGCCGGGAATCGTGTCCCCGCGGGCGCCGAGCCCCTGGCCATGGCCTATGCCGGCCACCAGTTCGGGAACTTCGTTCCGCAACTCGGGGATGGCCGCGCCCTCCTGCTGGGCCAGGTTGCCGCCCCGGGCGGCGCTCGCCATGACATACACCTGAAGGGGTCCGGGCGCACCGCCTTCTCGCGCGGCGGTGACGGACGTGCCGCGCTGGGGCCGGTACTGCGCGAATACCTGGTCAGCGAAGCCATGGCAAGACTCGGCGTGCCGACCACGCGCGCGCTGGCCGCCGTGACGACAGGCGAACGGGTCGCCCGGCAGGAACTGGTGCCCGGCGGCGTCATCACCCGCACTGCCCGAAGCTTTGTGCGTGTCGGCACCTTCGAGTATTTCTCATCGAGAGGCAACCTGGACGCCATCACAAAACTGGCCGACTACGTTATCGAGCACAACTATCCCGCGTATCGCGATGCAGAAAACCCTTACCTGGCCTGGCTTGAGGCAATCATCGACCGGCAGGCGGCACTGATCGCACAGTGGATGCAGTTCGGTTTTATCCATGGCGTGATGAATACCGACAATATGTCGATCGCGGGCGAGACCATTGACTATGGCCCCTGTGCGTTCATGGATCATTATGCCCACGGCCAGGTCTACAGCTCCATTGATCGCCACGGGCGCTATGCCTATAACAACCAGCCGAACATCGGACTGTGGAACCTGACGCGCCTGGCAGAATCACTCCTGCCCTTGCTGGATGACAACACCGGGGCCGCTGTTGAGGCCGCAACAGGCGCATTGGAAAACTATGCCGGGCGCTACGAGGATTACTGGCTCGACGGGATGCGCGCGAAAACCGGCCTGCAAGCCTGCCACGAAGATGACAAGGCGCTGATCGATGAGCTGTTTGATGTGATGGCTGCGAACCACGCAGACTTCACGCTGACGTTTTATTATTTATCAACGCTGGCAATGGCGCGTGCGGACCAGGACGGGGATGTGCGCGCCTTGTTTGATAACCCCGGGCAATTCGATCAATGGGTACAGCAATGGCGAGCGCGCCTGCACCAGGAAGGCAGCATTGATGCCACCCGCCAGGCGCGCATGCAGGCGGTCAATCCCGTGTACATCCCAAGGAACCACCGGATCGAGGCGGCCATTCGGGCGGCGGAAGATCATGGTGATTTTTCAGCGTTCCATAAGCTCCATGCGGTATTACAAAAGCCATTCGAATTACAGCCACAGAAAGATATATACAGGTTACCGCCGGAACCGGATGAGGTTGTTCAGCAGACCTTCTGCGGGACGTAGTGGCATTGGCGTCAGAGCACGGTTTCTCCTAACATCGGGATGTGTATGCTCTGAACCCATTTACGTTACAGGAGCACTTGAGTATGCGTATTCACAACGCGATTGTTTTCACAATTGTTGCAACACTGCTTGTTGCCTGCGAAGAACAAAAACCTGCCGCTGCTATCGACCCCATGACGGGAGTGGAATGCTTCGAGGCGTATCGCGCCTCGCTTCCGCCCGGAACACAGTATGAAGGTGTCGACAAGGTCACCGGGGATCGAATCACGATAAAGATCATGAATGGCGTAGATGTAGTCACGATGGAATGCAGAATCAACCCGGACGGGTCAGTGGGGCAATTGGGTTCAGAGCACCCTTAATCCAAGAATTAGAGAAAATTGTGCTCTGACTCCGTTATTTTCTGGATATAGTCTCACCTGTATGCGCAAACGCAAACGTAAACACACTCGCAAGTATTACTATATTCCACTCGCAGCAACGCTGGCCGTGGTGGCCTTGTGGTCCTGCTCTACCAGCCCACCGCAAAATCTCCACGACAGTTGCGAGATCTTCGACGACAAGGGCGGCTGGTACAAAGACGCGAAGCGCGCTTACGAACAGTGGGGCGTGCCGATTCATGTACAGCTTGCCATCATCTACCAGGAATCGAAATTCGTGGATGACGCCAAGCCACCGCGCGACTACCTGCTGTGGGTCATTCCCTGGGGGCGGGTGTCATCCGCCTACGGCTATGCCCAGGCCAAGGACGATACCTGGGACTGGTACCGTGAGAAATCCGGTAACCGCTTCGCGGACCGCGACGACTTTGCCGACGCCGTGGACTTCATCGCCTGGTACGGCAACATGAGCCACCGCATACTGGGCATCTCCAAATGGGACGCCTACACCCAGTACCTGGCCTATCACGAAGGACAGGGCGGCTACAAACGCAAGACCTTTAACAAGAAACCCTGGCTGATCAAAGTGGCGCATACGGTGGACGACCGCGCCAAGCGCTACCACACCCAACTGGCGCGCTGCGAAGACGAACTGGACAGTGGCTGGAACCTGTGGCCGTTTTGAATTAAATCCATGAAATCAATAAATCAATGGGGTCAGACTCCCTTGATCGGTCGAAATATTGACGAATCAATCGAGCCTGACCCCGTTGATTGACCCTATTGATTCTGGAGAATCCTGATGGACCAGAACATTCCGCCCTTTCATCTTGCCATCCCCGTGCACGATCTTGCCGAGGCGCGCGCCTTCTACGGTGGCCTGCTGGGCTGTCCGGAGGGGCGCAGTGCAGAGCGTTGGGTCGATTTCAATCTCTATGGGCACCAGCTGGTCTGCCACCTCAGCCCTCCGCAGCCCGGCCGCGTCAATGCCGGGCAACATAACCCGGTGGACGGCCACGATGTGCCGGTGCCGCACTTCGGTGCGGTGCTCGACAGGCAAAGCTGGGAGGCGTTGGCAGGGCGACTGCAGACCGCCGGAGTGACGTTCCTGATCGAGCCTCACGTCCGCTTTCGCGGACTCCCGGGCGAACAGGCCACGATGTTTTTCCTCGACCCGAGCGGCAACGCGCTTGAATTCAAGGCTTTCAACGATGTCGCCTCAGGTTTGTTTGCCACCTGAAGCGCTGCAAAATCACACAATCAACGGGGTCAGACTCGATTGAATAGACGTTCGGTTGACGAATCAATCGAGTCTGACCCCGTTGATTCGCATCAGCAGCCCGGCAATGACAACACCTTCCACCAGCGAACCGGCCAGCAGAATACCCAGTTCGAAAGCTGCCAGGCCCATGGGTTCGCCAAGCAGCGTGATATAAATGAACCATTCCTGAGCCAGCCAGTACACCACCCAGAGCGCGAGCCCCCACCAGACACCTTTTCCAATCCAGGACTCACCCGGTATCGATGGCCTGAGAATGGCGAACAGGACTCCATGCAGCCCGCTCAGAACGACCAGGCCGGCAACCGATAGGGCAATGTTTCTCTGCGGGGTCAGCGAGATAAACAGCTGGCTCTGCACCTCGGGGTTATAGAGAATTTCCCTGACCCACGGGCTGGAAAACAATGCGCCAAGCAAAGCATTTCCGGCAAATCCCCCGGCCCAACCGGCGACCAGTGATCGCAGTATCGTTTGTTTTGTCACTTACCACCTCCTCAACAGGGTCAGACTCGATTGAGTTGTTGATTCTCTTGCCATGGGGATCCCTTCTACGCAAAATCGCGCCCCTCATTACCAATACGTTTGAGAACGATAAAACGGATGGAAAATGCACTGACAAGCTGTTTCGAAAGGATCCGGGGAGAATTGCATGCGTATCTCTGCCGACTGGTGGTCCGGCCCCAGGTAGCTGAAGATTTACTGCAGACGACCTATCTGCGCTGCCTCGAAGCATCGGACCGCCTGCCTGAAACAGGTGATGGAATACGCGCCTGGTTATTCAAGGTCGCCACCAATCTGGCGTTCGATGAGTTGCGAAGACATTCAACATGGCGGGAGAACATGATCCTGGATTTACGCGATGCTGCAGAGGCCAATCCCGCATTGATCGAACAGTCAAAGGCCCTGGCCAGCACCCCGGAGACAAGGGCAATCGCACGTGAACATCTTGTAGCCTGCCTGGCATGTACATTGCGCAATCTTCCGGAACAGAAGGCTGCTGCATTGCTGCTCAGGGAAGTACACGGTTTCACCAGCAACGAAGTTGCCGATTTACTCGAGGCGTCACCTGGACAAGCCAAGAACTGGCTGCAGGAGGCCAGGCACTACATGACAGTGCACTATGGTGCGACTTGCGCGCTGATTTCCAAGACAGGCGTGTGCCACCAATGCATCGAACTGGATGACTTTTTTTCCGCCGGCCAGGGCGATCCCTTGTCCGGTAGTACGGAAATCGCTTCACGCCTCAGGATTGCCACCGAACTTCGTGATCGCCCCTGGGGAACCTGGCACAGGATGATATTGGAACTGCTGGACGAATTGACCTGATAAAAAAGGGGCTGAAGACATTTTCGAAATATGTGATCAGAGCACAATTGATACTAATGTCGGGATGTGCGTGCTCCGACCCCGCTTATTATTGTTTATTCCAGGTGGAGCAGTTATGAAAAAAATATGGGCATCCGGATATTTTTCCATGGTACTCGCAGTCATCAGTCATGGCGCGCTTGCCGAGGGCATCGACCTGGACTGTGAGACCTTATCAAGGCAGATCGTTGACCGCCTGAATGCAGAAGAACTCTTGGCCCGGTCCGAACCTGGCAGGCAGCGCGCGCTTGCCATAACCCTGGATCTGTGCCGCGGCACCGAAGCATCCGCACAGCAGCAGCACGAAGCTGGCAGGCAGGAGGCACTGGATAACTGGTTCTTTGAACAGCACCCCGAAAAGCCCGGTAACAAGCGACTGAAGAACCTGAAGCGTTGAGCATGCTGGCAATGGAGTCAGATTCCACTAGTCAGACATCTTGTTGACGAATCAATCGAGTCTGACCCATTGCTGTCCCACATACATTGAATGAAAGTACCGTAAGTCAATGAATGAA
>DATKZN010000149.1:0-3199 GCA_035527955.1 Gammaproteobacteria bacterium
CATTGCCTGGGCGCTGGGTATCCTGAAGGAATATGCGGTGGCCCTGCGCCAGGTGCGCGCCAGCGGCGTCACCGCGACGGAGCAGTTCAAAAACGGAATGTAGGGGCGCCGACCCTGGATGCCGGGCCTGCCGGACCGGTCGGACGGCCTTGACAGGGATGGCGCACGGCGGCATTCAGCCGCATAATCCGGCGCGCAGGATGGCCTGCACTGCCCGGTCCCGGCGAGCGCACCATGTCCGACAACACCCCATTGCTCGCCCTTGGCAGCGGATTGCCCGAACCGTTCGCGGAACCCGAACCCGTCCCCGGGATCATTGCCGCGCTCGCCGAACAGGGCTGGTGCGTGACACCCGATTTTCTTGCCCCGGCGCTGGTCGACGCACTGCGTCATGAACTCGAGGCATGTTGGCAGGCCGGCGGGTTTCGCCACGCCGGCGTCGGTCGCGGCGCGCAGCTGCAGGTCAGGCCAGAGGTGCGCACCGACTGCGTGCACTGGCTGGATGCGCAGGCCTGCGGCCCGGCCCAGCGCCGTTACCTGGACGAACTGGAGCGCCTGCGGCTGGCGATCAACGGTACCCTGTTTCTGGGCCTGTTCGATTTCGAGGCGCACCTGGCGGTCTATCCGGCCGGGACGTACTACCGCAGGCACCTGGACCAGTTTGCCGGAATCGGCACGCGCCGCGTGACCAGCACGCTGTATCTCAACGCGGACTGGCTGGCGGCGGACGGCGGGCAGCTGCGCATCTACACAGACCCGGATGTACCAGGCCATGCCGAAGATGTCCTGCCGCTGGGTGGGACCCTGGTGACGTTCCTCAGTGCGCGCTTCCTGCACGAAGTGCTGCCGGCGCGCCGCAGCCGCATGAGCATCACCGGCTGGTTCCGGACCCGCGAAACCTGATCTCGCGCAAGGCCGCCAGGAAATTCCCCTCGCGCAGAGTCGCAGAGCGCGCAGAGAAAATTCGGTAAGTTCATACGGATGTTTCTTATTGCAGTAGGAGCGCTTGTATGTTTCTCCCGACAAGTCACAAAGGGCTTGTCGGGGTAGAGGGACATTTTGCGCAGAGAAGGCACCTCTGATTAATTCACTCATCGTCATCCCGGCGCAGGCCGGGATCCAGTGTTTTAACTGACCTGGATGCCGGCCTGCGCCGGCATGACGAAGTGATCAGAGATTCCGGAAATGCCGTTTCTCTGCGCACTCTGCGCCTCTGCGCGAGATGACTTTTTTCAGAGCGGGGCCGGTCAATCAATGGCCAGCACGATCTTGCCCTGCACGTGTCCGGTCTCGACCAGTGTGTGCGCGGTGGCGGCCTCGTGCAGAGACAGGGTCCTCGACACCTGCGGCTTGAGCGCGCCATCGCCGATCAGGGCCGCGCAACGACGCAGTATCTCGCCCTGGTGATGACGCGCCTCGGGCAGCTCCCGCAGCATGGGTGTCAGCATCAGGGTGAAGGCGATCGACAGGTTGCGGTTGCGCGCCTCCTTCCAGTCCACGTCCGGACCCGGGTCGAGCAGGGTCACGACGTGGCCATACACGCACGTGGCGGTGAGGCTGCGACGGAAGGTTTCGCCACCCAGCGTATCGAGCACCACGTCCACACCGCGGCCGCCGGTCCAGTCCCGCACGGCCTCGGCAAAATCACAGTCCTGGTAGTGGATGACGTGGTCCGCGCCGAGCAGCCTGACGAATGCTGCCTTTTCCCGGGTGCTGACGGTGGTGGCGATGCGCGCGCCGACCGAGTTGGCCAGCTGGATGGCGACGTGGCCGACGCCACCGGCGCCGGCATGGATCAGGACCGTCTGGCCGGCCTCCAGGCCGGCGCGGTCGAACAGGGCCTCCCACGCCGTGATCAGCACCAGCGGCAGGGCGGCCGCGGATTCGAAGTCGAGGCTGCCCGGTAACGGCTCGGCTTCCTGTTCATCCAGTACCGTGTATTCGGCGTAGTTGCCCGGCGCGCTGCCCAGTCCGCCGTGGCAGAACCATACCGGGTCACCAGGCTTGAAGCGTGTCACTGCCGGGCCGCATTCGGTGACGATGCCGGCCCCGTCACAGCCCAGTATCGCGGGATAGGCGTTGGGGAAAAACACGCCGTGCGCACGCAGCTTGGTATCCACCGGATTGATGCCCGCTGCCTTCAGCTGCACCTTGATCGCGGTCGGTGTGTCGATCAGTGGCTCGGGAATATCGACGACGCGCAATACCTCGTGTGCCGGCCCCGGTCTGATCATGTGGATCGCCTTCATGGGGGATTTATAACACGTGCGGGTGGTGCGGGGTATGTCCCCGGTCGGCCACCGGTGCCGGTAAGGAACCGGTGCCGGCGGCCGTTAACAACGGGAGATATCGATTTCCTGAACTCATCCAGCTGGCGGTGGTGGCAAAAATGAAGAAAACGACCCGGCATATACCTCATTACACCAGGCACCTGCCGTTGGCGGGTATCACGTTGCTGGTCCTGCTGCTGCAGGGCTGCGCGACCCTCGACCGGGATCAGTGCCAGGTCGCCGACTGGCGACTGATCGGCTACCAGGATGGTGTGCAGGGCAAGCCGTCCAGCATTATCGGGACCTACCGCGAGGACTGCGCCAAACATGCCATCGTGCCGGATTTCGATGCCTGGCAGGCCGGGCGCGCACAGGGGCTGCAGGAATACTGTACACCTGCCAATGCCTTCCGCCAGGGGCGCGCGGGTCGCGCCTACCCGAGCGTATGCCCCGAGCCGGTTGATGCCGCATTCGGAGCGGCCTACGACGACGGGCGCGCGATCTACCTGGCGCGTTCCGAGGTCAAGGATACCCATGCGCAGATTCACCGGCGCGAGAACGAAATCGACGCCTTGCACAAGGACAAGCAGCACAAGCTTGTGGATCTGGTGCAGGATGGCCTGCAGAAGGAGCAGCGTGTCCTGCTGCTGTACCAGATTCACGAGATCGATGAAGAAATCGAGGCCCTGAACAGGGAAATCGACAGCCTCGAGCACGATCTGCTGGTGCAGCAGGCCTATCTCGACAGCCTGGTCAGCACGATATCGCGCTAGGACGGTTTCCCAGGCAGGGCCGGGGAGTCGGCCTCCAGGCGGCGCAGTCCTGAATCGCCGGTAACAACACATGGAAGCAGGAAAAAAGGGACCTTTGTCACCGCTTGCCGCCACCCAGGCCGCACTGGCGGAAGCCAATCGCCGGATGCTCACCGA
>DATKZN010000150.1:0-8799 GCA_035527955.1 Gammaproteobacteria bacterium
AGCAGGAAAAAGCCGAGCAGGTAGGTCTCGTCATCACGCACCGCGTGTACCGGCAGGGTCGACTCGACGCCATTGCCATCGACATACATCTCGATATGTCCGTCGGAATCGCAGGTCAGGTCATGCAGGATAGCGCGCCGCTGCGGCGCCTCATCGAGCCGCTGCAGGGGCACGATGGGAAAGATCTGGTCGATCCCCCACACATCCGGCATGGACTGGAATACCGACAGGTTGCAGAAGTACTTGTCGGCGAGGCGCCGGTTGATGTCATCGAGTTCCGGTGGCGGCTGGTCCTGCAGTGCCAGGAAACCCTGCACCTTGCGGCACAGGGCGTAATACAGCGACTCCCCGTGTGCGCGCTGTTGCAGGCCGGCGCGGCCGACCAGGTACAGGCCGCGCAGCTCGGCGAGATGCCCGCCCGCCAGCAGGTAGCTGTCGAGCGCAGTGTCCGCCGTGCACTGTGCCAGTGACTCGCGCAGCGCCAGCACCGGGGCGATGTCGGAACTGGAGCCGGCATCTTCCTCGCTCAGTACCTGCTCGGTGTCGAGCACGTTGGTAATCAGCACGGCGTGGTGCGCGGTCAGCGCGCGACCGGATTCGGACATCAGGTCGGGTGCCGGCAGGTCATGCGCTTGCGTTATTTCGTTGAACACGTCGATCACGGTCTGCGCGTAGCGGTCCACGTCGTAGTTCATGGAGCATTCGTTCATCGAGCGCGTGCCTTCGTAGTCGATGCCCAGCCCGCCGCCAACATCGACCGTGGTCACCGGCGCGCCGGCGTTGCGCAACTCCACCCAGGTGCGGGCAACCTCCATCAGCGCATCGCGGAACACCTCGATGCTGGTGATCTGCGATCCGGGATGGCAGTGCAGCAGCGTCAACCGGTCGAGCATGCCCGCATCCCGCAGGCGCGCCATCAGCGCCAGCGCGCCGGCCGCGGTGAAGCCGAACTTGGAACGGTCGCCGCCGGTGTTCTGCCAGTTGCCGGAGGTCACCGTGGACAATCGCACGCGCAGGCCGAGTTCCGGCTGCATGCGCATCGACGCTGCCGTGGCGATGATCAGCTCCAGTTCCGACAGCTTCTCGATCACCAGCACGGTACGGTGTCCAAGACGCTGCGCGATCAGTGCGAGACGGATGTACTCGGCATCCTTGTAGCCGTTGCAGATGATGGCGCCGCCGGCCGGCAGGCTGCCGATCACCGCCATCAGCTCGGGCTTGCTGCCGCACTCCAGGCCGATGCGCGCGCCGCCGTGCGCGACCAGCGCTTCGACCACATGCCGCTGCTGGTTGACCTTGATCGGGTAGATGGCAGTGTAGTTCGCCGCGTAGCCAGCGAGCTGCATGGCGGCGGTGAAGGCGCCGTGCAGTCGGTCCACGCGGTTGCGCAGGATATCGGTAAAACGCACCAGCACCGGCAGGGTCAGGCCGTCCTCGTGCAGACGGTCGACCAGGCCATGCAGGTCGATGGCCGGCGCATCGGCGTGCCCGCCCGGCCGGGCCTGCAGGTGGCCATTGTCACCGACATCGAAATAGCCGGCGCTCCAGCCGGGGATGTTGTACTGTCTGCGGGCGTCATCGGGTGTCCAGTTCATGACAGGCACGATAATGACAGCGGGCGGTAATAGCAATGGGTTGGCCCGCACGATAGGGTCATCACCTCGCACGAGGGACCCGGTCCGCGATCATTTTAAAGATCCCATCACGCATGGGATGCGCTCCTACACCAATTAGACGCACCTATGGGCATGGATTCCATCTGCGATCCTGCCTGTCGCGCATGAGATGCGCTCCTACACAAGATAGCGCCACCGGGGTAGGAGCGGACGTTGTCCGCGAATGATCCGGCTACGGTATTCGCGCATGCCTGCGCTCCTACGTCAATAGATGCTCCTGTATGAGCGGATCCCATCCGCGATTCTGCCTGTCGCGCACAGGTTGTGCGCCTGCGAGACCCGTATCTTGTCTGACCCCATTGATCCCGCCCCGCCCGATCTTGTATTGTCTGCCACCCGACTTGCCAGACCGAGGACGCAGCCGTGACAGACAAAGACCAGTGGTTCACCGAGATCTACGAAATCGGGGGCTCCGCCTTCGGCGTGAAAATCCGCGAGCGGCTGCACAACGAGCAGACCGAATACCAGCACATCGAGATCTACGCGACGGAGAAGTTCGGCAACCTGATGGTCATCGACGGCTGCTACATGCTCACCGCACGCGAGAACTTCATCTACCACGAGATGATGTCTCACCCGGCACTGTTCACCCACCCGTCGCCGGAACACGTGGTGATCATCGGCGGCGGCGACTGCGGGACGCTGCGCGAGGTGCTGAAGCACGGCCGCGTCACCCATGCGCTGCAGGTCGAGATCGACGAGCGCGTCACGCGCCTGGCAGAGGAATTCTTTCCGGAGCTGTGCGTGGCGAACGAAGACCCGCGCGCCGCGTTCCTGTTTGGCGACGGCATTCGCTGGATGAAGGAAAGCACGCCCGGCACCGTCGACATCGTGATCGTCGATAGCACCGATCCGGTCGGACCGGCGCTGGGACTGTTCACCGAGGATTTCTACCGCGATTGTCACCGCGCGCTGGGCGACAACGGCATCCTTATCCAGCAGAGCGAGTCGCCCCTATATAACATGGCCATCATCAATCCGATGCACAAGGCGATGCGCGCTGCCGGCTTCGTCGACGTGCAGACGCTGTTCTTCCCGCAACCGTGCTATCCCTCAGGCTGGTGGAGCGCCACCATGGGCAGCAAGCAGCCGATGGCCGGGCGCTTCCGCGAACAGGATGCCGCCGGCAAGAGCTTCGAAACACACTACTACAACGCCGCCATCCACAAGGCCGCGCTGACCCCGCCGGAGTTTTTCAGGCAGGCGCTGGAATAGGGCGTGAGACATGAGACGTGAAAGGTGAAAAGAATAATGGCCACGGAATCCACGGAAGAACACGGAAAAATAACAATGCAGGCGTAGGGTGCGTTTTACGCACCGACAATAGCTGTAACGTGAAATGTATTGCCGGGAGAATAATGATAAGGCTTGTAGTTATCTTTCCGTGTTCTTCCGTGGTAATTGTAAATCGCGCGATGTCCAGGATGTACAAGTGCCGTGGAGCACATGGATGTGCGGGAACGGCCATGAGATGCGCTCCTACAACAATAGCTACCCGCTCATGCGCGTCTCGCATTTTTGAAACAACCACATCCATTATTTCCTTGTTGTTCTGTGGATTCCGTGGCCATTATCTTTCGCACCCGTAATTCACGTTTCACCTTTCACGTCTCACCCAATGGTGCACAGAGTGCACCCTACATATTTTCCGTGTTCTTCCGTGGATTCCGTGGCCAGACTTTTTTCTTTTCACGTTTCACCATTCAAGTAGACAGTGACGCCGGGCGCGCTCACGCACCGGGGTGGCGCACAAGTCACCCACTGAACAATGCCCTCATTTACACCAGCGCTTGACGGCTTCGCGCGCCTGCACAAGCGACTGTTCACGCTCATCGTCCGGCAGGTACACGCGCTTGCCTGATTCATCGAGGGAATATACCCGGCCGGCACGCTCCATGTTGTGCAGGTGATCGCGTGCATAGTTGCAGCGCTTTTGCCGCTGCTCACGCTCGGCTTTTTCCTCTTCGGCCTTGAGCTGCTTCTGCTGACGCTCGTCACGCATGGCATCGAGCAGGCGTTGCGTCTTGTCCATGCGCGCATCGGGTGGCGCCGCACCGGCCGGGGACGCAGACCCGTCGATCTTGCGCAGGCTGTGGGCACGGCTGTCACACGGTGAGTCGCGGTATTGCACACCGCCATCGGCACCGGTGCACTTGTAGACCTCGGCCGATGCAATTGATCCAGACAGCAGCATCGCAAGCATGGTGATTAACCTGGTCACGGTGAGTACCTCATTGTTGAATAATCCGGTTCGTGCATGCCTGCGTTCCCATCCCAATAGTTGTACATACGGGAGCGGGGCCCGTCCGCAATCATTTATTTAACACCCCATCGCGCGATGTACAGGGACGTATGAGTAACGGCCATGAGATGCGCTCCTACAGCAATAGATGCACCTGTAGGAGCGGATACCATCCGCGATCATTTAAAACATCCTATCGCGCATGGAATGCGCTCCTGCCTCATGTCCCCCGCAACCGGTCCAGGCACAGGCGCTGGCGGGAATCGAACAAATGACGCGCGCCGATGGTAACCGCGGCCAGCGTGCCCAACCCGGTACCGGTGGTGATGAGGAACATGATCAGGATCTGGTATTTCACCGCTTCCACGGGCGCCGCGCCGGCCAGGATCTGGCCGGTCATCATGCCCGGCAGGCTGACCACGCCGGCGGCGGCCATGGCATTGATGATCGGGATCATGCCGCTGCGGATGGCCTTGCTGCGATACTCCGAGATTGCCTTGTCCCAGCCTTCGCCGAGCATGAGACGCGCCTCGATGATGTTGCGCTGCTCCCAGGCCGACTGCGTCAACCGGTCCATGGCGATGGCGATGCCATTCATGGTGTTGCCTAGCAGCATGCCCAGCAGCGGGATGGCGTATTGCGGCGCATACCAGGGTTCGTCGCCGAGGATCACCACCAGCGCGAAAATGGCAACGGCAAAGGAGGACAGGAACATCGAGATGGTGCCTACGGCATAGCCCCACCAGCCGCGAAAGCGGCGCTCCTGGCGCATCATGACCTCGCGCCCGGCGATCAGTAACATAAACAGCGACAGCAGCGCCACCCAGCCCGGGTGCGAACTGGCGAACAGCGCCTTGAGCACCAGACCGATCAGTGACAGTTGCACCGCGGTCCGGGTCGCCGCGATGACGAGTTGCCCGCCGATACCGGTGCGCAGGCGAATCGACAGCAGCGCCAGCAGCAGCACCAGCACGGCCGCAATCGCGAGATCGTAAGTGTCAAGCGTGATCATTGCCGCACTTCCATGGCCAGCTCCTCGAGTCTGCCGTCCCTGAGTTCGACGTGACGGTTTGCCACGCGCGCAACCTGGGTGCGATCGTGGCTGACCCAGATCACCGCAGCGTCGTGCGTCTTCATATAGTCGTCGATCACCGCCTCGACACGACGCGTGTTCTCGACATCCAGGTTCGCGGTGGGTTCATCCAGCAACAGTACGCGTGGCCGGTTCGCGAGCAGGCGCAAAAGCGCCAGGCGTTGCCGCTCGCCGCTGGACAGGCGCGACACCGGCTGCTCCAGTACCGCCTCGGCAAGACCCAGTTCTGCCAGTGCCACGGGCATGCCGTTGACGAAATGATCATGTGCGCGCGGCAGCCACCAGCTGCTCTCCGGCGGCAGCAGGCCGGCCTGGCGACGCCACTGCTCGGGTGCTATATCATCCGCGGACACCCCATCCAGCCACAATTCGCCGCCATGCGGATCGATGTCGGCAATGGCGCGCAACAGCTGAGACTTTCCGCTGCCCGACTCTCCGGTGATGCACAGGCAATCCCCGGCTGCCAGCGACAGCGACACGGGACCGAGCATCGGCCGGGACAGGTCCTTGATTTGCAGCAGGGGCGGTGTTTTACTCATTCAACGAACAACCAAGAACAATCCAGAGGCCATTATGTCAGAACCGACCATCGCACAAAAAGCGCCCTATGCACAGGATCTCGAACCCGGCACCTACTGGTGGTGCGCCTGTGGCAAATCGAAACAACAGCCGTTCTGCGACGGCTCACACAAGGGCAGCGATTTCCAGCCCGTGAAATTCGAAATTACTGAAAAGAGAAAAGCATGGCTGTGCGGCTGCAAGCACAGCAAGGACATGCCGTTCTGCGACGGTACGCATAAAAGCCTGTAGGAGCGGATCCCATCCGCGATCTATTTCAAACACCGCATCGCGCATGAGATGCGCTCCTACACCCAATCAATGCTCCTGCAGGAGCGGACCGCGTCCGCGATCATTTCAAACACCGCATCGCGCATGAGATGCGCCCCTACACCCCAATCGATGCTCCTGTAGGAGCGGATCTCATCCGCGATCCTTTTAAACACCTCATCGCGCATGGGATGCGCTCCTACTCCAATAGATGCTCCTGCAGGAGCGGACCGCGTCCACGATCCTTTTAAACACCTCATCGTGCATGAGATGCGCTCCTACTCCAATAGACGCTCCTGTAGGAGCGGATCCCATCCGCGATTTTCTGCTAATCGGGATAGGGGCGGCAGAAATACCTGGCCGACCCCTCCCACACCACCCGGCATGCGGGTCCGCACCGGGCGGTTCGAGAAGTTGAGGTCATGAGAGACGGGGAACACCGAGCCGGTCGAAGTAAGCAATGGGCATAATCCAGTTCAGCTCCATGCGGCTGTTACGCCACCAGCGGCGGGTATTACCTGCCACCCGAGCGGCTTGATCCGAACTCGCACCCAAGGCCCGCAACTCCCGATACACCGTCGTACCCCTTCGCCAATGCTTGAGCTGCACGGCACGCAAGCGGTGCCGCAACCATTCATCCAGTTCACGGAATACCTTTGGCGTCTGTGCCAATTTGAAATAGGCTTTCCAGCCCGGCACATAACGACGCAGTTCCTCCGCCACTTCGTTCAGGTTACGACCGCACGTCCGGCGGGTAATCTGCCGGATGCGCCGTTTGAAGGTGACCATCGCCTTGTGCGCGACACCACGCTTGACCATGTCCCCGGCCGAGCACCACAGCTCGTAACCGAGAAATGCACGGCCATACGCACTGGCCACCGCGCTCTTGGCCTCGTTCACCTTCAGGTGGAGCCGGTCGTAGAGCTTCCGCAAACCCTTGAGGACACGCACGCCCGCCTTCTGACTGCGCACGTACACATTGCAGTCGTCAGCGTAACGCACGAACCGGTGGCCACGTCGCTCCAGTTCCCGATCCACCTCATCCAGCAACACATTGGCCAGCAGCGGCGAGAGTGGCCCGCCTTGCGGCGTACCCTCGTAGCGCTCCATGACCACACCGTTACCCATGACACCCGCGTTGAGATATCGCCGGATCAGCCGCAGTATGGCCTTATCGTCGATACGTCTCGCCAGCCGGTCCATGAGCACGTCATGATTGACCCGGTCGAAGAACTTCTCCAGATCCACATCGACCACCACCCGATAACCTTCTTGCACATAATGCTGCGCAGTCAGCACAGCGTCATGCGCCCGTCGGCCCGGTCGGAAGCCGTAGCTATGGTTGGAAAACGTCGGATCAATCAACGGCTGCAGAACTTGCAGCAGGGCTTGCTGAATCAATCGATCCGTCACGGTCGGTATCCCCAGTTCCCTCATGCCACCTCCAGACTTGGGTATCTGCACACGGCGCACCGGCTGAGGCCGGTAACTACCATTTTGCAGCATCTCCTTGATCTGGAACCAGCGGGTCTTGAGATACTCAGCCGTGGCCTGGATCGTCAGTCCATCTACCCCCGCACTGCCTCGATTGGCCTTGACACGTTTCCATGCCACGACCAGGTTCTCTCTCGCGAGCACCTGCCCAAGCAGGTCGACTCGCCCCAAGCCTCCCGGTTCATGCCGCGCCAGCCCTGCTTCATCACGAAATGCTTCAGGTCGGGCTTCACCTTCCCCTCCGACAGTTCGCCCCGGTTGCCCGGACTTCTGATGCCTTGCATGGCCAAGCGACATGCCGTTCGACTCTCCTTCTCGTTCGGTCCTTCGCCTTGCGGCTACTATGACCTCTGCTGACTTCTCGCTCCGGTTTACCACCGTCGCCCTTTCAGGCATAAGGCGAGATCTCCCCAGGTAAGAACACGATCCTTCACCGCACAACCGCCGGATTTACGCTGCCAGAGACTTGACCACAAGAGCTTCGCGGTACATTGCCCGCTCGCCCTGCTCGGCAGCGCCTTCTATCCGATTCTTGTCCATCGGCTCACGGCTTCGCTTCACGCTTCCTCCCCACGATCGGTCACCCTCACGCAGTTGCGCTTCACTTCGTTCGCTATGGTCAACTCACGGGAGGACTTCCACCTCCAAGATCGTGCCCATGCTGGGCGCACAATAAAAAAGGGCGCCGAAGCGCCCTTTCCGTTACGCATAACCGAACACGTTACACGTTGTAACCCACCTCGTCGTGCAGCACGATATCGAGGCCTTCGGTCTCCTGATCGCTGGTGACTCGCAGGCCGATGACGGCATCGATCAGCTTGAGGATGATCCAGGAGAGAACGGCGCAGTAGACGAAGGTCGCGATGACGCCAACGAACTGCACCCAGACCTGGCCGCCGATGGTCATACCCTCGGCGAGACCGGCGCCGCCCAGCATGCCGACAAACACGCCGGCCAGCAGCGTGCCGAGAATGCCGCCGACACCATGCACCGGGAACACGTCGAGCGAGTCATCGACCTTCAGCACCTGCTTGAGGAAGCTGGTGCACGTGTAGCAGATCACGCCGGCGCTGATGCCGATGATCAGCGCACCGGCCGGGCCGACAAAACCGGACGCCGGGGTAATGGTGCCCAGCCCCGCCACCATGCCGGTGACGATACCGAGCACGCTCGGCTTGCCGTGCCGCATCCATTCCATCGACATCCATGCCAGCGAACCCGCGGCGGCACTGATGTGCGTGACCAGCATCGCCATGCCGGCATCACCGTTCGCCGCCAGCGCGCTGCCGGCATTGAAACCGAACCAGCCCACCCAGAGCATGGCCGCGCCGATCACGGTCATGGTCATGTTGTGCGGCGGCATCGCCACCGTAGCGAAGCCCTTGCGCGGCCCCAGCACCAGCGCCGCCACCAGCGCGGCTGCGCCGGCGTTGACATGCACCACGGTACCGCCGGCGAAATCCAGC
>DATKZN010000151.1:0-7717 GCA_035527955.1 Gammaproteobacteria bacterium
CTTTCAGGGAAGGCAGTGAGGCCCTGAAAATCCTGCATGACATCGATTTTACGGTCGTGACCGGCGAGCGGATCGCGATCACGGGTGCCTCGGGCAGTGGCAAGAGCACCCTGCTACACCTGCTCGGTGGGCTGGACCAGCCCACGACAGGACGCGTCATCCTGGCGGGCAAGCCGCTCGCCAGCCTGACGGCGGCGCAGCTTGGACGATTGCGCAACCACGAACTGGGCTTCGTTTACCAGTTTCACCACCTGTTGCCCGAGTTCACGGCGCTGGAGAACGTGGCCATGCCGCTGCTGGTGCGCGGCCTGGCACCGGCGCAGGCGCGGCAGCAGGCCGCCGCCATGCTGGAGCGGGTCGGCCTGTCCGCGCGCCTGGGGCACAAGCCCGGCGAGTTGTCGGGCGGTGAACGGCAGCGGGCGGCCGTGGCGCGCGCCCTAGTGACGCAACCGCATTGCGTGCTGGCCGACGAGCCGACCGGCAACCTGGATCGCCGGAATGCCGACCAGGTCTATGCACTGATGCTGGAGCTCAACCGGGAACTGGGCACCAGCTTGCTGGTGGCGACCCACGATGCCGCGATTGCCGAACGCATGGACCGGGTTGTGCAACTGGAGGATGGTCGCCTGGTCTAGCCGCAACGCAAAACATGGGTCCTCCATGATCGACGCGCCGGCTCACCCGGTTTCTTTGAAGATCATGGATGATCATGTATTTAATAACAATATCGTTTGTCATCGGGGTCTGCAGCCTGTTCTGGCTCAGCGCGCTGCCGGTCACGGTGGCCGCGCTGCTGCTGCCCGCGGCGCTGGCTGCGCTCCGCTGGCCAGGGCTGCGGCCGCCGGCACTGCTGGCACTGGGTGTTGCCTGGGCGGTATTGCATGCGGCCCAGGCCCAGTCGCCGGCGCTGGACCGGTCCGTCGAGGGGCGTACCGTCCTGGTCGAGGGCACGGTCGCCAGCCTGCCGGATCGGCGCAGCGGTCCGGTGCAGCGCTTTATCTTCCACATCGAGCGCCTGGACGACGGGTCGGGCTGGGGCGACTTCGACGGCAAGGTCAGGCTGGGCTGGTACGGTGATGGCGGCGATCCCGATGCCGGTGAGCGCTGGCAACTTGCCGTGCGACTGAAGCGTCCGTACGGCATGGCCAACCCGGGCGCTTTCGATTATGAACGCTGGTTGTTCCAGCAGCGGATTCATGCCACGGGCTATGTGCGCGAGGATCCGCGTAACCGGCGCCTGTCGAAGGGCAGGCTGTCACCGATAGCCAGCTACCGCATCCGCCTGCTGCGCGCCTTCGCCGTCGAGGGTGATACGCCGGGTACGGCGTTCGTCCAGGCGCTGACCGTCGGCGAGCGCGGTGCGATCGGTACCGCGCAGTGGCAGGTGCTCAACGCGACCGGCACCAGCCACCTGATGGCGATATCCGGCCTGCATATCAGCCTGGTGGCCGGCCTGGCATTCTGGCTGGTACGGCGCGGCTGGCCGCATTTCGGTCCTGTGACCGGATTCCTGCCGGCGCCGCGTGCGGCGGCCATCGCCGCCATAACCGTCGCCTTGCTGTATGCCATGCTGGCCGGCTTCGGCATCCCGGCGCGGCGTGCCCTGGTGATGGTCAGTGTGCTGATGCTGGCCATCCTGTCCGATCGATATTCATCCTTTGCACAGGTCATATGCCTGGCCGCGCTGTGCACGCTGCTGCTGGATCCGCTGTCGGTGCTGTCGGCCGGCTGGTGGCTGTCCTTCCAGGCGGTCATTATCATCGCCTGGCTGGCTACCGGACGCCACGGGACGCCGGGATGGGGGCGCCGCATGCTGTTGCACGTGGCGCTGGCGTTCTGCATGGTACCCGTGCTGCTGTTATTTTTTCAGCAGGCCTCGCTGTTGGCCCCGCTCGCGAACGTGATCGCCGTACCGTTCGTCGGCCTGCTGATCGTGCCACTGGCCTTGCTGGGTTGTGTGCTGTTCGCCGTCAACGAAACACTGGGCATGCGGCTGCTCGGGCTGGCCGCGGATTTGCTGGAACTGGCCTGGCCCATGCTGGAATGGCTGGCCGGCACCGGCGTGGCTGCCTGGACCCGGCATCAGCCACCGGCGTGGACGCTGCTGCCCGCGCTGGCCGGACTGGCGCTGCTGTTCATGCCACGCGGCATACCCGGCCGCTGGGCCGGTGGCGTGATGTTGCTGCCGATGCTGCTGGTGCGCCCGCCAGCCCCGCCGCCGGGCGCGGCGTGGATTACCTTGCTGGATGTCGGGCAGGGGCTGGCAGCCGTGGTCCGGACGGCACGGCATACCCTCGTCTACGATACCGGTCCACGCTTCAGCCCGGATTTCGACACGGGTCAGGCGGTGGTGATCCCGTTCCTGCGCCGGCAGGGCATAACCTGGCTCGATACCCTGGTGGTCAGTCACGGCGACAACGACCATATCGGTGGCGCGGAATCGCTGCTGGCCGCCTTTCCGGCGGATGCCGTCTACAGCAGCGTACCGGACCGGTTGCCGGGCGGCAGTGCGCTGCGCTGCCGACAAGGCCAGCACTGGCAATGGGACGGCGTCTCGTTCACGCTGCTGCATCCGGAGCCGGCGGGCGGACTGGGCGGCAATAATAGCTCCTGTGTGCTGCTCGTCGAGACGACGAACGGCCAGCGCCTGCTCTTGCCGGGCGATATCGAGCGCCCCGCGGAACGACGCCTGGTCGAGACACAGCGCGGCCGGCTGCGTGCACAGGTACTGGTGGCGCCGCACCACGGCAGCGCCACGTCCTCGTCGCCGGCCTTTATTGCGGCTGTGGATCCGGATGTGGTGATAATCCCGGCGGCCTGGCTGAACCGCTACCGCTTCCCGAAGCGTGACGTGGTCGAACGCTACCGTGCCGCCGGTGCACGGATACTGGACACCGGCCGCCGCGGCGCGCTCAGCGTCAAGCTTTCATCCTCGACAGCACAACCGGAGATCGTCGCCTGGCGGGACCGGCACCGGCATGTCTGGAGCTGGCAAGAATGATTTGCTCCCGTGTTTGGCTGCGGCTGTAAATACAGTATGATCTGCAGCGGCTGGTGATGACACAACTGGACAAAGGATGGTGATAGGGTGCTGGAACTCGTAAAAGCCGGCGGCTGGCTGATGCTGCCAATTATCGCGTGTTCGGTGATTGCCGCGGCAATCATAGTCGAACGCCTCTGGTCATTGCAGGTACGCCGTGTCCTGCCCAAGCACACGGTCGCCCAGGTATGGCGCTGGGATAAAATCAACCAGCTCGACGATCAGCACATGAAAGAACTGCAGGCCAGCTCGCCGCTGGGTGCGATCCTCGCGGCGGGCATCATCAACCGTCACAAGAACCGCGAGTACATGAAGGAGAGCATCGAGGATACCGGCCGGCATGTGGTACACGAACTCGAGCGCTTCCTGAACTCGCTGGGCACGATTGCCGCCATAACCCCGCTGCTGGGACTGCTCGGCACCGTGATCGGCATGATCAAGGTGTTCGCAACCATCACCACGCAGGGTGTGGGCGATCCCGGCGCGCTGGCCGGTGGCATCTCCGAGGCACTCATAACCACGGCGGCCGGCATGTCTGTCGCCATTCCCACGCTGATGTTTTACCGCTATTTCCGCGGGCGTGTCAGGATGCTGGTGCTGCGCATGGAAAAGGAAGCCATGCTGATGGTCGAGATCATGCACGGCACCCAAAAACGGCGCGACGACTAGGAGGGTGTACGCATGAACCTGCAGCCAGGCAGCGAGGACGAACCCGATATCAACCTGACACCACTGATCGACGTGGTATTCCTGTTGCTGATCTTCTTCATGGTGTCGACCACCTTCGAACACCAGTCGCGCATCCAGATCGAACTGCCCGAGGCAACAGCCGATGCGACAGCACAGGAGGACGACATGCTGGAGATCCTGGTCGACGCACAGGGGCGCTACTTCATCGGTGACCAGCAGGTCATCAACTCGGAACTCAAGACACTGAAGACCGCGATTCGCAAGGCGGTAGGCACCCGCGGCGAACTGCCCGTGACCATACGCGCCGACGCGAACACCCCGCACCAGGCCGTGATCCGGGTGCTGGATGCGACCAGCCAGCTGGGCCTGACGCATATTTCGCTGGCGACATCGAAAATCGAGGAACAGTAACCTCATCATCAAATGAAGGGCATTGACCATTACTGGTATTCGCGCAGCCCGTGGCTCGTGCTGCTGACACCCCTGTCGCTGCTGTTTCGTATCCTGGTCCGGCTGCGGCGGTCAGCCTATCGCACGGGCCTGCTGCGTTCTCACCGCATCGAGGCACCGGTCATCGTGATCGGCAACATCACCGTCGGCGGCACCGGCAAGACCCCGTTGGTGGCCTGGCTTGCCGGTTACCTCGGGGAGCAGGGTTTCAAACCCGGCATCGTCGCCCGCGGTTACGGGGGGCGGGCGACATCGTGGCCGCAGCAGGTGCGTGCTGACAGTGATCCTGCCGTGGTCGGCGATGAGGCCGTGCTGCTGGCCAGTCTGACCGGCTGTCCGATGGCAGTCGGTCCCAACCGCGTGGCCGCGGCCGAGGCCCTGATAAAGTACAATGACTGTGACCTGGTCATCAGCGACGATGGACTGCAGCATTATGCCCTGCAGCGCGATATCGAAATCATCGTGATCGACGGGGTACGCCGCTTCGGTGTCGGTTTCATGCTGCCGGCCGGGCCGCTGCGTGAACCGGTCAGTCGCTTGCGCGAGGCGGACCTGCTGGTGGTCAACGGTATCGGCGGCGCGGGTGAATACCCCATGAAGCTGAAATCCGGCGACGTGCATAACCTGCGCGATGACGGCGTGATTAAAAAACTGTCTGATTTCAGGGACAGCAAGGTGCATGCCGTGGCCGGGATCGGCAACCCGGAGCGGTTTTTCCAGTTCCTGCGCCAGGTCGTCCGTCGCGTCGATGAGCATGCATTTCCGGACCATCATCGCTACCGGGCCAGTGATCTTCGTTTCGATGACGATGCACCGGTGCTCATGACGGCGAAGGATGCGGTCAAGTGCCGCCGCTTCGCCAGCGGTAACGAATGGTATGTTCCGGTCAGGGCCGAAATGTCGAGGGATTTCCAGACGCGGTTGAATGTGTTGCTGGAGTCGCGCGGTTGTCGCGCAGAGGTATGCACCGCAGGTACGGAGTTGTCACCAGGAGTACAGAATGGATAAAAAATTGCTGGATATTCTTGCCTGCCCTGTTTGCAAGGGGGCGCTGCTGTATCGAAAGGATGAACAGGAGCTGGTTTGCAAGGTCGACCGGCTGGCGTACCCGATCAGGAACGATATACCCGTCATGCTGGTCGACGAGGCCAGGCAACTCGCCGCGGACGAGGAAGTCTGAGTTAACCGCATGGCCGGTGCCGGGTTCAGGGTCATCATACCCGCACGCTATGCCTCGACCCGGCTGCCCGGCAAGCCGCTGCTGCCGATCGCGGGGCGTCCGATGCTGCAGCACGTGTACGAGCGGGCGCTGGTGTGCGGTGCAAGCGATGTTGTGATCGCCACGGATGATGAACGTATCGCGCAGGCCGCAGCCGGGTTCGGCGCACCCGTGTGCATGACCGCGGTCGACCATGCATCAGGCACCGAGCGTCTCGCGGAAGTGGTCGAGCTACACGGCTGGTCCGCGGACAGCATCGTGGTGAACGTGCAGGGTGATGAGCCATTGATCGAGCCGGCGCTGATACGGCAGGTCGCGGACGATCTTGCCGCTTACCCGGAGGCCGCCGTGGCGACGCTGGCCTATCCGCTTGCAACACGCGCCATGCTGATCGACCCGAATGTGGTGAAGGTTGTGCTCGACAGGGAAGGTTATGCTCTGTATTTCAGCCGCGCACCGATTCCATTCGCGCGTGATGCGGCTGCGGGCGATGGCGCCGAAGGCTTGCGGCACATCGGCCTGTACGGCTACCGGGCCGGATTCCTGGGCCGCTACCGTCAGCTCGAGCCCGCCCCCTGCGAACAACTGGAGAAGCTCGAGCAGTTGCGCGTGTTGTGGCACGGCATGAAGATCCACGTCAGTATCGCCGCGCACATGCCCGGTCCCGGCGTCGATACCCATGACGATCTGCAGCGGGTCGAGGGCCTGATGGCTGACGCCGGGTGAGTGCTGCAGGCGTGTTGCTACAACCGCTCGGTCTGCGCGTCGATTTGTTGCATGTAGTTTTCGATGCCGCGGATATCGGTATCGCGCAAGGCAATGAACTGGGCGCCGAGTGTAAAGCTGTCCTGGGCCAGACGTTCGGTATGAATCAGCCGGGCCTGTGCCCGGATCGACAGGGGTTTTTTTCTGCCCGCGGCCTGCAACTGGAAATATATCTCGATTTCGACGCCGCTGACCTGTCCGGGGATTCTCTGGTCTTCCGGCAGCAGCAGGTTGAACACCGTGCGGTCGCAGGAGAATTTCAGGCCCCCCGCCGACAGGTTGATGATGATGACGGTCTTTCTGTCGCCACCGACCGGGCGCACCTGGCAGGCGATCTCGGTGGTGATCCGCTCATGTTCGCGGTCAATCCAGAAATGCTGTTTATTTATCGCCATTGTTATCCTGGAGCCGGCTCTGGCTGTCACAGTAACGCTCAACTTCGGGCGCGTGCATCATAATATGTTAAGCGTACGGTGTCATAATAAGAGGCGCCCGTCGCCGGTCATGAGCGGTGCGGCTAGTCCACCGGACGGGTGGTTTGCGGGAACGGCAGTGTGCTTGCCGAGCGTTATGTGGGCACTGGCGTTGATTATTTGATGCAAGATTAATCAATAACTTAGTACTATTTCAATGATACTGGACAAGCCATGAACATCATCACAAAGGAATTGAAATACCTGCTGCTGTGGATTATCGCCGGCTGTCTGCTGGTGCCACCGGTATTCTGGTGGCTGGGCAGCCAGGGTGTCCTGACCGTGCCCGGTATGGAATTCGTGACTCTGCGGGCGACCTACCTGCATATCGTCGCCAGCCTGCGCGAGCCGCTGTGGCTGGTTGCCGTGAGCTTACCTTATCTGATTTTCATCGCCGTGCGGATGTTGCGCGGGAGTCTGGCGTCGACAGGGTCGACCGAGCTTGGTCTCGCCGTGTCCCGGGGCGAATCGGCACTGGTGAAGCAACTCATCGAGCAGGGGCTGGACCTGAACCAGGGCAATGCCGCCGGTGAAACGCCCTTGCACCTTGCAGCCATGCGCGGCGACATGGGCATGACCTGGATGTTGCTGGAGGGCGGGGCCGATTTCAACACAACCGATCAGGCGGTCGGTTACAGTCCGCTGCAGATCGCCGCATTGCAGGGACACAGTGAAATCTGCGAGGCGTTGATTCGCTACGGCGCCAGTGTGGACGCACTGACTTCAAGGCATGAAACGGCCCTGCATCTGGCGGCACGGGCCGGGCATGGCGCGGTCGTGTCGGTGTTGCTGAAGTACCGGGCCAATACCGCTATCAGGAACAACGCGGGACAGACGGCACGGCAGCTCGCGGAACAGCACGGGCACGCCGAACTCGTCAGCCTGATGGAGCAGCACGCCAGCAACGAGTGGCCCTATCTCAGATTGTCGAATGGCTGACGGACGTTCATCACTCAAACAGTTTTTCAAACTCCTGTATATTACGCGCCATGGAAACGGTAAAAGTCCTGTTTGTCTGCATGGGTAATATCTGTCGTTCGCCGACAGCGCAGGGTGTGTTCACCCGGCATGTCGAGGAGA
>DATKZN010000152.1:0-34189 GCA_035527955.1 Gammaproteobacteria bacterium
GTGCGTGAGGTGCCGTCACGGACAATATCCAGATAATCAACGGTGAAGACCTGCGTGCGCATGCTGGCCGGGAATACCTGGAAGGTGTTGCCCTGGCGGCGGTAACGGTAACCGTAGACATCACGTACCGTGGCCAGTACCTCCTCCAATGTGACGTCGCGCAGGCTGATGGAGATTTTTCCGCTCACCTCCGGGTGCACCACCATGTTGAGATGCGTGCCTTTCACCAGGCTCATGAAGAATTCCGGTGCCTGCGTGGCCTTGACGGAGATATCGAAGTGCGGCTCGATATCCGGGACCAGGCCGGCAATATCGGTGCTCATCTGCGGCAGTAGCGCGGCGGCCACTTCCGGCGGCGGGGCGACGGCCGCTGCGGCTGCCTCTTGTGCCGCGCTTTCCTGCAATGCCTCCGCGATGGGCGCCATGTTCTCGGGCCGGAATGTCGGCGCCGTGGAGCAGGCGGCAAGCAGGGCAGCAATCAGTCCGTTGATTGCCTGGTGATGCAGCTGTGTGATAGTAGGCATGGTGATATATCCATATTTCACGGTTGTTTTCTCACAATGTCCGGCAGCAGTTGCAGGGTCATGCGTCTGCCGTCAGCCTGAATCAGTACGTCGAGCTTGCGTATTTCGATGACACGTGCGCCGTCCACCGACTCGCCCGCGCTGACCCGCTTGCCGTTGATCACGGCAACGCGGCGGTCGGGTGCCACCAGTGTCGAATCGAGCGTCCAGCCTCGCCGGGGCTCGCCTGCGTGTGCCGCTGCGGCCTGGCCATGGCTGGCTGGCCGGGTCGGATCGATGAGCGCACTGCCGGGCACGGGCAGCGCTGTCAGCGTCGCATACAGTGCCAGTGCAAATCGGGTTCCGGTCCTCAGTGGCATGACGGCATCATCCTTCCAGCAGACCCAGGGTATAGATATCGAGCGTGATGCGTGCCTTCGGGTATTCGATGATCTCGAATGTCACGCCCTTCCAGAAAAAATTCCACGGCAGCGCCTCCAGCGCGCGCAGGTAATTCAGTGTCGCCAGGTAACCGCCTTCCAGCTGCAGTTCCAGTTCGTAGCGACCAATGCCGGCAACCGGCACGCTTTCCCCTGTGTCGGTTTCCGTTGCCATGAGTGGCTCCGAGCCGGCAGTGACTGCCTGCAGGGTTAATCCGGCCTCCTGGGCGAGGACCTGTTCGAGGATGCTCGCCGCCTGGTCGGGTGCGAGCATGCCGCCAAGTCGCGACTGCAGCTGTACGCCCAGCTCGTCCAGTTGTGCCTGCAGCCGGCCGGGCTGTGTTGCCGGGTCGCTTCCCGCTGCACCACCCAGGAGGCCGGTGCGTGTGCGCAGCAGCTCCAGTTGCATTTCCTGGTCGGTGATGTTCTGTCGCAGCTCCTGCTGTTGCCTGAATACGGGTTGAAATCCGAAGCTGTCCACCAGGAAAAACAGCACCACCAGGCAGGCGATCAGCAGCAGCACGCGCTCACGCAGCTGCAATGTGTCTACGCGTGTCGCCAGCTGCTGGTATTGCGCCGTTATCAATGCAGTTCTCCCTGCGCGCTGTAACTGAGTCTGAAATCGATTTCCGCCTGGTCGGGTTCCGGGCGCGTCAGGCTGACGGTGCCGTTGTTCAGCAAGGCGAGCCGTGGCTCCTGCGTCATCAGTTGCAGGTAGCGGGGCACCAGCTTCGGGTCCAGCGTGGCGCCGCGGATTTCGGTATTGCCATCCTGGTCCAGCTCGACAGCCGTGAGCCACAGCCCCGGCACATCCTGCCGCGCCAGCGTTTCGAATATCTCGCCAAAACCGGCCGCGGTATCAATGGCGAGCCGGTCGATGCGCTCCAGCAGCGCCGTGCGCTCGCTGATCTGCTCCTGCAGCGTGGCAATGCCGTTGCCGGCGGCCGCGATTGCAGCGGATGCGTCGTCAGCTTCCAGCACCACCAGCCTGGCATCGAGTTGCCGGTAGTTCAGGGTCAGGTCTGCGGAGGTGCGCTGCAGGCCATGCAGCGTCCAGCGCGCATGCAGGTACACGCTCAGCAGCAGGACGGTCGCCATGACCACGATCATCAGCAGCGTGGCTGCCGAAAAAATCTTGCGCTGCCGCCGGAAGACGGGCTGGTACATGTTGATCTGCTGGTACATGGCTTGCCTGTCTTGCAGTACGCCTCCGTGTCTCGTTATGCCGATCCGTGTCGTCCCCTGGCCTGCGTCTGCGCGGTGGTGAAGTCAGGCGCCGGACGTCCCGATCGGGCTCGTGGTAATGCATCCGTGCCTATCAGCAAGCAAATACCTTGCCATAATAATATCTGTATGAAATACAAGGAAATATAATTTTGCAGCGACGGCGCGACCGGCAATTGACGTTATTCCGACCAGATTGTCGACAGAATTATGACGCGGGGATGCCGGCCCGGGCCGTGCGCTTGTAAGGGCGCGGCCCGGCGAAGGTGCGCGCGGAAGGCGGGGTCAGCGTCGGCTGCGGCGCGACAGGGAGTAGCCGGTCATGTCCGCGGTGAGCTGCTCGCAGGGTATGGCCTGCAGGGTGTCGAAGCGCGTCACGGCGGCGGTCACCAGGGCGTCGATATCCTCAATCCGGCCGGCTTCTGTCGGGGTTGCCTGCGTGAGCCGTTGCAGGCCAAGCAGGCCACCGAACTGAATCTTGACCAGGACACTGTGCGGCATCTGCGTCAGGTCGTCCTCGACGTCAAAGGCCGTGAGGCCGACATCCTTCAGCTGTCCGAACAGCTGCAGACAGCGGGCATGGGACGCCGGGTCCCGGCAGGTAAATTCAGTGCCCCCGCGCCGGATGACGCGCCCGGCACGGGCGCAGCCAAAGGTCTCCCTGGCCAGGGTTGCGCTGAACGGGCATATCAGGTCCTGCATGGCGGTAGTCCTGTGGCTGTGAAAAGCGGATAAATGCAATTATTAGACTGCCAATCAGCCGCTTGCAAGCAGCTGATTGATGTTGCGTGGCTGATGGGTGATGATGAAAACATCTTATCCCGAATTCAATGATGCATGATGGAAAACAGGCCGGTCATCCGTACAGCAATCCCGAAGCGCCGCTACCGGCTCGGCGAATTCACGCTGACCGTGCTCGGAGACATTGAAAGCAGCGACGGTATCGACTATCAATATATTATGGCGGTGATGCAGGGTCAGGCTCGGGAGCCGGGTATGTATATCACCGCCGAGCGTCCGGACAGCCCGGGTGCCCGTGATCTGTCGATGCGGCTGGTGATGCGTGACGGGGCCGAGGTCATCGGAAGTTCGGATCAGTGGGTCAGCCTGGACATGTTTACCGGGGAGGCAATCGACATTGTCTCGAGGATACTGAGCCTTTCGGACGAAACGCCATACCAGCTCCTGTAACACCAACAACAAGAGGAGATTGCCATGTCACACAGGATCGCAACACGGGCGGTGCCCGCTATCATCCTGCTCACGCTGCTGGGTACGGGTGCGGCGCAGGCGTTCTGTTTTCTGAAGGGTAACGATCGACGCGCGGATTTCAGCAACAGCCGCATGCCGGCCATCGGTTTTTCACCGGCAGTGTTCCAGGGCTATCCATACAGTCCGGCGCAGCCTGCCTGGTACGGCAACCCGGCCGCGCTGCCGCAGCAGCCTTACTATGACAACCGTTACGGCGCCGGGACGGGATTGCAACACTAGCCCGCATGTCTCACCGGGCGGCTGTTGACCGACATAATGAATTGAAATCATGAGCGAGATGCCCATTCAGCAACAAACAGTGTGACATCGGACGGTGCCTATCCCGGCCCTGGCGGGTTTTCGTGCACTCGTACTCGCGATGTACAGGGATGTTCAAGTAGTCGCTCTCGCACATGGCCCAGGCAAGCCTCTCGATCGCTACGCGGTCTCACCTTCTCCCTGTGCTTCGCGACACTCGGACTTCCTGTCCATCGTCGCCAGTTGGCAGGACGATGTGCAGGGACGCACAAGTGTCGCGGGAGGGCAGGATGCCCGTAGCGACCGCTGGGAGCGACCAGCATGGGCCCAGGCCAGCCTCTCGACCGCTACGCGGTCTCACCTTCTCCGGGATCCCGGTGAGAAATGCGGGCTAGCAGGGTAACTACCTGACGAGATTGATGGCGCCGGGGATGGTCTGTGCTCGCAGCATTTCGAGTATCGCCCCGGCCTCGACCGGCTTGCTAAACAGGTAGCCCTGTACGATACGGCAACCCTGCTGCTTGAAGAAGTTCAGCTGTCGCACGGTCTCGATGCCCTCGACGACGAGGGACATGTTCAGGCTCTTGGCCATGGCAATGATAGCCTGTGCGATGAGCACATCCTCCATGTTGTCCGGGATCTCGCAGACGAACGACTGGTCGATCTTGACGGTATCGATGGGCAGGCGGCGCAGGTAACTGAGCGAGGAATAGCCTGTACCGAAATCGTCCATCGCGATGGTGACGCCCATCTTCTTGAACTTCTCGAGCGTGGCCGCGGCAGAGTCCATGTTCTTCATGGCCACGTTTTCGGTAACCTCGAGTTCCGCCAGTGCCGGGTTGATCCCGGATTCGGCCAGCGCACTCTCCAGGACATTTTCGAAGCCGGCCCGGGCCAGTTGCACGGACGACAGGTTCACGGACATGGTCAGCTCCGTGAAGCCGGCATCGTGCCATGCCTTGAGCTGCCTGAATGCCGTGTGCAGCACCCACTCGCCGATCGGCATGATCATCCCGGATTCCTCGGCAATCGGAATGAAGTCCTTCGGGCTGATATAACCCATGCCGGGGCGATGCCATCGCAGCAGGGCTTCCACGCCGACGATGGTATTGCGGATGATGTCGATCTTGGGCTGGTAGAAGACCTGCAACTCGTTGCGTTCCAGCGCCTTGCGCAGGTTGGTTTCCAGCGCCAGCTGCTTGCGTGAGCCGGCATTCAGTTCCGCGGTGTAGTACACCGCCTTGTTGCGCCCCAGCTCCTTGGCGCGGTACATGCTGATATCCGCGTTCTTGATCAGGGTTTCCGAGTCGGTCCCGTCGAACGGATAGATGCTGATGCCGGCGCTGGTGGTGATGTGCAGGTCGTGTCCGTTGCAGGACACCGGTTCGGTCAGCGACTCGATGATCTTGTTGCTGATGCGGCCGGCATCCGAGGCGCTGGCGATGCGTGGCAGCAGTACCATGAACTCATCACCGCCGAGCCGCGCTACCGTGTCGCCTTCGCGGACACAGTCCTTGATACGACGCGATATGATGCGCAACAGCTGGTCGCCGGTGGCATGGCCCAGTGAATCGTTGATGATCTTGAAGCGGTCCAGGTCAAGGAACAGCAGTGCCAGGATCGACTGTTCACGTCGCGCATGCGCCAGTTCGGTCTTGATGCGGTCATTGAGCAGTACGCGGTTTGGCAGGCCGGTCAGCGAGTCGTGATGGGCATGGAACTGCATGCGCTTGGCGACCGACTCCGCGTGTTCCTTGGAACTGGCCAGCTCAAGGTTGGCGCGTTCCAGCTCACGCGTGCGCTGGGCAACGCGCGCTTCCAGTTCCTCCTGGTGGATCTTGAGCTTCTCGTCGCGCGCCTGGATCTCGTCGAGCATGGTATTGAAGTCGAGGACCAGGGTGCCCAGTTCGTCCCTGCTTTGGCCGCCGGCGCGCAGGGAGTAATTCTTATCCGTGCTGATGCGGCGCGCGATCGTGGACAGTCTGAACAACGGTGCGGTGATAATGTGCTGCATCTGTGCGCTGAGTGAATAGGCGACGAGCATCGATACGAGCAGCACGGCCGCTATGATGCCCAGGAACCAGACCAGGCGATCATGAATGGCGCGCATATCCGAGCGCAGGTAGATTACGCCGATTTTCTCGCCCTGATAGATGATGTCAGTGAACAGTTCCACGTTGTTCCCACGGAACAGCATGTCCTCTGTGCGGGATTGCAGTTCCGGTAACTGTGTCGTGATGCCGGGCTTTTGATACATGGCGAAGATTTCGTTATCCACGTCATAGATCACACCGGCCTCGATGTTTTCCTGCATTTCGAGAAAGCCGAGTGTTTCCGCTGCGGCGACGGGGTCGCCGAACAGGATGGCCGCAGCGCTGTTGGCGGCGATCATATCGGCCATGATATCGAGGCTGTCACCGACGTTTTTCTGCGAATAGAGCCGGTCGCTGGTGAGGAAGGCGAAGCTGGCTATCATCAAGGTAACGGTACTGATGATCATGATGATCAGTGTCAGCTTGTGGCGTATCGATACGTTGTTGATTAGTCGCATCGCCGGCACCTAGTTCCCCGACCTGATGGTCGTGGCCAGCGTCAGGAGCTTGGAGCTGATTGACAGGCCGGCGCTGCTGGCGGCTGCGGTATTGATCTCGAAGCGGACCTTGTTGTCGATCAGCCGGAAGCCGATCATGCCGCCGCTCGATATGAAATCGTCGATCTCGCTCACCGTGAGCACCGGCCGGTCCCTGAGTGCGGACATGACGGTGCGCAGTTTATGCGCATAAGATCTGCCGACGAAGACGAGCTGGCACTGGTCGAGCCGTGTCGTACTGTTCAGGTGTATGACCCTGAGCTGCCGTTCATGTACGGTCTTGTCCAGCAACGTATCCAGCTGTTCGCCGAGGGCATCGCTGCCTAACACGCACAGGGTGAACTCGCCTGCCGGCAATTCGGGCCAGGTGGTGAACCGGGCGAAGTTGTAGAGAAATGCTGCTTTTACACGGTATTCAGTCTGCAGTGATTCATCTGCCGGGCTGGTGACCGGCAGCCATACCAGCAGCAGGGCCAGTGACAGCCACAGCCGGCGAGCGGTGCTGCGAGCATACTGCATGCCATGGACTTGCGGCGGGCTTGTGCAGGGAGGCGGGTGCGGCATGGTCTAGAAATTCCAGGTCACCTTGCCGTAAATGCTGCGTTCCACTTCCGTTGGCACGGAGAAGATAAAGTCCGGATTGAATTCGGGGTGCTTGCTGTCCAGCAGGTTCTGGCCAGCCAGTGACAGTTCCATACCCGGTCGCGGACTCCAGCCGATACGGGCATCGAGGGCAAGGTATTGACCGGTCTTCGGCAGCCCTGACGCGGTCAGGTCGAGATCGAGTTTGCCGACGTAGCGGAGACCCGCATCCAGTTGGAGGTTATGGCCGAGATCGGCGGCCAGCCAGAGATTGGCCTGGTGTGTCGGTGACGCATCTTCCGCGCTCAGTGACTGCGTATCCATGCTGCCGTTGATCAGGTCAAGGTCGACCTCCAGGCGCGTGTAGTTTGCATGCAGTTCGAGTCCGGGCCTGACCTGCCAGTGCACGTCAATCTCGATGCCCTGGGTATTGCCTTCCATGTCGTTGCCGAATACCGCTTCAAACGCGGACGGCGGCATCGAGATGATGTCGATCGTGCGCAGCCTGTCATAGCGGTTATAGAAGGCCGCCAGGTCAACCGAGACACGGTCGGCGAGCGGGAATCGATAGCCCAGCTCCCAGGCGATCAGGTTTTCCGAGTCGAATGCCTCGCTGCCCAGCACCGTCAGCGGCGGCAGGCCGGGCGGGTTTGGCGGTGGCAGTACTGTCAGGCTCACATCGTGCTCACCGCGTGCCGGTGTGCGAACTGCGCGCGATACGGCACCCCACAGCGTGTGGCCGGCATCGGTCAGCCAGGAGAAGCGTGCATTCGGCTGTATCTCGAAGCCGCTGAAATCGTTGTGCTCGAACTTGGATCCCAGGGTGAGCCGCCCGTGATCCTGAAACAGCCTGATCTCGTCCTGAACGAATGCGGTCAGCAGGCTGACATCCCGACGCGACGGCGACAGGCTGAAGATCCGGGTTGCTTCGGCATTGTCGTGGATGAAGCGGTAGTTGAGGCCCCACATCATTTCATGATGTTCGCGCGCCAGGAAGTGGTGCTGGAAATCGATATCCAGTGTGTGGCGATTTTCATACAGGGTCGCACTGTCCAGGTTTACATAGTCGTAGTAGGCCTGTAGTGAAACATCCGAATGCGGATTGCGTGTTTGCGACCAGCGGTACAGCAGGTTGCCGCCATTGTAGGCCGCGTTGTCGGTCAGCGGCCCCGGGGATGTGGCTATCAGCAACTGCTGGTCGGAGTGGCCGTCGTACAAATCACCCTGCAGCGTCTGGCCGTTACCGTGCGCGTTGACCCAATCCATGCGGAAGCCGGTCTGCGCGAATTCGCTGTCATCGTGTGCGGCCGTTTGCGGCAGCCCGATGTCGATCGGTGCGCCGGTATCGACGGCGCGGAATTTGCCATAGACACGATAGTTCCGTCCGTCCGCGGTGGTGGCGCCATGGCGCAGGTTGACGAAGCCGTCCTCTATATTGCCGGCACCGGCCGCGACCAGCGTGCCCTGCGTGTCGGCCGCCGAACGGGTGATGATGTTGATGACGCCGTTGACGGCGTTCGCGCCCCACAGGCTGCCGCCCGGGCCACGAATCACCTCGATGCGCTCGACATCCTCCAGCATTACCTCGTTGGCATCCCAGTACACGCCGGTGAACAGCGGCGTGTAGACGCTGCGGCCGTCGATCAGCACCAGCAGCTTGTTGGCGAAGCGGCTGTTGAAGCCGCGCGCGGTAATGGCCCACTTGTTGGCGTTGATGCGGGCAACCTGCAGGCCGGGCACGCGACGCAAGGCATCCGGTATGTTGGTGACGCCCCAGCGGTGCAGGTCCGCCTGCTTGATCACGAATACGGCCGCGGCGGCCTCGGATTTCTTCTGCGGACGCTTCTGGACCGAGGTGATCTCGATATTCATCAGGGCCTCGAGGCTCATGTCGGTGAGATCCTCGGGAAGACTGGTGTTGTGGCTGGCGCGTGCGCCCGTACTGACAAGCAGGCAGCCCGTCAGGCAAAGGAGCAGCGCGATGGTCAGTCGGCACGAACGGCAGGCGAGCGGGACAGTCCAGGACGGAGCAGGAAACAGAACCCGCTTGCAGGCGGCGAGTTGCTGTCGGGCAAACGTGCTGCAGAATTCCATGGGTGATGCTCTTTGTTGCATCAATACGTTAAGCCAGCAGCGATCGTCATCAGGTTCTCCTTGCCAGGCTGGTTTTCTTAAGTTGCTGAATGTCAAAATTAAAATAATGCGCGCCCGGTCAATGCCGCCGTCGGTGGCATCCATTCCCGGCTTATCGGCAGTGGCGGAATGAACCTTAAGTATTGATTTTACAGCCAAAAAAATGGCGTGCGGGGCGCCGGATGAACCGGCGGAGGTGGGCAGGGTGTTACTCGCCGGGGAGGCGGTGGAGGCTTACTGCGGGTCTTTCTTTTTCGTCTCCGGAATCTTCAGCGGTACCACCACGGAGGTCTGCGGTTCATCGACGAAACGCGGGCGCATGTTGCTGCTGCGTCCGGCCGCCGCGTCCAGCTCGCCTTCGCGCGCGGTAATCAGCGCGAGACACTGGCGAATGCCATCCACCGTATTGTCTGACAGGGGATGCCGGTAACCCGGCTTGGTGTAGGTGTCCTTGGCGACATCGGTCAGGACCCGCTTCATCATGCGCAGAATGCGTTCTTCCTGTGTGAGGTCATGGTTTGTCATGGCAACGTCGGTATTTCCGGTAGTCTGGTACAGCGCCTATTGTGGCACAGATAGGCTGTACAGGCAGGGGCTCATTCCTGCAGATAGATGTATTGCCAGCGGCAGGCGGTCAGTTTGCGCAGCCGTGTGAGCAGGGCCTCGTCCGGCACGGCCTCGGACGGATAGATGCCGCGCACCTCGACCCAGGTACAGGAAAACGCGGCGGATTTGCGAAACTGCAGGCCGGTGAGTCGGCCGGTGTGGCCGCAGCTGCTGCATGTCCACTCGATCATGGCGGGATCTTCCCGCCATGCGGCTAGGTGCCTGTGCCAGTCCCTGTCCGGCTGGCGGCAGGCCGGGCAGCGCGGTGCGGGGGTGCGCGGATCGGCGCGAAACTGCGGCCGCGCGCTGCTCGACAGGTAGACGTGACAGAAACTGCCGCTGGCGCGGGCCGCCTCCCGCGCCGCGGGATCGACCGGCGGGTCCAGTTCGATGGCCGGAGAGCAGCCGAGAAAGACCAGCAACCGCAGGAATTGCTCACCGGCCGGGTAGAACACACCGCCCGGCACCGTGACGGGTGCGGCGATGAAGCCGATCTCCTGCAGGGCGTCGGCCAGTGCGGCGGGATCGACCGGGGCGCAGTCCGGGTCCTGCGGATGCAGCAACAGCTTGTAGGCGGCCACGTATTTGTCCTGTGCCAGACCGGGGAAGGATAGTGCGCGGCAGTTCATGCGCGGTTCGGGCTATTCTACAGGCAGGATATCTGCCACATAACCCGCGGCAGGACGCGGGAATCAGTGCATGTCATGCCGCTACCCGTGCTGCGGCCGCTGCGTATGGCACGGCCTGTCGCCGTGCTGCGGAATCGATCATACTGTCCGCACACGCACGGACAGAACGCGAGGTGCCGGGATGCCGGAGCACAAACCATTTTCCATCCATGCCCTGGAACTCGGGCCGATGGAGAATTTCATCTACCTGGTTCACGATCATGCCAGTGGCCGCGCGGCCGTGGTCGATCCTGCCTGGGATGTGCCCGAGGTGCTTGCACTGGCAAAGCGTCACGGTATGCGCATTACCGATATCCTGCTTACCCACAGCCACCACGACCATATCAACGGCATCGCCCAGGTGCTGGAGCACAGCGATGCACAGTTGCACCTGATGAAGGCCGAAGCGCAGTTCTGGGGCGAAGGCCTGGACCTGCCCACCCTGCATCACGGCGGCGATACCATCACGCTGGGGGCAACCGAAATCCGTGCCTTGCACACCCCGGGTCATACGCCGGGCTCGGCCTGTTACCACGTCGGCAACGAACTGATCACCGGCGACACACTTTTCGTGTTCGGGTGCGGCCGCTGCGACCTGCGCGGCGGCGACCCGGAACAGATGTACGGTACGCTCCGCAACATGGTCGAGCAGTTGCCGGCCGATACCGTCATCCTTCCCGGGCATAACTACGCCGAGCAAACCACCTCGACCCTGGTCGAGCAGGTGGCGGGAAATCCGTTCCTGCATTTCGATGATGTGGAGCGTTTCATCCACTACCGCATGCATTACCACGACGCACACCGCCATGGCCCGTACGGGCCGGTCCGCAAGGGCGAGGAAATGAGATGATGAGACTCGACAGGAGACTCGTGACGCCCCGGCCCGGCCTGCTGGCGGCAGTCGTGGTGTGCATGCTCGTCAGCGCCTGTGCCAGCCTGGGCGGCTACCGGGAGAAACCGCGGGTCTCGCTGGTCAGTATCCAGCCGCTGACCATGACCCTGCTGGAACAGCGTTACCAGCTGGCGCTGCGGATACTCAATCCGAATGATGTCGACCTGCCGGTCAGTGGATTGAGCTACAGCATGGAAATCAACGGCCGTGAATTTGCCTACGGCGTCAGTCGTCAGGCCGTGACAATCCCCGCGCTGGGCGAGGCCGTGGTGGAAGTCGAGGTGGTCAGCAGCCTGCTGGGAATGCTGCGCCAGTTGCAGGCGCTCGATGACGGTAAAAAGCACAGTCTTGACTACCGTATCTCCGGCGGGCTCCGCCTTGCCAACCGCAGGGCAAGGTTGCCGTTTGACTACAGCGGATCACTGGACTGGACACCCGCGGCTGACAGGATTTCCGCGAAATAGCGCGGCGGGCATGGCGGGTTTTCGCGCATTCCGGGTTCACGACCAGCAGGGCACAGCGCGCCTGGAAACACTGCAGACAGGGGATCTTGCTGCGGGCGACGTGGTGATCCGTACGCGTTATTCCAGCGTCAACTACAAGGATGCGCTGGCCGCAACCGGCAAGGGTAAAATCATGCGCCGGTTTCCGCTGGTCGGCGGCGTCGACGTGGCCGGTATCGTCGAGCGGTCGGACGATGACCGGTTTGACGCCGGTGATGAAGTGCTGGTGACCGGCTGCGGGCTGGGCGAGAGCCACGACGGCGGCTTCGCGGAAACGGTGCGCGTCCCGGCCGACTGGGTGGTACCCTTGCCGGCCGGTCTCTCGCTGCGCGACGCCATGGTGCTGGGCACGGCCGGCTTCAGTGCTGCACTGGCCATCGATCGCATGGAGCAGAACGGCCAGATGCCGAGCCTCGGGCCGGTGCTGGTGAGCGGTGCAAGCGGCGGTGTCGGCAGCGTCGCCATCGACCTGCTCAGCGGCGCCGGTTACGAGGTCGTCGCCCTGAGCCGCAAGCCGGACAGCGATGGCTACCTGGCGGCGCTGGGTGCGAGCCGGGTAATCGATGCCGGCAGCGTGGTGCACGGCGATGCGCCGCTGGAAAAGGCGCAGTGGGGCGGGGCCGTGGATAGCGTGGGCGGCGACACGCTGGCCTGGCTGACGCGCACCGTCAGGCCATGGGGTAATATCGCCAGTATCGGCCTGGCGGGCGGTGTGCAGCTCAATACCACGGTGATGCCGTTCATCCTGCGCGGCGTGAGCCTGCTTGGCATTACCTCGGCCAACTGCCCGATGGAGCGGCGCCGCAAGGTCTGGCAGCGGCTGGTCACCGACCTCAGGCCGCGCCACCTGGAACACATGGTGGCCGGGGTCGTCAGCCTCGAGGCATTGCCCGGCGTATTCGACCAGGTGCTGTCCGGGAACCACCGCGGTCGTTTTCTGGTCACAGTCAACAACCCGTAGCGCGCCACCGGCTTGTGGACGCCATCAACAGGAGAACCCGTCCATGACACGCATCGTAATCACCGCTTTTGCCATGAGCCTGCTGCTGGCCGGCTGCCAGTCCACCCTGACCGGGGACTATTACTCGCGCGATGATGCGCGCCGTATCCAGACCGTGCAGTACGGCAGCGTCGAGGCGACTCGCCCGGTGGTCATCGAGGGCACCAAGACACCGGTCGGTACGGTTGCGGGCGGCGCGGTTGGCGGCATCGCCGGCAGCACCGTGGGCGGCGGCAAGGGTTCGGCGGTCGGCGCCGTGGTCGGCGCCGTGGCCGGCGGCTTGGCCGGTGCGGCAGCCGAGGAAGGGCTTACCCGCCGCCAGGGCGTCGATGTCACCGTGCGCCTGGACAGCGGCAGCATCATCTCCGTGGTACAGGAGCAAACGCCGCAATCCAGCTTCCGCGCCGGCGACCGCGTGCGCGTACTGACCGTCAATGGCGAGACGCGGATCGCGCGCTAGGCGACGATCGTTTCGGAGTCCAGATACATCCATGCCGATATCAGGCCGGATTACGGTGTCTTGCACCCGATCCGGCCTGGTCTGCGTCAGATGAGACCGTAGATCGGATGGCGGCGCTTTACATCCGATCCAACCTGCGTCTATTGCAAGGGCGCAATGAAATTATTGTTTGTCGCCTTTATCTTTCATGCCGGCTTGTGCACGACCTGCCCGGTACGAGTCAACAATACCGACCAGCCACACAATGATCAGCACGGCATAGGCGCTCTGCAGGAGCCGGGAGCCGCTGTCCACGGGTTGCCTTGCGAGTAATTCTGTAATGCCTGCGACATCCGCTTGTATTTCGCCGCGCAGGATCTGATCGGTGATTTGCTGCGCCCTTGCCATTGTGCTGGAAATCACCGGGACCAGCGACGCCAGTGCGGCGCCGGCCAGTACTATGCCCCGTACGGGCAGCTTCAGGTAGAAATGACCGAGACCCGGAAATACGAAGGCCGATAACAGCGCTGCTTTCACTGATTTGCTCATACAATGCCCGTGGTTTCAATCAGGATGCTCGCGCTTCCGGTCTGAATGTCCAAGTTCTTTCTCCGGTGCGATCCTATCACGCACCCGTTGCTTCAGCTCTGTTATCTCCGGGAATCGCCCCTCGGCCTTGCGCGACCAGACCAATTGATCGTTGGCATACACCTCGAAGACACCGCCCGTGCCCGGTTTCAGTGTGAGCCCGGAAATTTCCTGGTCGAAGGTCGTGAGCAGTTCCTGCGCCATCCACGCAGCCCGCAGTAGCCAGCGGCACTGGGTGCAGTAGCGGATTTCGATGTGCTTGTTCAAGGTGCTGTATTGTTGAAGGGATTAACGTTTGAGTTAGCCGTCGCTTGACGGCGAGGGACCTTTCGGTAGCAAGGGAACGGCGTGGTCAAACGTCGGGTTCAACGACATGTCGAGTGGTGTCTTGTACATCTTTGACCCACAGTTTGATTCTCAGTAGCGCATTTTCAGGGATTCTGCCTGGTATGCCTTCCTCGCGATATGCCAGGTGTGGTGAGACGAGTATTTCACGGTAACCGCCCTTCTTCATGCCGAGTAAAGATTTTTCAACACCTGCGATTGCGCGCCGCTTCCCAAGCTCCAGGGTGTGCTCTACAAGTTCTACTCCCTCCAGTATCGTTGTATTTAAATGTTCTCGATAATTCGAGATCATCTCGAAATCTGGAGTTATCTCGTCGCCTTTATGCAAATACATGCGGGCGCAGTATTTGACGCGGCAACCTTTGGCCGCAGGCGTGCCCGTCCCTTCTATTTCGTCAATCAACTCAACGCCCTTGTCGATTTGTCTGGCCACCTGATTACAATTCGGCGAACGAATGGTCCTTTTGAAAAGGATGTTGGTTGACGAAAACATCAATGATTTGGAGTAGGCTCAATCAGCTAGTGAGTACCTTTCGTACATTATGGAGATTTAAATCAAAACGCAATTGATATGATTTAGAGACAGGGTTTTCTTACCGTCATGCGCGATGTACATGGAAGTACGAGCAAGCCTTCGGGGCCGCCTTTCTTTAAGGTACTTTTACGAAGTCCGTCCATGGACTTCGTAAAAGGGCTCGCCTGACAGGGCGAAACCGTTGTTAAGTAACCATGCTTTATAATTTACACGGGAAAAAGATCGCGCTCGCGGAGCGCTCCTGCAGGTCTCATCCATGTCAGGGGAATGATATTAAACCTCTGTGGCCCCGGTGTACTCGGTGGCGCTGTGTTCTCTGCGGCTTTGCGTCTCTGCGCGAGGCTGATTTGATCCGGAAGGAATGTTCAATCGCCAAATGAAACTCGAAACCCTTCCGGACTACCTCCGCCCCGGCCTCGACATCGTTTCTATCGGTCTCAACCCGTCGCTGCCGTCGGTACATGCCGGTTTCTACTTCGCCAACCCGCGCAATCGCTTCTGGCGCGCACTGAATGCCAGCGGCCTGCTGCAGGCGCCGGTCGTGCCGGGTGTCGAGGCCATGCAACGGGTGTTCGAGCGCGATGGCATCGGTTTCACAGATGTTGTGAAGCGTCCAACCGCCGGTGGGCGCGACCTGCGCGCGGCGGATTACCGGGCCTGGGCGCCGCAGCTGAAGGCGCGGCTGGCGGAATGTTCGCCGCGCATCGCCTGGTTCCAGGGCAAGCAGGCCTGCCGGAATTACTTCAGGTACGGCGAAGCGATGCGCGTGCCGCTCGACTGGGGTCTGCAGCCGTTGTCGATTGGTGCCAGCCGGGTTTTCGTGACGCCAAACCCCAGTCCTGCCAATGCGGCCTTTGCGCTGGATGAATTGACAGACTGGATGCGCCGGCTTGCAGCATTGCGTGCGCAGTTGTAGCGGATGAGGCGATCTTTCCCTGCCGCGGGCACGCTGGCCGGTAACGGCGAATTCACCTGCCCGGAGTCGGGGAATACAGTCTCCGGGTCCTGGTAGCGACAGGCAGTTCGCGGGCCGTGATCTATACTCGTACTGACACAGTCTGCGGAGGATATGGGCATGGCGATCGCATCCACAATTTCGAATTACCTGGCCGAGCATGGGGTCGAATACGACATCCTTTCACACCCGCATACCTCGACCAGCGGAGAGAGTGCGCAGGCCTCGCATATCCCCGGCAGCCGGCTCGCCAAGTCGGTGATCCTGGAGGATGACCTGGGTTACGTGATGGTGGTGTTACCGGCCACCCGCCAGGTCGACCTTGGCGAGCTGCATCGTCAGATGAACCGCAACCTCGGGCTGGCTACAGAGAGCGAGCTGGGACAGCTGTTCCGGGACTGTGAGATCGGTGCGCTGCCGGCGCTGGGTCCGGCCTACGGCATCGAAACCCTGGTCGATGATCTGATTGCGGAACAGCCGGATATCTATTTCGAGGCGGGTGACCATGAGCAGCTGATCCATGTCAGCGCCGAGGTATTCAATATGCTGCTGGGTGAACGGGCCGGGCATGGGCGCTTCTGCCACTGAGCATTATAACTAACTGAATATAAATATAAATTATTGTCCGATGGCGTGGGCGTCCCAGTCCGGGCTGGCGCTGCTGGTGGCTGCCGGATGGTGGCGCTGGATTTCCTGTTCGACCTCGATGACACGGAGTTCTGGGACGTCGGCGACCAGCAGGATCTCGCCGTGTGCGACGGCATCGCGAAACTCGTTCAATTCCTTGTTGGCGGCGCTGTTCAGGTAGAATCCAGTCAGAAAATTGGCGGCCATGATGACGACCGGCAGCAGCAACCACCCGCTCAGCCCGACAAACACAGGCGCCAGGAACGTGGCGACCACTGCGATGGCAAAGCAGATGGTATTGGCATTCCACGCCAGCTGCTGCGCGGAGCTGATTCCAGCTGGTGATCCGCGGCCGCGTGTCCCGGGCAGGCCGTCCATCCGGGTATGCTGGTCGCCGATGGCGTGTATATTGTCTATGCCGATGCCTTGTCCGACCAGGTTATCGACGACAGCGAGGGCCTGTGCCCGGTCGGGTATCAGGAAATACAGCCTCTTTTCCATGGCAATTCCCTCTAATTTGTATGATAAACATTGGCATGGCTGTCATTCGGGTGACTCGTTCTGCCACTGTAAAGAGTTGCACGGCATTCATTCTCATTTATAGCAGTCTTCCCTGTCAAAGCAATCCGGCACAGGCCTGATACTAACGTGGGGCATTACCTGCATTCAATCGCGGTATGCCTGTTGACTCTTGCATGAGCCTGCAAGACAATAGCGGGCTTGCATTTTTGGAGGGGTTCCCGAGTGGTCAAAGGGATCAGACTGTAAATCTGACGGCTCAGCCTTCGGAGGTTCAAATCCTCCCCCCTCCACCAAATGTTGTTGGATAGCAGGGTCAGGTAGTCATGCCTGGCGTCGGATTTTGTGACAGGCGGGTGTAGTTCAACGGTAGAACCTCAGCCTTCCAAGCTGATGGTGTGGGTTCGATTCCCATCACCCGCTCCAGTATGACAGGGATTATTGCCCATATAGCTCAGTCGGTAGAGCACTTCCTTGGTAAGGAAGAGGTCACCGGTTCAAATCCGGTTATGGGCTCCATACCGTTAAGCAGGGTTGGATCAGTTGCAAGCTGTATATATATAAGGTAACACGCACAAACCGTAAGGGGAGTCAGGCGCGATGTCAAAGGAAAAATTTCAACGAACGAAGCCGCACGTGAATGTGGGAACGATTGGACACGTGGATCACGGGAAGACGACGTTGACGGCGGCGATCACGAAGGTGATGTCGGAGCTGCGCGGTGGCGAATTCAAGGCCTATGACCAGATTGACAATGCGCCGGAAGAGCGTGCGCGCGGCATTACGATTGCGACGGCGCACGTGGAGTACGAGTCGGAGGCGCGTCACTACGCGCACGTGGATTGTCCGGGGCATGCGGATTATGTGAAGAACATGATCACGGGTGCGGCGCAGATGGACGGAGCGATCCTGGTGGTGAGTGCGGCGGACGGACCGATGCCGCAGACGCGCGAGCACATATTGCTGAGTCGTCAGGTAGGTGTTCCGTACATTCTGGTGTACATGAACAAGGCGGACATGGTTGACGATGCGGAGCTTCTGGAGCTGGTTGAGATGGAGATCCGGGAGTTGCTGGACAAGTATGATTTTCCGGGGGATGACACGCCGATTGTGACGGGATCTGCCCTGAAGGCGCTGGAGGGTGACACGAGCGAGATTGGTGTGCCGTCGATTGTGAAGCTGGTCGAGGAGATGGATCGTTACATACCGGAGCCGGAGCGTGCGATAGACGGTGGATTTTTGATGCCGGTGGAGGATGTGTTTTCGATATCGGGCCGCGGCACGGTGGTAACGGGTCGTATCGAGCGCGGGATTGTGAAGGTTGGCGACGAGATCGAGATTGTGGGGATCAACCCGACGATGAAGACGACGTGCACGGGTGTCGAGATGTTCCGCAAGTTGCTGGACCAGGGGCAGGCGGGCGACAACGTGGGTGTATTGCTGCGCGGCACGAAGCGCGAGGAAGTGGAGCGTGGCCAGGTGTTGTGCAAGCCGGGCAGCATCAAGCCGCACACGAAGTTCGAGTGCGAGGTGTACGTGCTGAGCAAGGAAGAGGGTGGTCGCCATACGCCGTTTTTCAGCAATTACCGTCCGCAGTTTTATTTCCGCACGACGGACGTGACGGGTGCGGTGGATCTGCCGGAAGGAGTGGAGATGGTGATGCCGGGCGACAACGTGAAGATGACGGTGTCGCTGATTGCGCCGATTGCGATGGAAGACGGGCTGCGCTTCGCGATTCGCGAGGGCGGACGCACGGTCGGTGCCGGCGTGGTGTCGAAGATTATCGAATAACGGGTTTGACGGGTATCTAGGCCAGTAGCTCAATTGGCAGAGCGGCGGTCTCCAAAACCGCAGGTTGGGGGTTCGATTCCCTCCTGGCCTGCCATTAAAGGCAGACCGGTCAGAACCCGTCATGTTGGCGCACACAAGAAGCTGGACTCAGGGGCGCGACCCCGCTTATTCATCATATGAATGCAAAGGTTGAAACAGAAGTTAGCCGGTTCGATGGCCTGAAGATGACGCTGGCGGTGCTGTTGCTGGCCGGCGGCATCGGTGCTTTCTACTACTTCGGGGACCAGTTGCTGGTGGTGCGCGTGCTCGGCCTGCTCGCGGTTGCGGGCGTTGCCGTGTTCATCGCGGCGCAGTCCAGCATGGGCAAGGGCGTGCTCGGTTTCGTGACCGGTGCGCAGTCCGAGGTGCGGCGCGTGGTCTGGCCGACGCGTGCGGAAACCGTGCAGACCACGCTGGCCGTGCTGTTTATCGTATTGCTGGTCGGTATAGCCCTGTGGCTGCTGGACATGGTCCTGCTCTGGGCAATCAAGTTACTGACTGGCCAGGGAGGCTGACGATGTCATTTCAGTGGTATGTCGTACAGGCCTATTCGGGGTTTGAGAACCAGGTCAAGCGTGCGCTGGAAGAACGCATTGCACGCGCGCAAATGCAGGATGCGTTCGGCGACATCCTGGTGCCGACCGAGGAAGTGGTCGAGATGCGCGAGGGCGCAAAGCGCAAGAGCGAGCGCAAGTTCTTCCCGGGCTATGTGCTGGTGCAGATGGACATGAACGAGGACACCTGGCACCTGGTCAAGGATGCGCCCAAGGTGCTTGGCTTTATCGGCGGAACCAGCGATCGGCCCGCGCCGATCACCCAGCGCGAGGCCGATGCCATCCTGCAGCGCGTGCAGGAAGGCGCGGAGAAGCCGCGGCCGAAGGTGCTGTTCGAGGTCGGCGAGGTGGTGCGCGTCACCGACGGGCCGTTCAACGACTTCAACGGCGTGGTGGAAGAAGTCAATTATGAAAAGAGCCGGCTGCGGGTCTCGGTCCTGATCTTCGGTCGCTCGACACCGGTCGAACTCGAGTTCGGCCAGGTGGAGAAGGCGTAATTATTATTTGGTGCAGGAGTGGATCTCATCCGCGATGATCTTCGAAAATCCGAAGATCGCGCTTGAGAAGCGCTCCTGCAGGTTTTTGTAGCAACAGGGGAGCCGCGAGGCGCTTGTACCCACAGGAGTAAGCATGGCAAAGAAAATAGTGGCCTATATCAAGCTGCAGGTGCCTGCCGGTGCTGCCAACCCGAGTCCGCCGGTCGGTCCGGCGCTGGGTCAGCACGGCGTCAACATCATGGAGTTCTGCAAGGCGTTCAACGCGCAGACGCAGAGCCTGGAGAAGAATCTTCCGATCCCGGTGGTCATCACGGTCTACAGCGATCGCAGTTTTTCCTTCATCACCAAGACACCTCCGGCGTCGGTGCTGTTGCGGAAGATCGCCGGTGTCCCGAAGGGCTCGAGTACGCCAAACACCGTCAAGGTCGGCAGCGTGACGCGCGCCCAGCTGGAAGAGGTAGCCACCACCAAGATGCCTGACCTGAACGCCGCGGACATGGAAGCGGCTGTACGTATCATCGCCGGAAGTGCCCGCAGTATGGGCCTTGATGTGAAGGAGTAAGCGATCATGGCCAAACTGACAAAACGGGCAAAAGTCATCCGGGAAAAGATCGATCGCGGCAGGCAGTATCCGATCGACGAGGCCCTGCGCCTGCTGCAGGATCTGTCCAGCGTGAAGTTCAAGGAATCGGTTGACGTCAGCGTCAACCTCGGCATCGATCCGCGCAAATCCGATCAGGCCGTGCGCAGTGCCACCGTGCTGCCGAACGGCACCGGCAAGACCGTGCGTGTTGCCGTATTCACGCAGGGCGCGAACGCCGAAGCCGCGAAGGCCGCCGGCGCCGATATCGTGGGCTTCGAAGATCTCGCGGAACAGGTAAAGAAAGGCGTCATGGACTTCGATGTCGTGATCGCATCGCCCGACGCCATGCGCGTGGTCGGCGCGCTGGGCCAGATCCTGGGCCCGCGCGGCCTGATGCCGAACCCGAAAGTCGGCACGGTAACGCCGGACGTGGCCACCGCGGTGAAGAACGCCAAGGCCGGTCAGGTGCGCTACCGCGCCGACAAGGCGGGCATCATCCACTGCGCTATCGGTCGTGTCGATTTCGAGATCAACGCCCTGAAGGAAAACCTCGTCGCGCTGCTGGCGGACCTGAACAAGGTCAAGCCGGCGTCCGCCAAGGGCGTATATATGAAGAAGGTATCGGTCTCGACAACCATGGGGCCGGGGTTACAGATCGACCAGGCGACCTTGAGTTAAGGCTTTTTATCATTATTACTCCCTCCCCCCCAGGGTGAGGGAGTAGAAGATTTGGCGCTATCGGCCCTGTGCCGGAAGCCGTCAAAGACCGCAGGTACGCGGCGTGAGCTGCGTTTAATTGTCTGCCACCGGCAGGCAGCCTGCGCAGAGGGTGAGCGCATGACAGTATATCGACGTACAGGGATATACGAGTGTCGCGATAGGCAGGAGCAGGTGAGACCGGGAACCGGTCGAGAAACTGGCCTGGGCCATGCCGATAGCGACCCTGTCTGTAGATCACTAAATGAGTGCGCCGGGCAGTTGCCGGCGTGATGTCAATGAACGGGAAGGAAACATGCGGGCGCGTCCCGGGTGTGAATTCCTGAAGAGGTAAACACAATGGCGTTAACTCTTGAAGAGAAAAAGGCTGTTGTTGCTGAAGTAGCCGAGGTTGCCAAAGGGGCATTCTCGGCCGTTGCCGCGGAGTATTGCGGACTGACGGTCGAACAGCTGACCAGCCTGCGAGTCAAGGCGCGTGAAGACAATGTCTACCTGCGCGTCGTGAAGAATACGCTGGCCCGTCGTGCCCTGGAAGGTACTGACTTCGCATGCATGAGCGAGCGGCTGACCGGCCCGCTGATCCTGGCGTTTTCGCAGGAGGATCCGGGTGCGGCCGCGCGTGTGACCAAGGACTTTGCCAAGGCAAACGACAAGTTCAAGGTCACCATGCTGTCCGTCGGCGGTGAACTGCTTGAGCCAACCGAGATCGACAAGCTGGCCAAGCTCCCGACCCGCGACCAGGCTATCAGCATGCTGATGTCCGTGATGCAGGCCCCGATCACCAAGCTGGTCCAGACCCTCAACGAGGTCCCGGGCAAGCTGGTGCGTACCGTGGCAGCAGTGCGAGACGCCAAGCAGGCAGCATAAGCACATTCAATTTATTCAAAGATTACAGACAGGAGTATTCGAAATGGCCGTTTCACAAGAAGAGATTCTGGAAACAATTGCAAATATGTCGGTGATGGACGTTGTTGGTCTGATCTCTGCCATGGAAGAGAAATTCGGCGTGTCCGCTGCCGCCGCCGTCGCGGTTGCCGCACCGGCTGCAGGTGGTGAAGCCGCCGCCGCGGAAGAGCAGACAGAGTTCGACGTCGTCATGACCAGCTTCGGTGAAAACAAGGTCGGCGTCATCAAGGCCGTCCGCGCGATCACCGGCCTGGGCCTGAAGGAAGCCAAGGACATGGTGGAAGGTGTACCGTCGACAGTGAAAGAAGCTGCTTCCAAGGACGCCGCCGCCGACATCAAGAAACAGCTCGAGGAAGCCGGCGCTACCGTAGAGCTTAAATAAGCGGGTCGCGCGTAATCGATTTGTGATTACAGCAAACCCGGGAATACAGGGCGGGCTGGACGCAGGACATGCGTCCGGCCTGTTCCTGCTTGTTGAATACGAAAGGACGCTGCACATAACGTGCAGCCCCTGTCCGTGCCTGGCGCCAGACGCGCGGCACTGACACAGATTTCTTCATCTTTACTGGAGAGGAAAACCGATGGCTTACAGCTACACCGAGAAGAAACGCATTCGCAAGGACTTTGGCGAGCGCCACAGCATACTGGAGGTGCCGTATCTGCTGGCGACCCAGATCGAGTCCTACCGTGACTTCCTGCAAGCCGACAAGCATCCCGAGTCACGCGACGACCGGGGCCTGCATGCCGCATTCAGTTCGGTTTTTCCGATTGTCAGCTATTCCGGCAACGCCGCACTTGACTACGTCAACTACCGCCTCGGCGAGCCCGCCTTCGATGTGAAGGAATGCCAGCTGCGCGGGCTGACCTACGCGGCGCCGCTGCGCGCGCTGGTACGCCTGATCATCTATGACAAGGAGTCGCCGGCCGACGCGAAAAAGATCAAGGACATCAAGGAGCAGGAAGTCTACATGGGCGAACTGCCGCTGATGACGGAGAACGGCACGTTCGTGATCAACGGTACCGAGCGCGTGATCGTCTCCCAGCTGCACCGCTCGCCGGGCGTGTTCTTCGATCACGACAAGGGCAAGACCCATTCCTCCGGCAAGCTGCTGTTCTCGGCGCGCGTGATTCCCTACCGCGGTTCCTGGCTGGACATGGAATTCGACCCGAAGGACTGCGTTTTCGTGCGCATCGATCGCCGCCGCAAGCTGCCGGCGACCATCCTGCTGCGCGCGCTGGGTTACGACAATGAACGGATTCTCGACCTGTTCTTCGAGACCAACACGTTCCATTTCACCAAGAATGAAATCAAGCTCGACCTGGTGGCCGAACGCCTGCGTGGCGAGGTGGCCAGCTTCGAGATCAAGGTGAAAGGCAAGATTATCGTCGAGGAAGGCCGGCGCGTTACCGCGCGACATATCCGCGAGCTCGACAAGGCCAGCGTAAAGTCGCTGGTGGTGCCGGAGGATTACCTCATCGGCAAGATCATCGCGCGCAATATCATCGACAAGGAAACCGGCGAGATCATCGCCACCGCCAACGACGAAATCACCAAGGAGATACTCGCCAAGCTGGTCGACGCCGGTGTCAAGGAACTCAGCACGCTGTATGTCAACGATCTCGATCGCGGCCCGTATATTTCCAGCACCTTGCGTATCGATCCGTCTACCAACGAGCTGGAGGCCATGGTGGAGATCTACCGCATGATGCGCCCTGGCGAACCGCCGACCAAGGACGCCGCGCAGAACCTGTTCCGCAACCTGTTTTTCACCAGCGATCGCTACGACCTGTCCGCGGTCGGCCGCATGAAGTTCAACCGTCGCATCGGCCGCGACGAGGTGACCGGCCCTGGTATCCTGATCGACGACGTGTATCTCATCAGCGAGCTGGAAGGCAAACTGAAGCCGAAAAACGATGCGCACGAGGTTTCTCTCGCGAATATCGACGCGAACATCCTGCAGCTGGCACGCGCCGCCGGCGCCACCGGCGACAACATGACCTGGGGCGGTCTGAAGAAGGCCATCCAGGGCTACGGTTCCGACATCCTGCATGTCCTCAGGACACTGGTGGACATCCGCAACGGCAACGGTTATGTCGATGATATCGACCACCTCGGCAACCGCCGTATCCGCTGCGTCGGCGAAATGGCCGAGAACGTGTTCCGCATCGGCCTGGTGCGCGTGGAGCGCGCCGTCAAGGAACGCCTGAGCCTGGCGGAATCCGAGAGCCTGATGCCGCAGGAACTGATCAATGCCAAGCCGGTGGCCGCCGCCGTGAAGGAATTCTTCGGCTCCAGCCAGCTGTCGCAGTTCATGGATCAGAACAACCCGCTGTCCGAGGTTACCCACAAGCGCCGCGTGTCCGCGCTTGGCCCGGGCGGCCTGACCCGCGAGCGTGCCGGCTTCGAGGTGCGCGACGTGCACCCGACCCATTACGGCCGCGTCTGCCCGATCGAGACGCCGGAAGGCCCGAATATCGGCCTGATCAACTCGCTGGCCGTGTATTCGCGCACCAACGAATACGGCTTCCTGGAAACACCGTACCAGAAGGTGGATAACGCCCGCGTCACCGACAAGATCGTGTACCTGTCTGCCATCGAGGAAGGCCAGTACATCATTGCGCAGGCGAATGCCACCGTCGATGCGAAGAACAACCTCACCGAAGACCTGGTGACCTGCCGTCACAAGAACGAATTCACGACCTCGATACCGGACAAGGTGGACTACATCGATATTTCGCCGAAGCAGATCGTATCGGTCGCGGCGGCGCTGATTCCGTTCCTGGAACATGACGACGCCAACCGCGCGCTGATGGGTTCGAACATGCAGCGCCAGGCAGTGCCGACGCTGATAACCGAGAAACCGCTGGTGGGCACCGGTATCGAGCGCACCGTGGCGATCGACTCCGGCGTGACCGTGGTCGCGCGGCGCGGCGGCGTGGTGGATTCTGTCGACGCGGGCCGCATCGTGGTCAAGATCAACGACCGGGAGACCGTGGCCGGCGAGCCGGGTGTCGACATCTACAATCTGACCAAGTACACGCGTTCCAACCAGAACACCTGTATCAACCAGCGTCCGCTGGTGCGCCCGGGTGACGTGATCGCACGCGGCGACGTGCTCGCCGACGGCCCGAGTACCGACCTCGGCGAACTGGCGCTGGGCCAGAACCTCCTGGTCGCGTTCATGCCATGGAACGGCTACAACTTCGAGGATTCCATCCTCATCTCCGAGCGCGTGGTGGAGGAAGACCGCTTCACCACCATCCACATCGAGGAGCTGACCTCGGTGGCCCGCGACACCAAGCTGGGTTCCGAGGAGATCACCGGTGACATCCCGAACGTCGGTGAAAGCGCGCTCGCCAAGCTCGACGAGTCCGGTATCGTGTATATCGGCGCCGAGGTGAAGCCGGGCGACATCCTGGTCGGCAAGGTAACGCCGAAGGGCGAGACCCAGCTGACACCGGAAGAGAAGCTGCTGCGCGCCATCTTCGGCGAGAAGGCATCCGATGTGAAGGACACCTCGCTGCGTGTGCCCAGCGGCATGGATGGCACCGTCATCGACGTGCAGGTGTTCACGCGCGACGGCGTGGAAAAGGACGCCCGCGCGCTGCAGATCCAGGACGAGCAGCTGGCTGCGATCCGCAAGGACCTGAACGACCAGTTGCGTATCATGGAAGACGACGTCTACGAGCGTGTCGCCATCCTGCTCGCCGGCAAGCTGGCCGAGGGCGGGCCGAACAAACTGGCCGCCGGAAGCAAGATCACCAAGGACTACCTGGCCGACGTCGGTCGCGACAAGTGGTTCGAGATCCGCCTGCGCAACGAGGAGGCCAACGCCGACCTGGAGCGGGCCGCGGAACATCTCAAGCAGCTGCGCAAGGACTTCGAGCAACGCCTGGAAGACAAGCGCAACAAGCTGACCACCGGCGATGACCTGGCGCCGGGCGTGCTGAAGATGGTCAAGGTATACCTGGCGGTGAAGCGCCGCGTGCAGCCGGGCGACAAGATGGCCGGCCGGCACGGTAACAAGGGCGTTATCTCGATGATCCAGCCGGTGGAGGACATGCCGTTCACCGCTGACGGCACCGCCGTCGATATCGTGCTGAACCCGCTCGGTGTGCCATCGCGCATGAACATCGGCCAGGTGCTGGAGACGCACCTCGGCTGGGCCGCGAAGGGACTCGGCATCAAGATCGGCAAGATGCTGGAGGCACAGCAGAAGGTGGCGGACATCCGTGTCTTCCTCGACAAGATCTACAATTCCAGCGGTCGCAAGGAAGACCTGAACTCGCTGAGCGATGCGGACATCATCAACCTGGCAAGGAACCTGGTGAAGGGCGTGCCGATGGCTACGCCGGTATTCGACGGTGCGCCGGAGGCGGCGATCAAGTACATGCTGGAGCTGGCGGACCTGCCAGCCAGCGGCCAGACCACGCTGTTCGATGGCCGCACCGGTGATGCCTTCGATCGACAGGTCACGGTCGGTTACATGTACATGCTGAAGCTCAATCACCTGGTTGATGACAAGATGCATGCCCGTTCCACCGGTCCCTACAGCCTGGTCACCCAGCAGCCGCTCGGCGGCAAGGCGCAGTTCGGTGGTCAGCGCTTCGGCGAGATGGAGGTATGGGCGCTGGAAGCCTACGGCGCCGCCTACACGCTGCAGGAGATGCTGACTGTCAAGTCCGACGACGTGAACGGACGTACCAAGATGTACAAGAACATCGTGGACGGCAACCATCACATGGACGCCGGTATGCCGGAGTCCTTCAACGTGCTGGTGAAGGAAATTCGCTCCCTCGGGCTCAACATCGAGCTGGAACAGGACTAGCTACAGGAACATGCAACAGGAATATCAGCAGCCGGTTCGCCGGTAACGCGACACTCCACGTGCAGGAGAGATGATGAAAGACTTACTGAATTTACTGAAACCGCAAGGCCACAACGATGACTTCGATGCCATTCGAATCAGCCTGACTTCACCCGACATGATCCGTTCCTGGTCGTATGGCGAGGTCAAGAAGCCGGAGACGATCAATTACCGCACCTTCAAGCCGGAACGTGACGGCCTGTTCTGTGCCAAGATCTTCGGACCGGTGAAGGACTACGAGTGCCTGTGCGGCAAGTACAAGCGCCTCAAGCACCGCGGCGTTGTGTGCGAGAAGTGCGGCGTGGAAGTCACGCTCGCCAAGGTGCGCCGCGAGCGCATGGGCCACATCGAGCTCGCCAGCCCCGCCGCGCATATCTGGTTCCTGAAGTCACTGCCCTCGCGTATCGGCCTGCTGCTCGATATGACACTGCGCGACATCGAGCGTGTGCTGTATTTCGAGGCCTACGCAGTGGTCGATCCCGGCATGACCACGCTGGAGCGCGGCCAGTTGCTGACCGATGAGGCCTACCTCGATGCCATCCAGGAAAACGGTGACGAATTCGACGCGCGTATGGGCGCCGAGGCCGTCTACGAGCTGCTCAAGGGCCTCGATCTGCATGTCGAGGCGGCCAACTTGCGCGAGGAAGGCAATTCCACCAAGTCCGAGACCAAGCTCAAGCGCATCACCAAGCGCCTCAAGCTGATCGAGTCCTTCCTCGATTCCGGCAACCGTCCGGAGTGGATGGTGCTGACAGTGCTGCCGGTGCTGCCGCCGGAACTGCGTCCGCTGGTGCCGCTTGACGGCGGCCGCTTCGCGACCTCCGACCTGAACGACCTGTACCGCCGCGTCATCAACCGCAACAACCGCCTCAAGCGTCTGCTGGAGCTGAGCGCGCCGGACATCATCGTGCGCAACGAGAAGCGCATGCTGCAGGAATCCGTCGACGCGCTGCTCGACAACGGCCGCCGCGGCCGCGCCATCACCGGCACCAACAAACGCCCGCTCAAGTCGCTGGCCGACATGATCAAGGGCAAGCAGGGCCGCTTCCGCCAGAACCTGCTCGGCAAGCGCGTCGATTACTCCGGCCGTTCCGTGATCGTGGTCGGTCCGACGCTCAAGCTGCACCAGTGCGGCCTGCCCAAGCGCATGGCGCTGGAGCTGTTCAAGCCGTTCATCTTCAGCAAGCTGCAGCTGCGCGGGCTGGCAACCACCATCAAGGCGGCGAAGAAACTGGTCGAGCGCGAGGGCCCGGAAGTCTGGGATATCCTCGAGGATGTGATTCGCGAGCACCCGGTCATGCTGAACCGCGCGCCGACCCTGCATCGCCTCGGCATCCAGGCCTTCGAGCCGGTGCTGATCGAGGGCAAGGCGATCCAGCTGCATCCGCTGGTGTGCGCCGCGTTCAACGCCGACTTCGACGGCGACCAGATGGCCGTGCACGTGCCGCTGTCGATCGAGGCGCAGCTGGAAGCGCGTGCGCTGATGATGTCGTCCAATAACATCCTGTCACCCGCCAACGGCGAGCCGATCATCGTGCCGTCGCAGGACGTGGTGCTCGGTCTGTATTACCTGACCCGCGAGTCGATCAATGCCAAGGGCGAGGGCATGGTGTTCGCCGATGTTTCCGAGGTGCACCGTGCCTACTCGACCGGCGCGGTATCGCTGCATGCGCGCGTCAGGGTGCGCATTCCGCGCTATGAACTCGACGAAAACGGCGAGGCGCAAAAGGTGAAGGGCCTGGTGGAGACTACCGTGGGCCGTTCGCTGCTGTCCGAGATCCTGCCCGGCGGGCTGACCTTCGACCTGGTCAACCGCGACATGACCAAGAAGGCGATCTCCGGCCTGATCAATGCCTGCTATCGCCGCGTCGGCCTGAAGGAGACCGTGATCTTCGCTGACCAGTTGATGTACATGGGCTTTACCTACGCCACCCGCTCCGCGGTCTCGTTCGGCATCAACGACATGACCATTCCCGAGGTCAAGGCGAAGATCCTCGAGGATGCCGAGGACGAGGTGCTGGAGATCGAGAACCAGTACACCTCCGGCCTGGTCACCATGGGCGAACGCTACAACAAGGTGGTCGATATCTGGTCGCGCACCAACGAGCAGGTTGCCAAGGCAATGATGGAGGTGCTTGGACACGAGGAAAAGATTGACGCCAAGGGCAACAAGGTCAGGCAGCCGTCATTCAATTCCGTATACATGATGGCCGATTCCGGCGCGCGTGGTTCCGCCGCCCAGATCCGTCAGCTGGCCGGTATGCGCGGCCTGATGGCGAAGCCGGACGGCTCCATCATCGAGACGCCGATCACGGCGAACTTCCGCGAAGGCCTGGATGTGCTGCAGTACTTCATCTCCACGCACGGTGCGCGCAAGGGTCTCGCCGATACGGCGCTGAAGACCGCCAACTCCGGATACCTGACCCGCCGCCTGGTCGACGTGGCGCAGGACCTGGTCATCATCGGCGATGACTGCGGCACCGAAGAGGGGCTGTACATGACGCCGCTGGTCGAAGGCGGTGATGTGGTGGAACCGCTGCGCGAACGCGTGCTGGGCCGCCTGACGGCCGAGGACGTGCTGCGCCCCGGCAGCGACGAGGTGGTGGCAGCGCGCAACTCCCTGCTCGACGAGGAGTGGGTCGACCAGCTGGAGGCGCTGGGCGTCGACGAGCTGAAGGTGCGTTCGCCGATTACCTGCGACAACCGCTACGGCGTGTGCGCCGCCTGCTACGGTCGCGACCTGGCGCGTGGCCACATGGTCAACGGCGGCGAGGCCATCGGCGTGATCGCCGCGCAGTCCATCGGGGAGCCGGGCACGCAGCTGACCATGCGTACCTTCCACATCGGTGGTGCCGCCAGCCGTGCCGCCACTGTCAACAGCGTCGAGGTGAAATCCGGCGGTACCGTTCGCCTGCACAATATCAAGACGGTCAGCAACCGCCACGGCAACCTGGTCGCGGTGTCGCGTTCCGGTGAAATCGGCCTGGTGGACGAGTTCGGCCGCGAGCGCGAGCGCTACAAGGTCCCGTACGGTTCCGTGATCAGCGCCGCCGACGGCGACGCGGTGAAGGGCGGCAGCGTCATCGCGACCTGGGACCCGCACACCCACCCGATCGTCACCGAGGTGGCCGGTGTCGCCCGCTTCTCGGACTTTATCGACGGCGTTACCGTTCAGGAGTCCACCGACGAGGTGACCGGCCTGACCAGCCTGGTGATCACCGATCCCAAGTCCCGCGGCAGTGCCGCCAAGGACCTGCGCCCGATGGTCAAGCTGGTCGATACCAAGGGCAAGTCGCTCAAGCTGGCCGGTACGGATCTGGATGCGCAGTACTTCCTGCCGTCCGGCGCGGTGGTCGGGCTGGAGGACAGCGCCGAGGTGTGCGTGGGTGACGTCATCGCGCGTATTCCGCAGGAATCGTCAAAAACCCGTGACATCACCGGTGGTCTGCCCCGCGTGGCCGACCTGTTCGAGGCGCGCAAGCCGAAGGAGCCTGCCATTCTGGCAGAAATCTCAGGTACGGTCGGCTTCGGCAAGGATACCAAGGGCAAGCAGCGGGTGATCATCACCGCCGCCGAGGGCGAGACCCACGAGGAACTGATCCCGAAGTGGCGCCATGTCACCATCTTCGAGGGCGAGCATATCGAGAAGGGCGAGACCCTGGTCGACGGCGAGCCCGGCGCCCATGACATCCTGCGTCTGCTGGGGACCTCCACCATGGCCGGCTACCTGGTCAAGGAGATCCAGGACGTCTACCGGCTGCAGGGCGTGAAAATCAACGACAAGCACATCGAGGTCATCCTGCGCCAGATGCTGCGCAAGGTGGAGATCGTCAACGGCAACGAAAGTCGCTTCCTCAAGGGCGAACAGGTGGAAAAATCCCGCGTTCTGGAGGAGACCGAGGTGCTGCAGCGGAGCGGCAAGCAACCGGCCGAGTGGACGCCGCTGCTGCTGGGCATCACCAAGGCCTCGCTGGCGACCGAGTCCTTCATCTCGGCGGCCTCCTTCCAGGAGACCACCCGGGTGCTGACGGAGGCCTCGGTGCGTGGCAGCCGCGATCCCCTGCGCGGTCTGAAGGAGAACGTTATCGTGGGCCGCCTGATCCCGGCCGGTACCGGCCTGGCCTACCACGCGGCGCGCCACCGTCAACGCGAGGTCATTCCCATGGATATATCCGAGGAAATGGCGGCCGTGGATGCGGTGGATGAGGGGCAAATGGAGGGCGTGACCGCGCCCTCCGCGGCCGAATCTTCTGCAGAAGAATAGAAAACAACCTTGACAGGGCAGTGCCCTGCTTCTAAAATTCCGCTCCTTTCGACAGGCCGGTCCTACCGGCCTGTCGTTTGTTTTCAGCTACAGAATAATTTCGATCTAATTCTCGGGGTTTTGTTGAGTAATGGCCACAATCAATCAATTAGTACGCAAGCCGCGCTCCCGTAAACGGGAGAAAAGTACCGTACCGGCGCTGGAGGCCTGTCCCCAGAAGCGCGGTGTCTGCACGCGCGTCTACACCACGACCCCGAAGAAGCCGAACTCGGCGCTGCGCAAGGTCGCGCGCGTGCGGCTGACCAACGGTTTCGAGGTCACCACCTATATTGGTGGCGAGGGCCACAACCTGCAGGAGCACTCGGTGGTGCTGATCCGCGGTGGTCGTGTCAAGGATTTGCCGGGTGTGCGTTACCACACCGTGCGCGGCAGCCTCGACACCTCCGGTGTCACCAGTCGCCGCCAGGGCCGCTCCAAGTACGGTGCCAAGCGTCCGAAGTCATAGTCCAGGTCGAACAACGAACAGCGATTTGAGAAAGCATAATGTCCAGAAGAAGAGTTATTGGTTCACGTGAAATCCTGCCGGATCCCAAGTACGGGAACCTGATGCTGGCCAAGTTCATCAACATGGTCATGGAGTCGGGCAAGAAGTCAGTTGCCGAGCGCATCATCTACGGCGCGCTCAGCCAGATTGCCGGCAAGGGCAACAAGGACCCGGTTGAAGTGCTGGACAAGGCACTGGACAACGTGCGTCCGATGGTCGAGGTGAAGTCCCGCCGCGTCGGTGGCGCCACCTACCAGGTGCCGATCGAGGTGCGCCCGGTGCGCCGTACCACGCTGGCCATGCGCTGGGTACTGGATGCCGCGCGCAAGCGCAGCGAGAAGTCCATGCCGCTGCGCCTGGCCGGTGAACTGATGGATGCGGCCGAGAGCCGCGGTGCCGCGGTCAAGAAGCGTGAAGATACGCACCGCATGGCGGAAGCCAACAAGGCGTTCTCGCATTACCGCTGGTAAGCAGACGCCGCAATAGACAGAGACCAGGACTACAACCGTGCCCAGAACCACACCCATCGAGCGCTACCGGAACATCGGTATCTCCGCGCACATCGATGCCGGCAAGACCACGACGACCGAGCGTGTCTTGTTCTATACGGGTGTGAGCCACAAAATCGGCGAAGTGCACGATGGTGCCGCGGTCATGGACTGGATGGAGCAGGAGCAGGAGCGCGGCATCACCATTACCTCCGCCGCCACGACCTGTTTCTGGGCCGGCATGGGCAAGCAGTATCCGATGCACCGCATCAACATCATCGATACCCCCGGCCACGTCGACTTTACCATCGAGGTGGAGCGTTCCATGCGCGTGCTGGACGGCGCCTGCATGCTGTACTGTGCGGTCGGCGGCGTGCAGCCGCAGTCGGAAACAGTCTGGCGCCAGGCCACCAAGTACAAGGTGCCGCGCCTTGCCTTCGTCAACAAGATGGACCGCGCCGGCGCTGATTTCTTCAAGGTCGAGCGCCAGCTGCGCGAGCGCCTGCATGCCAGCCCGGTGCCGGTGCAGATCCCGATCGGCGCGGAAGACAAGTTCCGGGGCGTCGTCGACCTGATCAAGATGAAGGCCATCCTGTGGAGCGAGGAGGACATGGGTACCGCCTTCACCTACGAGGAGATCCCGGCCGAGTTGCTGGAAACCGCCCGGAAATGGCGTGAAAAGATGCTCGAGGCCGCGGCCGAGGCCAGCGAAGAGCTGATGGAGAAGTACCTCGAGCAGGGCAATCTGGACGAGGAAGAAATCCGCACTGCGCTGCGCCGGCGCACCATCGATCTCGAGATCGTGCCGATGCTGTGCGGCTCCGCATTCAAGAACAAGGGTGTGCAGGCCATGCTGGATGCCGTCGTCGATTACATGCCGGCGCCTACCGAGGTTCCTGCCATCAAGGGTATCGACCTGGATTCCGACCAGCCGGTCGAACGTCATGCCGATGACAGCGAGCCCTTCTCCGCGCTGGCCTTCAAGATCGCGACCGACCCGTTCGTCGGTACGCTGACCTTTATCCGCGTCTATTCCGGGGTGATGAAATCCGGCGACAGCGTGCGTAACTCCGCCAGCGGCAACAAGGAGCGCATCGGCCGCATCCTGCAGATGCATGCCAACCAGCGCGAGGAACTCAAGGAAGTGCGCGCCGGCGACATCGCGGCCTGCGTCGGCCTGAAGGACATCGTGACCGGCACGACACTGTCAGCACTGGATCATTCGGTCATGCTGGAGCGCATGGAATTCCCGGAGCCGGTGATCTCCGTGGCCGTGGAGCCGCGTACCAAGAGCGACCAGGAAAAGATGGGTATCGCGTTGCAGAAGCTGGCGCAGGAAGACCCGTCGTTCCGTGTGCACACCGACCAGGAATCCGGCCAGACCATCATCTCCGGTATGGGTGAACTGCACCTCGAGATCATTGTCGAGCGCATGAAGCGCGAATTCAAGGTCGAGGCCAATGTCGGCGCGCCGCAGGTGGCCTACCGTGAGACCATTCGCAAGCCGGTCGAGGCAGAAGGCAAGTTCGTGCGCCAGTCCGGTGGCCGCGGCCAGTACGGCCATGTCTGGCTCAAGCTGGAGCCGCAGGAGCCGGGTATCGGCTACGAATTCGTCAACGGCATCGTGGGCGGCGTGGTGCCGAAGGAATACATTCCGGCGGTGGACAAGGGTATCCAGGAACAGCTGCAAAACGGTGTGGTTGCCGGTTACCCGGTAGTTGATGTTAAGGTCACCCTGTTTGACGGCTCGTACCACGATGTTGACTCCAACGAAATGGCGTTCAAGATCGCCGGTTCCATGGGATTCCGGGAGGGTGCGCTGAAGGCGAAGCCGGTGCTGCTCGAGCCGATCATGGCGGTCGAGGTGGAGACTCCTGAAGAATACATGGGTGATGTCATGGGCGACCTGAACCGCCGCCGCGGCATCATCGGCGGCATGGAGGACAATGCCGGCATCAAGCTGCTGCATGCCGATGTGCCGCTGGCCGAGATGTTCGGCTACTCGACCTCGCTGCGCTCGCAGACCCAGGGTCGTGCGACCTATACGATGCAGTTCAAGAAATACGCGGAGGCCCCGGCCAACGTCGCCGAGGCAGTCGTCAAGAAGGCATCCTGAGCTTTTTCAATCTGACGAACATAGAGGAATACAGTCGTGTCAAAGGAAAAATTTCAACGAACGAAGCCGCACGTGAATGTGGGAACGATTGGACACGTGGATCACGGGAAGACGACGTTGACGGCGGCGATCACGAAGGTGATGTCGGAGCTGCGCGGTGGCGA
>DATKZN010000153.1:0-12650 GCA_035527955.1 Gammaproteobacteria bacterium
GATGCGCGCAAGCTGACCGGCCGGCGGCTCGATATCGACGGCCATCCGCTTGAAGTCGGTGACTCGGAAGTTTTCCTGCTGAGCAGTTTGTCGACGCTATTCTCGCGCTATGTCATGACCGGGGCCGACACCGATGAACAGTCCTTCCTGGAGGAAGCCGCACACGGGCTGCAGGCCATCGACATCGATTGCCGCAAAATGCTGGGCGGCATCAGCCACACCCTGCGTTTCCCGGAGGGACCGGTACACACCCGCAGCCTGATGGTGGCGGATCTCGAGCCGGAGCAGTCGGTGCGACTGCAGCAGCTCGGACTGGGCGAGGGGCGCAGCATCGGCTGCGGCCTGTTCCTGCCGCACAAGGGCATCAAGCCGGTCAACGACGCAAAGGAATAGCCTTGCCGGTGACGCCTTGTCCCTGGCGAGGGTTGCCAACCCGGTGTTGCGCGGTACATTCCTGGCCGCGAGGCTGAGACCCGCTGAGGTAGCCGGAGGCTGCCGCCACTAGCCGCCGGCAAACTGCCATATGAGGTAACGCCCTCCGGCCGGCTTCCCATATGGGATATGTTCGGTGCCCGGGCAACTGGCTATAGTTGCGCTTATTCAAGAATTTACAACGACTTGACTCGCATCCGGAGAGAAGATCATGAGCAATAAACAGGAACTGATCGCCAAACTGCTGGAAATGCAGAAAAAATTCATCGATTACGAGCATGCCAGTGGCGTGGAGATGAAGGACTACTTTGCCGCCGATGAAGGCCATCCGCTGAAGGGCTTCCGCCAGGAGTACATGGACATGGCGAACCAGCTGGTTGACATGGCGCACACCGAAAAGGGTTCGCATCGCTAGTCAGGCGTAATAGCAATAAAAAAGCCGCATTCCGAAAGGGTGCGGCTTTTTGTTGTGTGTCGTGACGAATAACTATCTGCCACAGAGGGCACAGAGTACACAGCGAAAATTCATAACCTGAAGCACCCGGTTTTCACACCACAGTGTTCAGGTGGCTGCCTGCTGCTGGCAGGCTTGTGTGCATTCTCACCATGGTGAGCAATGGCACGGAAAAGCATGAATAAACTCTGCGAGCTCCGTGTTCTCTGTGGCGATTGTTTATTGAATGACGGCTTGCCCGTCTGCAGTCAGTACCCGCCCTTGCGCAGGATGAATGGCAGACCTGCGATCCGGTTACCCTGCTTGCTGGGGGCGAAGGGGAACAGTTCAAAGAGATCCTTGCTGCTGACTTTCTTGTCCCAGATCTTGGCCATGCTCTTGTTGATCACCCGCTCCATGGGCTGCGAGCCGTTGTTATCGAAGTATTCCGAGCGCAGGTAATTCAGTACATCGAAATGCGCCTCGGTCAGCTCGATACCTTCCTTGGCGGCCAGTGCTTTCGCAACATCCTCATCCCAGGCGGTCGGGTCGGTGAGATTGCCGTTCTCATCCAGCTCGATGCTCTTGCCGTTTACGTCCAGTGCCATTTTCATGCTCCTGATTCAACTTGAGAAAAGAATTTTGAGGCGGAATTGTATTGCAATACTGCCCTCATCGGAAGAGGTGCGGACACGACCTGGCGTGCATTTTACAGGCATTCCACAGGGTATTTTCCCGTGCCACTACGCCTGGCCGATGATTTCAGGAAAGCCGGATGTGCGGATAAAATACCCGTTCTGAAAATTGATCGATGGCTAACACATGCGTTTTCGCGAATTCACACTGCCAGACCCGGCGGCACTCAACGAGCGTCTGTGCGCCCGGTTTCTGGAATTGTCCGGCACCGACCGGGTCAGGCAGACCCATCATTTTGCCGGCCGTTTCGAGAATACCTACATCGCCACGGCTGACATAGCGGAGATTGCCGCGGTGCTGGATGTGTTCCGGCAACAGGCCGCACTGTGGCTGGACGTCGCCGCGGATACGCTCAAGGCAGGGTTCTGGTTCAACGCCATGGGGCCAGGGCACGTGACGGCACCGCATCACCACGACGAGAACGACGAGCTGCTCTCGGCGGTGTACTACATCCGCGTTCCCGCAAACTCGGGTGAACTCATCCTGTACGATGATGACGAACCGATCACCATTCAGCCCCGGGAAGGCAAGCTGGTGATGTTCGGCCCGGGGGTGATGCACGAGGTCACGGTCAATCGCAGCCCGGAACTGCGCCTGTCGGTGGCGATGAACATCGGTCCGGTCTAGGAGTGATTTTCGATGTTCGCCTCTGCGCGATGTTGGTTTCTTTGCGTCTTTGCGCGAGACAAGTATTCACACATCCGACCACATGCGCACCAGGTTGATATAGGACTGGTTGACCTGCGCCGTTTCCGCTGCATCGGGCTGTTCCTGCAACAATACCTCGCGTGCCTGGTTCAGTTCGTGCAGCAGCGTGCGCCGGTCGGGTTCGCGGACCAGGCTCTGGATCCAGCTCACGGCGACGAGGCGTTCGCCTCGAGTCACCTCGGCGACGCGGTGGATGCTGGAGGAGGGGTAGATCACGGCGTCGCCAGCCGGCAGCTTGACCTGCTGGTCGCCGAACGGGGTCTGGATGCAGAGCTCGCCGCCGTCGTAGTCCTGCGGTTCATTCAGGAAGATCGTTACCGACACATCGGACCGGTACAGGTCACCCTGGCCCATGATCGGGTCGTCGACGTGATCGCCGTAGGCCATGCCGTGCATGTAGCGGGCGTAGTAGGGCGTGGCGGTCTTGCGTGGCATGGCGGCGCTGCGGAATACCGCGTGCCGGACCAGGTTGCCCATCACCAGGTTGTTGAGTTCGCTCATGCGTGCCGGGTCCAGCGCCAGTTCCTCGTTCAGCTTGACGCGCCGTGCTGCCGTGCCGGCCGAACCGCGGCCGTCGGCGAAGCGTCCGCCGGCTATAAGCCGTTCGACGGTATTGAGTTGCGAGCGGTCGAGCACGCCCTTAATACGGGTGAGCATGAATCAGTCCTGCAGCCGGTGGCGGGTATGCGGTAACATAATCACGATACAGTCAGTGTAACCAAAATCAGGGCGGTAATCATGATTCTGAACGTGGTGGTAGAGGAACAGGTCTATCCGGTCAAGGTGCCGGATATGCTGATCAACGAGGCGGGTGACTTCTTCGACAAGTTGGATGCCGACATGGACAAGGGCTGGCAGATGAGCCGCGACTGGGTGGACAACCCGACCCTGGAACAACGCTGTCAGATCGTCGGTGACAAGATGCTCACCGCCATGCACCAGGACAACAAGAAGATGCTGCTGCTGCTGTCCGCCTATATCCTCGCGCGGGCGCCGGGCGTGACCGGCATCCGCATCGATAGCAATGGCGAGATGCTGGAGACCGAGCTGGTGACGAACTGAGTGCGTTGACTGCCCATGGCCGACCTGTTTTCCGTTACCGCGCCCTTACTGATCCGTTATCCCGATGGCCGCCGGCACATCATACTGGAACGCTTCGCGTATGGCCCGGGCCAGTCTCTCGACCCGGGCTATGCCCGTAATAATGGCGCAGCTTCTCCGGCGGGACTGGTCTATTTCAGGCCGTTCTGGGACCGGCTGGGTGAAGAGGGCGTTTGCCTGGTGCAGGGCGAACTGCGCGGTGACGGGCCATGGAAGGTCGGTGCCGCGGTGATCACGGTGCTGGGCTGCCACGGCAGCGATCCCGTCGAGGCTGCCGAGTACGCCGACTGGCTGCTGCACCGCGAGCAGCTCGCCGAGAACTACCCGGATCGTGAAACGCTCCGGGACATGGCACGCAGTGCCGGTTACCTGCCCTGAGCGGTGCTGCCGCCGAACCGCTTGCTCATTTTCACGTGGGCGATACGGTTGAACAGCGTGTGTCCGGCGCCATCAACCGCATAACCCTGCTTGCGATAGAAGCCGAGCGCGGTTTCCCGTGCATCCAGTACGATGCGTGAGGCGCCCAGTGCGTGCGCCCTGTGCTCGAGTGCATCGAGCAGCCGGCTGCCGAGGCCGCTGCGCTGCTGTGCGACCTCGACCGCCATGAAGCGGATCTGCGCCTCGCGGATGGTGTTGAAATGCAGGCGTCCCACGGCCAGCGGTTTGCCGCCACCGTCGACCAGCATGAGATGGGTGCTGCCGGCATCCTGCGCATCACACTCGCTGCCGCGTGGCTGGTCCCAGGGCGCGCGCAGGATGCGCCAGCGCAGGTCATAGTATTGCCGGTACTCGTCTGCGCTGCTCGGCTCGATGAGGCGCATGCCGGGCCGGGTGCTCAGGCGAACACGACCCAGGTGGTGGCGATGTACTTGACGCCCTGCTCGAGCCTGGCGCCGCGGTGCTCGTGGGTCCAGAACGGCGGGAACAGCAGCAGCTTGCCGGCCTCGGGCTGGATCTGCACGTCCTGGCAGGAAAACTCGGTGGCCCCGCCGGGGCCGGGCACATCGTTCAGGTACCAGACCGCTACCAGCTGGCGCTGGCTGAATTCGTGGCTGCCGCCGTCGATGTGCCAGTGATAGAACTCGCCGGGCAGGGTGCGCTGGATGGCATAGCCGCTGTCCTTGAACGGCCCGCCGAAAAAGGGATAGGCGTTGCGGAATTCCTGGATGGCCCGTCCCAGCGAGCGAAACAGCTCGCGATCGATGTCCTGCCAGTGTTGCTTGCCGCTGACCACCAGGTCGGTCGAACGCTTGATGTCGAGTTCCTGCTGCACGGTCTGGCCGACGCGGCCGGGGTACTGTTCATCGGTGCGTTCCTCGAAACGGCGGATCATCTCGTTGCATATGTCGAGCGGTAATGCGCGCGGCTTCTCGAAGATGAAACTCAGCGGCTTCACCTCGCGGAGGGTGATCAGTGGCGCGGCAGGTGCCGTAGCGGATCGTTTCATGACAGTCGGTGTCTGCGAGGTCAGAGCTGGTTCGATTCGATGGTGGCGATGAGTTGCTGACGGCACCCGGTGCCCTGCCGGTCGAACAGGTCGAGCAGCCTGCCGGCCAGTGTCGTCCAGTGCGCCGCCGAGCGGTAACAAAGTTGTTCGAGTTCACGGGTATTCCCGGTAATCGTCCAGATTTCGTAGGCGGCGAGCAGTTGCGGAAACAGTTCCTTGCGCATGCTGGACAGGCTGCCGATGTAGCCGTGCAGCGTTGCCGGGTTGTTCTCCGCCAGCAGGCCGGGCAGCGTCGAAAGGGCGTCCGCCAGGTGATCGCGCACGGCGCGCAGCATGATCTCCTCCCTGCTGTGGCCGAGTCTTACCAGCATGTCTTCCCAGCCGGGGCCGAGCAGTTTCCCGGCCTGCACCTCGCCGATCTCGTGCAGCATCACCGTGTTCAGCTCGCTGTCGGTCATCGCCTCGAGCGATTCGTCCGGTGCGTTGTCGAAGTCGTAGCATTCGAGGGCGTGCTGCATGGCATTGGCCGGGCGGTTCCAGCGCCATTCCTCGAGTCGTTCCCAGAGCATTCTGCGCAGCGACTCGCGACGGATGAAAATGGTGCCGTCCAGGCTCATGGCCGGCGGCGCAGCGAGGTCGCGCGCCAGCTCCCGGCCGGATACCAGCAGCTGGTAATCATCGCGTTGCCGGTGGACCTCCAGCGTGCCCATGAAGAACACCGGCTTCATGCCGGGACCGTAGCCGCTGCTGTAGACATACCCGAGCGGGTTCAGCACTGCATTGATAGCGGCGGTATCGAAGGGACTGAAGCGTTCATTGCCGACCGGTATGTTCTCGAAGCGGTTGTGCTCGAGGCTGTCCCAGTGCGTTTCGCGCCGGGTCAGCCAGTCGGTCAGCTGGTCGTGCGGCAAGGCGGCCCCGAATGGCAGGCCGTGTTCCCAGCGAAAGTACTCGCGCATCTTGAGCAGGTAGACGCAAAGGGTGTAGTTGGTGGCGAATTGCGCATCGGAGATGTGGCAGTTGGTGCGCACGGCATCCAGTGTCGGCATCAGTGCACTGATGTCGGCTGCTGCTGCGAATGGCCGGGGCCTGCCGTTGGTCTTCACACTCGTTACCCTGATAATTCCACTGTTTTTTCTATGCTAGCATGTGACATTATGCCTCGCCATTATCATCGTCTGGCAGCCAGTACGGGGCAGCAGGAGAGCCGGTGTGAGAGTCAAGAGCAAGTGGAATATCAAGGAACGGGAACGCAGCCTGACCGAGATCGGCGGCGCGGCAGCGTTTATCCTGTGGCGCATTGCGCAGCAGGGTACGCTAAACCTCGAGAACGAGGGTTTCCAGACCGACACCAACGCCCAGCGCCTGGATATCATCGCGGAATTTGTGGCTTTTCTGGTGCACATGGCCGACCGGCTGAAGGCCGCGGAGCTTGACCAGGTGCAACGCCAGGAATTCATTACCTCGCTGGCGCGCCACCTGGCGGACCAGGTGCAGGACAACCGTACCGACGCACAGGGCAAGGGTGAATACCGGCAGGCGTTTATCGAGCTGCTCAACTCACGTACCGCGGACTACGCCGGGTTTTCCATGGTGGATGGCGAGCCCGGCTACGCCCTGAAACGCTACTTCGGGGAGAATGTGCGCGCCGTGATGGGTGAGAAGGACAACAAGTGGATCACCGACCAGGTGATGGAAATCGAGTTGCCCGAGGCGATGACACCGCTGCGCAAGGCGCTGCGCGAGCTGTTTGCGCGCCCGGAGACATAAAAAAAGGCGGGGCAGGCCCGCCTTTTTCAGTTCGACCCCGCCGGGTCTATTTTTTCCAGTCGCCGAAGTTGTCGGCGTTGTGCGCCTTGCCGTCTTCGTAGCCGGCGGAGTAGGCGTCGGTGACACGCTGCTCTTCACGCTCCGGATTCAGCAGGTAACCGCCCTGCCAGCCCTGGATGTAATCCGGGTCGACGCCATTTTCTTCCATCTTGGTGACTGCGTTGTAGTATTCCTGGTTCATCGTTGCTTCCTCGTCTCGGTCTTTGTTTGGGTTGAAAGGGTTGCCGCCGCGCGCCTGTTCAGCCGCGTGCCGCCGTAAAGTGTGACAGTGCTGCCCCCGAATCGATTACCGCCGCCACCGCTGCCGCCGCGTCCTCGAGGGTGGCGTGGCGGCGCAGGTGATGCAGGTGATGCAGCATGATGGCGGCGCCGTAGACCAGGCTGTCACGCGCCGCGCCCGGTATTCCCTGCAGTGCGGACAGGCCGGCCGCTGCCGCAGCCTGCGCCGCCGCCGCGCTGTCGAATGCTGCTGTGTCACTGCCTTCGATGGTGTCCGGTGCATTGTCCTGCGGGAGCGGGACAGCGCGGGTCTGCTGCACGATACCGATCATCCCGGGGTGTACTTCCTGCGGGTATTTCGCGCCGCCGTCATGATAGCAGAATACCAATGCCGGTTGTTTCAGCGAGGGAATGACGCCGCCCTCGACGCCGCGAATGATGGCCGCCGAGGCGAAGCCGGCGTGGCGCGCCAGCTGCGCGTAAACCGGCGGATAGGCCTTGTGCACATAGCCGGTCATCAGATGGGTACGTGCCGCACCGCGCACCGGTCCGGTCAGCGTCTCGACCGTGGTCAGGACCGGTCGCTTCACCATGCGGGTGCGCAGCGGGATCAGGTCATGCAGGCGGGGCGCGGAGTGCTTCTGGTCAACGTAGCCCCAGCCGATGGCGGGGTCGGTGATCCGGGCGGCAGCCTGTTGCGGGGAGAGGTCGACCTCGACACCGGCGGCACGCAGTACCTTGCGGTGCGTGACGCCATACTTCGGGCCGACGGCTTCCAGGCCGTGCGTGACGGCCGGTACACCGCAGGCGGCAAATACGGCCGGCAGGAAGGGCGACATCGGCAGTCCACGCGTGTAACCGTCATAGGGATCGGCCACGTCGATGAGTTCGTCGACGTCGGCGGTGACCGGGTTCATGGTGTCGAGAATGGCCTGCAGTACGCCGGCGTTCTCCGCGTCGGTCTCGCGCTTCATGCGCAGGGCGATCAGCAGCACGGCCGCCTGAACCGGGTCCGATTTCCCTTCGAGGATGTGACGCATGGCGGCATGTGCCTCATCGAAGGGCAGGTCCTTGCTGAATTCCGGGCCGGTCGCCACCTTCTGGATGCAGCTGCGCATCAACAGGTCGGTGTCGCTCCCGCTTATCATTCGTGCCGCCATAATACTTCGCTAGCTTGTTGTTTCAATTGGAATTACAGTCGAGCCGAGGAGTATACAGGAGGGTAAATTGGCCCCGTATATCCCGATGGAGAGAGTGATGGCAGTCCTGTGTTGCGTTGTATCCATATGAAAATCGTAGACATTCTCTCTTTAGAGGTATTCGATACCGCGCTGCGAATGACTAGCATAGACAGTCTTTCATCCCGGTGCGTCCGGGAAATCCACGACCCAAGAGGCAGTGCATGGCAGACGAGCTGAACAGTCCCGACTATAGCAGTGGCGTGGCCGCATTCGAGGCCAAGAATTTTTCCCAGGCAATGCGGCTGCTGTCGCCGCTGGCGGACGCCGGCGATGCCGACGCGCAGCACCGCGTGGCGATCATGTGCCAGAACGGTCTGGGCATGGTGCGCAACGAGCTGCGCGCCTACAAGATGATGAAGGCCGCTGCCGAGCAGGGTTACGCGATCGCCCAGCACGGTCTCGGCTTCATGTACCTGGAGGGCGAGTGCGTCGAGCAGGACAGTGCCAGGGCGGCCGAGTGGTTTCGCAAGGCGGCCGACCAGGGGCTTGCGGGTTCGCTCACGACCCTGGCCCTGATGTACGAACAGGGTAACGGTGTCGAGAAAGACCCGGAAGAGGCGAAACGGCTCTATGCCAGGGCCGGGTTTGACCTCTGACGCGGCCGCTTGCTGAGCGGAGCGGTCTGACATGGACCTGACGGCGGAAGACGACCTGCGGGTGAACGTACTGCTGGCCGGCTCGCTCAAGGCCGTGCGCATCGACGAATCCAAGATGACGCTGCATGCGCTGTCCGACAAGGGTGAGGCGAAGATCCAGCTGAATCCGAACTGTCGCGAAGAATCCTACCTGCGGCGCGTGCGTGAGACCCTGTCCAGCCACATACTGGGTTCACCGGGCGGTTACCCGGTTTACCTGAAGCGCTGGACGCGCATGGGCCAGGCGCGTGACAGCATCCTGGAATCGCTGCTGCTGCTGGGCGAACCCGAGGCGGTGGTGGCTGTGGTCAATGCGCCGGGCATTACCGATGAAATCGCCAGTCGCGCCTGGTGGGCATCGCAGACGTCCGAGAACGCGCGCTGCATGCTGCGCCAGGAGGCCGTGGTGCAGGGGCGCATGGGGCCGGTACTGGCGCAGTTCCTGCTCGAATTCCTGCCGTTCGAGGAAGAGGCGCGGGACCAGATCCGCTCGGTGCGGCTGGTGCTGCAGGGGGAGCTGATCGATCCCGCGGAACGGCAGCGCCTGTGGGAAAAGGGCAAACACCGCAACGCGTTCCACGTCGGCTTCCTGCAGGCCCTGCCTGATGACCTGCCGGACGAACAGGCGCCCGGCCCGGCCTGGGAGCAGGTGGGCCGGGCAGTAGAAGCGCTAATGCCGGCGGGCAATCCGTTCGCGATGCAGTTGTGCCGCCTGCTGGGTCCGGCGGGTCAGTCGTTTCTTGCCGCTGTCGAGAGCGTGCTGAAGAAACCGTCCAACCAGGACGTCGTGGTCGAGTTGATGCATGCCCTGGCAGCCCATGCGCGCGACCTGCCCGTCCGGCGAACGCGATTGACCCGTGTCGATGAAATCGATGCGGTCGTGGATCAACTGCTCGCCGCTGCCGGGCAGGGCGATGAAGCATGCCGGGATCTCGCGGACGTGTTGCAGGAATTGCCAGGTAATGTGCATCATATCCGCGCGATGCTGTTTCTTGGACTGCTGGATGAGCCGCTGCTCGACCCGGTATTCGCGGGGACCGACGCGATCGGTTCGGTCATGCGCAAGAAGCTCGAACCGGTCACCGGGCCCGTGCTGCAGCAGATCGCAGTCCTCAAGGGTTTGTAATCAACAAGGGAATGCCAGATGGTAGATATACGTATGTACTGCACCGCCTTTTGTCCCTACTGCGTGCGTGCGGAGATGTTGCTCAAGTCAAAGGGCGTGATGGACATCGACAAGATCTTCATCGACAACATGCCGGACGGGTTCCAGGAACTGTCCAGGCTGACCGGGCGCAGGACGGTGCCGCAGATCTATATCGGCGAGCAGCATATCGGTGGCTATGATGATCTCGCCGCGCTGGACAAGCGTGGCGGGCTGGATCCACTGCTGGCGGCGGACTGATTCACCTCACGGACACAGAACAACATGGATTACCTGCCGATTTTCCTCAAAGTCAGAGAGCGCCCCTGCCTGGTGGTGGGGGGTGGCAAGGTGGCGGCGCGCAAGGTGGCCCTGTTGCTCAGGGCCGGTGCCCGTGTCACGGTCGTGTCGCCGCAATCCTGCGCCGAGGTAGCCTCGCAAACGGCCGGGAGCAACGTGACCTGCGTGGAACGCACGTTCCAGCCGGCTGATATCGGCGGTATGGTGCTGGCGATTGCGGCTACCGACGACGTGGCGGTCAACCGCCAGGTGTACGAGCTGGCCACGCAGCAGGGGATTCCGGTCAATGTGGTCGACAATCCCGCCTTGTGCAGTTTCATCGTGCCCTCGATCATCGATCGCTCGCCGGTCCAGGTGGCGGTATCCACCGGCGGGGCCTCGCCGGTGCTGGCGCGCCTGTTGCGGGCACGCCTGGAGAGTTTCATCCCGTCTGCCTATGGCAGGCTGGCACGTTTGGTGGATGAATACCGCCAGCGAGTCAAGCTGCGCTTTCCAGGCGCCGGGCAAAGGCGCTACTTCTGGGAAAGCATACTGCAGGGGCGTGTTGCCGAGCTGCTGTTTGCGGGCCAGGAGGACAAGGCGCGCGCTGCCCTGCAGGAGGCCATCGACGACACCAGTGAAAACTACGACAGCGGCGGCGAGGTCTACCTGGTTGGTGCCGGTCCGGGTGATCCCGATTTGATCACCTTTCGCGCGCTGCGGCTGATGCAACAGGCCGACGTGGTGGTGTACGACCGGCTGGTCGCACAGCCGATCCTGGACATGGTGAGACGCGATGCCGACCTGATCTATGCAGGCAAGGAACGTGACAAGCACACGCTTAGCCAGGAAAGTATCAACGAACTGCTGGTGCGGCTGGCCAAGGAAGGCAAGCGGGTGCTGCGGCTGAAAGGGGGCGACCCCTTCATCTTCGGGCGCGGCGGCGAGGAGATCGAGACCCTGACGCAGGAAGGCATACCCTTCCAGGTGGTGCCAGGGATCACCGCCGCTTCCGGCTGTGCGTCGTATGCCGGTATCCCGCTGACGCACCGCGACCATGCGCAATCCTGCATCTTCGTGACCGGGCACCTGAAAGATGGCAGTGTCAATCTCGACTGGGAGCGATTGGCAAAACCGTCACAGACCATCGTATTCTACATGGGCATGTACAGCATAGCCGTGATCAGCAGGGAGCTGATTGCCCATGGCCTGCCGCCGGATACGCCGGTGGCCCTCGTGCAGCAGGGCACCACCCCGCAGCAGCGCGTCTATATAGAAACGCTGGCATCCCTGCCGAGCCTCGGCGAACGTCACGAGGTGAAGCCGCCGACCATCATTATCGTGGGTTCGGTTGTCAGCCTGCACAGCAAGCTCGAGTGGTTCCGCAGCACCCCGCAGGGGCAATAACCTACCAATCTTGCATGGTATGGATTCTGCTTTCTGTAGGAATTTTCCTATTTTCCGTAAATTTCCCGATCGCTAGCCTCACTCGTGTAAAAGTGGTATTAGGGAAAAACAGATAACTTATGGATGATAGAGGAGGGGGGAAGATGATCAATGTCATGCTGGTTGATGATCACGGGCTGGTAAGAAACGGTATCAAGCGTATCCTCGATGATGTCGACGGCATTGCCGTCGTCGCCGAGGCGGAAAATGGCGAGCAGGCCATCAGGCAGGTGAGAAAGCAACCGCCTGATGTCATCCTCATGGACATCAGTATGCCGGGTATCGGTGGCCTGGAGGCTACCCGCAAAATTGCGCAGTCCCTGCCTGGTGTCAAGATCATCGCCGTGACGATTCACGATGATGACCCGTTCCCGGCACGCTTGCTGGAAGCCGGGGCGGTCGGTTATCTGACCAAGGGCTGCGATGTGCGGGAAATCATCAGTGCGATTCGTTCCGTGCATACTGGCAAGCAGTACATCACGCCGGCGGTTGCCCAGAAGCTCGCACTGTCTTTTATCAACAATGGCGAAAAATCGCCCATCGACAGGCTGACCCAGCGCGAGACACAGGTCATGCTAATGATTGTGAAGGGCGACACGAACAAGGAAATCTCGGAAAAGCTCTGCCTTAGCCCCAAGACCACCAGCACCTACCGTTACCGGCTGTTCGACAAGCTCGGCGTGTTCAACGAGGTTGAACTGACACGCTTCGCCATTCGCTACGGGCTCATCAAGGAAAATATCTCGCATTGATCGACACACGCCGTGCCGGCAGCCTGACCGGGCTGCCGGCCGACCGATGTGCCTGTGCACGGATTTGAGACGTTCATCAGAGTCTTGCCGGCGCTCCCTGCTAATCTGTTACAGGTTGAGCTTTCCTGTCGACCTTAGGGAAGCTGAAATTATCCAGGGCAGGAGTGCGCGATGTCTGCGGTACACAGCCGTGCACCGGCGTTTCCCGGTGGACTCGAGTGGTTCAATATCGACGGAACGGTCAAGATGTCGGAACAGCGCGGCAAGATCGTGCTGATAGATTTTGG
>DATKZN010000154.1:0-13350 GCA_035527955.1 Gammaproteobacteria bacterium
TCTGGCACGGAAGTAATAACGTTCCGGCGTCGGGCGCGGGATCACCACGTGCAGCTCGGTGACTGTGCGTTCAATCACGATGTCGGTAAAGTCCGGGTCACTTGCCAGCTGGAAATGATAGTGTGCGGCACCTGCAACGGCTTGCCAGTGAAAGGCCATTTCATCCTTGCTGATTTGTGGCGGGGCCAGATCAGGGCCCGGCGGCAAGGGACGGAAACTGAAATTCTGCGCATCGCTGAATGGCCCCGGGCTGCTGTCATCCTGATAAGTGGCCACGCGCCAGAAATACTCACCCGCCGGCAGCGGCATCCCGGGCCGGAAATGCGGTATGCGCAGGTCGGGCAGGTCGGCAAGCAGCTCTTTGAATTGTGCATCGCGTGCCAGCTGGAAATGCCAGGCCGTATCAGCCGGTGTTGTTGACCAGGTGAAATCCGGCTGTGACTCCCGGATGAGTACGGCGTTGCCCAGGCCGATCAGCAGCGGCGGTTCCGGTCGTGCATCGACCGTGAAGCTACGCATGGCGTTGAGTCCTTCCAGCCTGTCCCTGTCTATGGCGCGTACACGCAGCATGTAGTCCCCGTCGGGCAGGTCCGCCGTGGCTGATGCGTGCTGGCTGGTGTCATCCAAAAGCAGCCGGTCGAACTTGTCGCTGGTGGCGACCTGGAAGCGGTAGGCGGCGGCGTTTTCGACACTTTCCCAGGTGAACTGCAGGGGCAGCCGGTCAAGCACGGCGGGCAGGGGGGAGAGGTCCGGTGCGGGCAGGAGTTTCCGCGGCGGCTGCGGGGGGCGGCCTGCCTCGGCAATGGTCCCGAAGCCGGCCGGTACCAGCTGGCCGGCGCCGGCACCGGTTACGCCGACCCGGCCTTCGATGACCTCGCTGCGTGAGACCGGTTTATCCGTATCCGCACTGACACGGAACCGGGTGCCGCGTACCGCGGCGACGGCCGCCGGGGTGATGATGTGATAACGGCTGCCCGGCCCCTGACCGGGGATCACACGCGTATCAACCCGCCCGCCCTGGAGGCGCACACGCGTATCGACCATGCCGGTTTCACCATAGGCGCTGAGACTGTCCATGATGACTTCGCTGTTGGATAACACCAGCAGTTCTGAGCCGTCGGCAAAACGTATATTCAGGTTGCCGTCAGGGCCGGTCCTGACCGTGTCCCCGGTGTGCAAAGGGGTATCGATCGCCAGTGGCCGGCTACTGCCATCGGCAGCGCTGACCAGGTGGGCCATGCCCTGCAGCTGTACGACCACGGCGCTGGCCGGCTGGTGTTTGAGCCAGGCGACAGGGAACTTCAGGCGACTGCCCGGCGGTATTTTCAGCGGGTCGGTAATGTTGTTGTGCCGCTGCAGGGGTTTCCAGTACTTCATGCTGGCCAGGTGGGTTTCGCTGAGGTTCCAGAGGTTGTCGCCGGGACGAACGGTATAGATCCAGTCTTCGGCTGAGGCGGCGGCGGTCAGCAGCAGCAGTACGGTGGTCAGCAGGGCGACGGTGTTGTTATGCAGCCGGTGTATGGCGGTATTGTTTACGGTTCTCATGCCTCGTCTCTCACTGGCAGCGCCCTGTGGTTACAGGGCATCAGGACGGCAATGTTTCACTGGTGACGGCTAGCGGCTCCAGGCGGTAACCATGATTGTATATGGCATTCAGGCGTACCCCGTTGTCAGGATTGATGCCGAGCTTGTTGCGTACCCTGCTGACATGGGTGTCGACCGTGCGCGTGCTCAGTTCGCCATTGGTGCCCCAGACATTTTCCAGGATATAACTGCGGGACAGCAGGCGACCGGGGTTGCGAAACAGCAGCAGTGCGAGGTCGAACTCCTTATTGGTCAGTTCCACCGTGTCTGTGCCGATCGTGACGTTGCGATTGGTGATATCGAAATCGAACAAGCCCAGTTTCAGTGTGCTTGCCTGCCCGCTGGCCGGCTGGCTGCGGCGTTCGAGTGCCTTGATTCGCGCCAGGGTTTCATGCTGTCTGGCGGGTTTCGTCATATAGTCATCAGCGCCATGTTCCAGCGCATAGACGATGTCTTCTTCCAGGTCGTGGCTGGTCATGAACAGGATCGGGATGTGCCAGTCGAGGTTCTCGCGTACCCAGGTCAGGACCTCCGGGCCCGTGGTATCCGGAAGGTTCCAGTCAACCACGAGCAGGTCGAAGGTTTCACGCTTGAGCATGTTCTTGAATTCACTGCCCGAGGCGAAGGCCTGGCATTCATGGCCGGCCTCCCCGAGCCATGACTGCAGCAGCTCTACCTGGTCTGCATCGTCCTCGAGAACCGCTATGCGCACAGCCACCTCCGTTGGGGGTCCTGAGGGACCGCTGCACGATATTTTCACATATACCGGTCTGAAAAAAAGGAAAATTTGTGAACAATTGTGGCCGGCAGGACGTGCACGATGACGTTTCCCGGCGCTGACAGCGCAGCTCTGGCATCCACTGTCGCCACTCGCCGGTCGGGTCATGTGGCGGCTGGCAAGCCTGCCGATGCGCGGCATGTTCTCACCGGGTATTTGCTATAAACAGGGCGGTACAGCCATACGCCTGACCTGTTGCGTGCGTCAGTCACCTATAATGGCGATTCTCGGCAGGTTTGGATACCCATGACAGAGTTCATTACACCCTCGAAAAAACTGGCATCGCTCACCGGGCGCGCTATTGCGGATTTCGACATGATTCGCGCCGGTGACCGCATCCTGCTCGGACTGTCCGGCGGCAAGGATTCACTGTCGCTGCTGCATATCCTGCGCTATTTCCAGCGCCGGGCGCCGCTGCCGTTCGAGCTGGGCGCGATGACCGTCGATCCCATGGCCGGCGACTTCGACCCCTCGCCGATGATCCCGTACCTCGCCGGGCTGGGTGTGGAATACCACTACGTGCGCAAGCCTATCATGGACCTGGCAAGGGAACACATGGGCCGGAATTCCTACTGCGCATTCTGCTCGCGCCTCAAGCGCGGCTTCATGTACCAGACGGCGCGTGAACACGGTTTTAACGTGATAGCGCTGGCGCAGCACCTGGACGACCTGGCGGAAAGTTTCCTCATGTCGGCCTTTCATGGCGGCCGGCTGCAGACCATGAAGGCGCACTATGTCAACGATGACGGCGACCTGCGCATCATCCGTCCGCTGGTTTACGTGCGCGAGCGGCAGACGCATGACTTCGCCATCAACAACGGCCTGCCGGTGATCGCCGATTCCTGTCCTGCCTGTTTCTCCATGCCGACCCAGCGCGAGCACATGAAGGCGCTGCTGGCGGCCGAGGAGGCGCACAACAGTCTGCTGTTCAAGTCCTTGCTGAGCACGCTCAGGCCCTTGATGGGCGCAGGGCTGCCGGCCGTGCCGCAGCCGGCCCGGGCTGAACGGATCCGCGAGGCATGATGCAAACCCTGACCGATGCCGACGCCCTGGCGCGCTGCAAGGCGACCGGTGCGGTGTTCATCCTGTTCGGCGGTGCGCAGTGCCAGGTCTGTCAAACCCTGCGGCCGCAACTGGAAGCCATGCTGGAACGCGACTTTCCGGCGATGCAGGGCGTATACGTCGATTGCGCGGCATCACCCGCGCTTTGCGCACAGCATGGCGTGTACAGCCTGCCGGTGGTGCAGGCGTTTATCGAGGGCATGAAGGTCGCCGAGGCGGCGCGGGCGTTCGGCATGCAGCAGCTGAAGCAGCAGCTGGAGCGGCCTTATGCGATCTGGCGCGCAGGGCGGGCGAACGGGTAGCCGGGCCGGCTGACGGCGTGCCGCTGGTGCGGAATCCGGAGCCGGTAACACGGCTAAGGATGATTGTGGTGGTTTGGCCGTTGTTTTTGATTGATAATCAGGCATGTGCCGGTCTAACGGCATGCGGTAAATTCACGTTACCGGTCACCGCAGCAGAGGGGAATGTCATGTCAGAAAACATCACCATCACGAATTCGAAGGCCAGGGTCTTCAACAAGATTCCCTGGACTTTCCTCATCATCGCCTACCTGCTGGTGGTTCATTTCATGAAGCTGGAGTTGAGCGGCGTGGCCGGCTACGTGTTCATCGCCCTGGCCGTGCTGGTACTGTTCCTCGAATTCTTCAAATCCGGCGATATCAGCACGTCGACCTTTCTGACCGATACCGTTGCGGCCGTGATCGGCGTGATCGCGGCGACCACGATGCTGTGTTACCTCTATTTCAGGCTTGGCCAGACACCGAACTTCTTTCACTGGTTCGGCTACGCCATCCTGATCGGTGACGCGACCATGAGTCCGTTCAATTCCTTCCGCACCGCGCTGCGCAATTTCGGCGTCGGTACCTGAGAATTGCCGGTGCCTGCTGCCTTCCGTGGTCCAGTCTCACGTGCGCGAAACCATCTCCATCAACACCGGCAGCCGCGAGGAACTGGTGGATATCACGGGTCAGGTGCAGGCTGCAGTGCAGCGCAGCGGGGTGCGCAACGGCCTGGTGAGCGTGTACGCGCAGGGCGCGACCGCCGCGCTCATGATCCAGGAGAACTGGGACGACAGCGTGCAGACCGACGTGGTGCACCTGCTGCAAATGCTTATCCCGCGTGGCCTGTGGCTGCACGACCGGCAGGACGGTAACGGCGATGCCCATCTCAAGTCCGGCCTGGTCGGGCCCTCGGAGACCATACCGCTGATCGATGGCAAGCTTGGCCTGTCGCGCTGGCAGAATATCTTTTTTTGCGAGTTCGACGGACCGCGCAGCGAACGTACCATCATCTGCACGGTCATAGCGGATAGCCCTGGCATTGCCGGCTGATCCGGCGCAGGTCCGGAAAACGGTTTAACATCACCCGATGCCCTTCATTACCCACCTGCTGGTCCTGTTGCAGTTCACCGGTATCGGTGCGGCCTGTTTTCCCGTGGCGCCTGCCCCCGGCGGCAGTCCGTACTGGCTGCTGATCTGCGCGCTGGGGCTGGGCGGCGGCATCGTGACCCTGTATTACAACCGCCTGGGCAATTTCAATGTCTACCCCCTGCCGAAACCGGATGCACGGTTGATCACCGCGGGACCGTATGCCTACATCCGGCACCCCATGTACCTGTGCCTGATCCTCATGATGCTCGGCGTGGCGCTGTACAATTCTTCCTGGGTCAATTACGCGGGCCTCGCTCTGGTAACCGGGGCGGTGGCGGGCAAGGCGGTGCTGGAAGAGCGCCTGCTGCTGATACAGTTCCCCGCATATGCCGGGTACATGCAGCGCACCCGGCGCATCATCCCGGGCGTGTTCTAGCCGGTAGTTTCGGGTACGAGCATTCATCGCACAGGATAATCGCGCAAAGGCGCAGAGATCGCAGAGTATTTTATTGCGCGGTTTTTTGTCGCCATGGGGCGCAACGAAAGAAAAAGGGCGCTTCCCCAAATCGAGTGGGTAGATTGCCGTTGCAGGGCCGAATTCATTCGGCCAACAGCCTGTTGCCACTGGAGACAAGGAGGTCGCCCTGTCCAGTGACGCATTGCGCAGGTGAGCGTCATTCCCTGCACCCTCAGGTCTATTGCATCACCACGGTTACCCGCGGTCGTCATCCTTTGTTCACGGATATCACCGCAGCACGCCTGCCCGGATGAAACACCGCTGGTCGAATGAATTCGACCCTACAGGTCTGATTGAATTACACATCCTGTCCGGTTTTCTCTGCGTGCTTTGCGTCTCTCGGCAATTGCTCCCTGCATTGCTCTCGGCTCTGGCCTCCTGCTTCGCTCTACCGAGTCCATCCCTGGACTCGTACCTCCTGCATGGCCCAGGCCAGCCTCTAGACCCGGGCTATGCCCGTATAAAATGGTCTCACCTCCTCCCTCTAGTCGTGCGCGAAATTACTTTTACGAAAAAACAATGTACTTTTGTCTGCATGATTACGCCTGCAGTGGTGGTATACGTCACGCTGTCACTGGCTACGGGCGATGTGCTGGTCTGGTCCGGGCTGGTCGGGTTGTGAGCCGTCGAACAGCTCGTCGGGGAGTTGCCTGGTGACCTCGATGCGCTCGAGGGTGGTACGCCCCATGGCGTTGCCCAGGGCGTAGTGCGTCTCGCTGAATGCAAACAACCGGCCCCCGACCTCGCGGAAATCGTCATACACGGCGGTGAACTCCATGCCGCGTCCCTGTTCCATCGACATGATGCCGCGTGATTCCAGGATCCGGCCCGTTGCGGGGTCGATTCCGGCAACCAGGCGCAAGTTGCCATGAAACGGGAGTTCCAGCGCGCGCAGGGTGTCGCCGTTGCGGGCGGTGATCACGCCCGCGTCGCGCAGCTTGTCCCGGTGATCGAGCAGGGTATTGGGCAGGCCGAGGCGGGCGGCCTGCAGCAGCATGGTGGCGTACCGGGCGCCCGAGACCGGTGCGCCCTGTTGCCATGCCGTGGCACCGGCCAATACGCGCAGTTCCTTGTTATTCTCGCTGTAGCGGATATCGATGCGCAGCCGGTCGGGGTACTGGAAGGCGCGGTGCACCTGTCCGGGCCGCTGGTGCATGGCGGAATCGATTGTACCGAACTGTTCAAAGGCCGTCGCCGCGGACAGGACTTCCCGGCCGCCGTAGGCCGCGGCGACCGTGTCGAGCAGGGCGCCGAGCGCATCGGCCGCACTGGCCTGGCCGCATAGGGTCAACAGCGTCAGCCACAGGACAGCAATTGAATGCCGTGCAAGGTTCATGTCATTCAACTCCCGGGTGGGTGAAGGGACCGACGGGTCAGGCGCGCCGCCACTTCGACAGTATAAGACAGTGCGGCGATGACGTGACGCCGGGAGCGGCTGGCGCACGCCGCAGTGGCGGATTTATGCCGTACGAACAGCTGGCTACGGCCTGGTGGTGATGGTGTGAACGTGCCGGCACATGGCGGAGCGAACGGATCGCGGCGTATACTGCGCGCATCGGTCCGGTTTACGTAATGGAGGCAACCGTTATGACGCAGAGTACTGAAAGCACCATCCTGGTAAATTCCCTGCTTGGCGAGGATCTCGATGAGGGTGAGTGCACGGTCCTGCTGGGCTTGATGGGCAAACGGCAGCTGCATGACGGCGAGGACCTGGCGAATGAAGGCGATAACAGCCACACGCTGTTCATCCTTACCGCGGGCAAGCTCACGGTCAACAGCAAGGTCGCTGGCAAGGAAGTGATGCTCTATACCATAAAGGTGGGTGAGTGCGCGGGCACACGTACGTTCGTGGAAATGGTGCCGCGTACTGCGACACTGCGCGCCGTGGGCAACGCAACGGTGCTCACGCTGGAGCCGGGCGATTTCGAAACGCTGCTGGAGCCGCATCCGCGCATCGTCTACAAGGTCATGCGCGGCCTGTTCAGGCAGACGCATGCCAACCTGATGCGCATGGACGCGGAATCGCAACAACTGGCGAACTACATCACCAAGACCGGCGGGCGCTACTGATCGGTACAGGGGGGCGGGAACGCGCGAACCTGAATGGCCACGGGAAAATCCTACCCGGAGCGCGCTCTGCGTGAGACGTGAAAAGAAGAATGGCCACGGAAGCACACGGAAGAACACGGAAATATAACACCATAACGTAGGGTGCACTCCGTGCACCAATGCCAGTGCATGGAACTCACCCTGCATTCGAAACGTGAGCCGTGAAACGTGAGACGTGAAACGTGAAAAGAAGAATGGCCACGGAAGAACATGGAAATAATGCAGGGTGCACTCTGTGCGCCATTGCCGGTGCATGGAACGCACCCTGCATCCAACGGTGAGACGTGAGACATGAGATGTGAAAAGAAGAATGGCCACGGAAGCACACGGAACAACACGGAAATAATGCAGGGTGCACTCTGTGCACCATTGCCGGTGCGTAGAACGCACCCTACATTCAAACGGTGACGCGTGAAAGGTGAAAGGTGAAAGGTCGGTAATATCTGCCTGTACCCCGTAAATCTGCCGCCCGGGTCCGGCACCGGGCCTAGCCGCCCTCGAAGGCCGCTCGTTCGTCGCGGATGTGCCGTCCGCCGCTCACCAGCCAGCCGCCGTCCTGCCTGACCAGATCGATCTCCACCCGGTGCACATCCATGAATTGCCCGTCGCCGCCGCGCGTGGCGCCCAGCGCCGTGCCGGTGACGCCGACCGTGGCGCGGTCGCCGTCGATGTGCACGTCCGGTGCCAGCAGGCTCAATTCCAGTGACAGCAGGCGGCTGCGCGCCGCGGCGATTCTCCGGGTCAGTTCCTCGCGGCTGTCGATTTCGGTAATGCCGTAATGCAGTGTGGTCAGGTCGTAACGGGTGGTCGGCGTGAACAGCGCGCCGAGCTGCCGGGCGCGGCCGATTTGCGTAACCGCGTTTTCCGGGTCGCGGACCTCGGCCAGGTCGCGCACCTGATCCAGCAGGTCGAGGATGCGCTGTTCCTCGCTGTCGCGCGTCAGCAGCCAGGCGCCGCCCGCAACCAGGATGAGTGCCGGTAGCCACAGCTGGATTTTCTTCATCACGATGACAGCCCCTTGCTCTGGATCAGGGTCCATTGCATGAGCTGGGTCACCAGGGCCTCGGCGGCGCCATGCTGGCCATGTTCGCGCAACCACTCCGCCGCCCAGCGGTGACCCCAGGCGCTGGCATTGCTCTCGCTCGGGTACTGCGCCAGCTGGCGGGTGTTGGCGAGGTACAGGAACAGGGCGCGAGCCAGCGCATGCACTGTGGCGGTCAGCCGGTCGGGGTAGCTCCAGCGGCATAGCCCGCGTGTGGTGTAGCGGTCCGGGATGCTGCGGCGCCGTATCGGGCGTGGCGGTATGCGTCCCCAGTGCATTTCCTCAGCCGGGTAGTCCGGGCCTTGCCAGACATTCACCTTGATGCGATACATGTGCTGTGGCAAGGGCGGGTCGGCATCGGGCCTGTCTTCACGCGGTGTCCAGCAGGTGCTGAGCGTGAGCGGCGGACACTGGCTGGCGAGCTGCGGCTGGTGCTGGGCCCGCGTCATCGGGCTGAGGCGGACCCAGTCGAGCAGGTGAATGTCGTAGCCGGACAGCTTGCCATGGACATACGAGATAACATCGCTGGCGCCGGTCCGGTCGGTGACGACAAATGCCGGGTAGTGCATTTCCAGACCTCGCGCTGCGCACGTGACGTGCTATCAATGAGGGTGTCGGTTGCGACTGGCAGTTAGTTTAGTCCGTATCAACGTGCAGGGGTAGGAGCGGACGCGGTCCGCGAAGGAATCAGCCGCGTGTTTCGGAATTTCCCGTGTCCCGGGCGGAGCGTGAAAGGTGAAACGTGAGACGTGAAACGTGAGACGTGAACGGTGACAGGTGACTGGCGAAAGGGAGGAGATAACCGCCTGTAACCCGTAAATCTTCCGTCCGGCTCAAATAACGTTTCACGTCTCAACGTTTGGATGTAGGGTGCGTTTTACGCACCGGCAAGGGTGCACGGAGTGCGCCCTACATTATTTCCCTGTTCTTCCGCGGCTATGATTCCTGAACGATGCAGGCGCGCTTCTGACTGCATGGCTATGCCAGCCGGCTTACGGCGCGCGCCGTTCGATTTGCCAGTCGCCGTCGTCCTGAAGGGTGTAGACGAAGCGGTCATGCAGGCGGCTGTCGCGCGCCTGCCAGAATTCGATGGAGTCCGGCGTTACCCGGTAGCCGCCCCAGAACGAGGGGAGCGGCACCTCGCCGCGGGCGAACTTGCGCTTCATCTCGTCGACCTTGGCATCCAGCAGCGAACGCGACGAGATCACCTGGCTCTGTGGCGATGCCCAGGCCCCGATCTGGCTGCCGCGCGGGCGCGAGGCAAAGTATTTCAGCGATTCGGCGGCCGGGATCCGCGCGGCCGTGCCGCTGATCTTGACCTGCCTGCCGAGCGCTACCCACGGGAACAGCAGGGCCACCTTCGGATTGCCCTCGATCTGGCGCGCCTTGTCACTTTCGTAATTGGTGAAGAACACGAATCCCTGCATGTCATAGATCTTCAGCAGCACGGTGCGCACCCAGGGCTGGCCATGCGCGTCGACCGTGGCGATGGTCATGGCATTGGGTTCGGCGATACCGGAGTCGATCGCCTGTTTGAACCACAGCTCGAACTGGTGGAACGGATCGGGGGTCAGCTCGCTGCTTGACAGACCGTGCTCCATCCACTGGTCGCGAAGATCATCGGGGCTTGCTGGCATAGCGAGTTCTCTGTGTCTGTTCCTGGGAGGGTTAACGATATAGGGACAGGGCCAGGGAATAAAGGGCGGCCGACCCGTTCCGGCAGTCCGGTCATGCGGATTGGTAGTAATATCCCGCCATGGACGATCTGGAGCGCGACCGCAAGATTCAGGCCTGGCAGGAAAAGGCGCGACGGGCAGGCAAGCGCCGCAAGCCGCGAAACCTGTACGTGATCACGCTCGATCCGGAAGTGCTGTGGATCCGGGAGTTCCGCCAGGAGAATCCCGGTTATATCGAAGGCATGCCGTGCGTGTACGTCGGCATGACCGTACACGACCCGGGTGACCGCTTCGAGCAGCACATGCTCGGCTACCGCAGCAGCAAGTACCCGCATCGCTACGGTATCGAACTGGCGCAGGAACTGATGACGGGCTTTGACGGGGCAGGGCTCCATGACGCGGAGCGGGAGTCAGCGCTGGCCCGCTGGCTGCGCCGGCAGGGCTGCGCGGTGTGGCAGAACTGAGTGGCGGCTCTGCGAAAATAATCTCCTCGCGCAGAGGCGCAGAGAAAAAATAATCCATGCCCCAGGGAGCCCAGAGACAACGGAGTTTTGTTATTCCTTCCTCGCGCTCCACGACACTCGTACATCCTTGTGCTGAGGGCGTAGCTGCGACAGCTACTGTATCAGGAGTACCTCACAAGGCCGTTCCCGGTTTCCTGCCTCCAGGCGGCGCTGGGCGGGGACGTAAAAGATCGCGGACGCGGTCCGCTCCTGCCTACGGGAGACCCTTCCAGATGGGACTGATGACCGACTATGCCTGCTCTGACCGGCAAGCAATGCCACAGGGCAGTGCAAGTTTGATCTCTGTGTCCCCGGTGATCTCAGTGGCGATGGTTTCCTTGCGTCCTGGCGCGAGTGGCATTCCTGGTTGCCAGGCCTGCTGCTAGCCGTTGCCGCGCTGGCCGGGCAGGGCGTCCATGAGCTGTTTCCACGCCTGCCGCAGTGCCTTGGGGATTTTTCTCGGTTTCGGCGGCTTCTGGCGGACTTCCCTCGACAGCAGTACGTTATCCGGCTGACCCTTGGGGAACTTCGCGCCATGCGTAAACAGGTGGATGCCGGTGACGGCGGTGCCTGGCACCAGCAGGCGCACCGCCTCGACCTGGCGCTGCAGATAGTCGTCCGGGTTGGGGAACTTGTAGCTGCAGCGGTTGATCACCTGGGTCCACTGGTCGGTCTGCGCCCCGCCGAAGATCACACCGTGGAAGCGTTTCACGCCCACCACCAGCAGGGCATCGGGCGCCAGCAGCAGATAGTCGATGGTGACCTCGCCGCCCATGCCATCCGGCAGGCGGATGTTGCGAAGGTTGCGTGCGCCGAGCCGCTTGATGGCACGCGCCAGCCGGCGCTCCTCGCGCCAGTTGAAGATCTGTTCGCGGAACGAGAAGATCAGCACCGCGATGCCGGCAAGCGTACCCAGCACCAGGTACAGCTGGTCGGTCGTCAGCGGTATTGATTGCAGCAGCTTGTGGAAAATATCCGGCATTGAAACCCCGCTCCCTTGTAGACGGGGCGTGATTATAGGACAAGCGGGCGGCTGATGGTGAGGCTGTGTGCGGGCGGATGCATCCGGCTCGCGGGGCAGGTACAGAGGTGTTCGTTACCGCTGGACGCCGATCGCGCCGGTTCGGGTGCGTTACTTGCTGCTCAGGTATTGCGACGGATTGACCTGCTTGCCGTCACGCAGTACCTCGATGTGCACGTGCGGTCCGGTGGAGCGCCCGGTCGAGCCCATCAGTGCAACCGGCTGGCCCTTCCGCACGGTATCGCCGACCTCGACCAGCAGCGCCTTGTTGTGGCCGTAGCGTGTAACGATGCCGTTACCGTGGTCGATCTCGACCAGGTTGCCATAGCCGGAGCGTGTGTCGGACCAAATCACCACGCCGTCACCCGTGGCGAGTACATCCGAACCTTCCTTGCCGGCGATATCGATACCCTTGTGCTGTTCCATTTCGCCGGTGAACGGGTCAATGCGCTTGCCGAATTTGGAGGACAGCAAGCCCTTATCCACAGCCTGGCCGGACGGCATGATGCGCTCGGTCAGATTGCGGTTCATGATCAACTGCTCCAGTACACCCAGCTTCTGGGTGCGGTCGGCCACGGCCACGTCGAGTTCGTCGAGCATGCCGAGAAAGTCCGGTACGGTGGTGGCCGTCAGTGCCGTGCTGTCGTGCGGGCCGCCGACCGGGGGTGCGATAGTGAAGTCGAATTCGCTGGCATCGAGATCGGCCTGGGTCACCAGCCGGTCACCCAGTGCGTCAAGGCGCATCAGCTGGGCCTGCATGCGGCCCAGTCGCACGGCAAGGGCATCGAGGTGATCGCGTGCACTGGTCCGGTTTTGGTCGATCTGCGCCCGGTGCTCGTCCGTCAGCAGCCGCAGATCGGCGACCTCGGTCAGCTGGCGGCGCGCCTCGAGGTTAATGCCGAGGTGAAAGCCGCTGTAGAGAATGGCGCCGAACAGCACAAGCGCAGTGGCAGTGAGGATATACAGGGTGCGCCGCGGGTTGTAGGCGAGACTGTGCACGCGCCCGTGGCGGCTGGTAAACAGGATGGTGTTCGTTGCCTGGTGCATGGCGCTTACCTGGTTATTGTGCGGGCACACACGTCAACGAGCCCGGTCTCTGGTTTGCGGTCGACCCCTGTCACCGATGGGTCGGTTATGGTTATGCAGCAGAGGCTAGGGCGCAAAGGGGATAGGGTAAATAGTCCAAAAGTACAGGTATAAAACCAATATTATTTAATAACAGAAGGATACGGAATATATAAAGAATTCGCGTGAGGCGGAAAACACCCGATTCATGGATCAGAGAGGGACTGCCGGACGCATGGGGGACACCTGCGAGCCCGCCGCAAGGGGGATGGGTAGCCTGGTCGTGGTCGCTTGACCGGCAGGCACGGCATGCCGGTTATGTGCGCAGCTGACGGTCAGTCGCGCGTTACGGTTTGTGGCGGCGCGAGGTTAGGCTAGAGTAGCCGGGTATGGATATCCCCGCCGGCCTGTTACCGGGCAGTTACCTGTTGAGCGCGGCAGTGCTGTATGTGTCGCTGTTGCTGCTGGCCCTGCTGACGGCGCCGTGGACGAAGATCCGCGACAGCGCGGCACAGCAGGTCTATTTCGGCGCCATGGTCACGGTGCTCGTGCTGTGGATCATGCGCGGCGGTATCCAGCCGGGGCTTGACTACCATCTGCTCGGCGTCACCGCGCTGACCCTG
>DATKZN010000155.1:0-26308 GCA_035527955.1 Gammaproteobacteria bacterium
CTACCTGCTTGCCACCGCGGCCTTCGAGGAAGGTCGCTACGTACAGGCGTTCCCGAACTTCGGCGCCGAACGGCGCGGCGCTCCCGTCACGGCGTTCGTGCGCATCGCCGACCGGCCGATCCGGCGCCGCTGCCAGGTACGCGAACCCGCCTTCCTCATCGTGCAGGACGATACCCTGCTGCACCTGCCTGACATCACGACGGGACTGCAGACCGGCGGTGCGATACTGGTCAACTCGAACCGCACCAGTGCCGAGCTCGCCGAACAACTGGGTTGCGACGTCGTCGCCCTGCGGGCCGGCGCAATGGCGCAGGAAATTCTCGGCCGGCCGGTACCGAACACCGCGCTGTTATCCGCGTTCCTGGAACTGACCGGCCTGCTGCCGCGCAGTGCGCTGCTCAAGGCTCTGGGCGAGCGTTTCCATGGAACGGTACTCGAAAACAACCGGCAGCTGGTCGAACGCGCCGCAGCGGAGGTCGATACCGGCGCCTGGCAGGAGGGTCCACATGCAGTACGCGCTTGAAGGCTCCCAGGCACTGGCCCGCACCGTGGCGCTGTGCCGTCCCCAGGTCATCGCCGCGTACCCGATCACACCGCAAACCCACATTGTCGAAAACCTGTCGAAACTGGTCGCGGACGGTGTGCTGGACTGCGAGCTGGTGAGCGTGGAAAGCGAGTTCTCCGCCGCCTCGGTGGTGCTGGGTGCCGTCGCGGCCGGCGCTCGCGCCTACACCGCCAGTTCCTCCCAGGGCATCCTGCTGATGAGCGAAGTGCTCTTCAACATCGCCGGCCTGCGCCTGCCGCTGGTAATGACCTGCGCCAATCGCGCGGTGTCGGGTCCGCTGTCGATCTGGAATGACCAGCAGGACTCCATGGCGGTGCGTGATGCCGGCTGGATCCAGATCTACTGCACCACCAACCAGGATGCCGTGGACACCACCATCCAGGCCTACCACATCGCCGAGCAGACGGAACTGCCGGTCATGGTGTGCGTCGACGGCTTCACCCTGACGCACACGCTGGAAGTACTCGATATTCCGGACCAGCAGCAGGTCGACCGTTACCTGCCGCCGTTCAATTTCGAGCGCCGGCTCGACCCCACCAGCCCGATCAGTATCGGCACGCTGGTGTCACCGGATTTCTACACCGAGGCACGTCACGACCATCACCAGGCGCTGCTTAATGCACAGCAGGCGATCGTGGCCGCGGCCGCGGCCTGGGAAGACGTCTGCGGCCGCCGGCAGAACCCGCTGCTCTGCATCCACGACATGCCAGACGCCCGCACCGGCATCCTGACACTGGGTTCCATCGCCGGCACGCTGGCGGCCGCGCGTGAACACTATACGGACCTTCCTGCCACACGGCTGATGGCCCTGCGCACCTTTCGCCCGTTCCCCGCCGCAGCCATCCGCGAGGCGTGCGCCGGACTGACCGACCTGGTGGTGCTGGAACGCGCGCTGTCGCCGGGCAGCGGCGGCATCGTCGGTACCGAGATCCGCGCCGCGCTGGCCGAGATGCACGATGCACCGCGCGTGCACAACTTCAGTGTCGGCCTCGGCGGCCGCGACGTGCCACTCGACATCTACCCGCGCATTCACGCGGCGCTGCGCGCCGGCAGTGGCATTCCCTTTGACATCATTGATCTGGAGCCGGACAAGCTGCCGGCGGCCAGCTGAACACAGGAGCATTGCATGGAGACTCGACCGACCCCATGAGCCATCGCGAACTGCGTCATGCACAACCGCGCTTCTCCGGCCTGGAAGCCGGCCACCGTGCCTGCCAGGGTTGCGGCGAGGCGCTGGCCGCACGGCTGGTGACCGAGGCCGCCGGACCGGACGTGGTATACGCCAACGCCACCGGCTGCCTCGAGGTGTTCACCACCGCCTGGCCGGAGTCGGCCTGGCGCGTGGGCTGGATACATTCCCTGTTCGAGAACGCGCCCGCCGTGGCCGCGGGCATGGAGGCGGCGCTGAAACAGCGCGGCAAGACCACCCGTGTCATCTCCATGGGCGGTGACGGCAGCACCTTCGATATCGGTTTCCAGGCGCTGTCCGGCATGCTGGAACGCGGCCACAACGTGCTGCACGTGTGCTACGACAACGAGGCCTACATGAATACCGGCATCCAGCGTTCCAGCTCGACGCCGCACGCCGCGGTCACCACCACCTCGCCCTCGGGCAAGGCGCGCATGGGCAAGCGTCATCTGAAAAAGGACATCGTCTCGATCGTGGCCGCACACCACATCCCGTATGCCGCCACCAGTTCGGTGGCCTATCCCTCGGACATCCGCAAGAAGGTACGGCGCGCACTTGCCATCGACGGACCGACTTTCCTGCATATCCACACGCCCTGCCCGCTGGGCTGGGGCCACGACGGCGCGCTCAGCATCGAGGTGGCACGGCTCGCCGTACAGTCCGGTCTGTTCCCGATCATCGAACTGGAACGCGGACGTCTCGCCGGCTCGATGCCGATCCGCACGGTGCGCCCCGTCACAGACTACCTGAAACTGCAAAACCGCTTCCGGCACCTGTTCACCGACGACGACCGCGCGCGCGAGGAACTGGAACACCTGCAGGCGCTGGCCGACTACAACATCGAGCTCTATGACCTGCGCGGCACCCGCTCGGACAAGCGCGACAGCGAGGGCGCCGACACGGTGCGACGCGGGGGCATGCGGTGGGCCTGAAGCTGACACGTGGCGCATTCGCGCACCCGGGTACCTCGCTGCGCTATCACACCGGCAGCTGGCGCATCGAACGCCCCGTGCATCAACACCGGCCGGCGCCCTGCCACACCGCCTGCCCGGCTGGCGAGGACGGCCAGGCCTGGCTGGCACTGGCCGCCGAAGAACGTTATCGCGAGGCGTGGGAAGCCATCGTCGCAGCGAACCCGCTGCCCGCGATAACCGGACGAGTCTGCCACCATCCCTGCGAACAGGTCTGCAACCGCGGCCACTACGACGAACCGATCGCTATCCACCACGTGGAGCGCTGGCTGGGTGACCAGGCTATCGCCGCCGGCTGGGACTACCCGGCGCAGCCGGTCGCGCACGGTGCTCAGGCCATCGCGGTCGTCGGCAGCGGGCCGGCCGGTTGTTCCGCGGCCTGGCAACTGACCCGGCTCGGCTACCGGGTGGACCTGTTCGAGGCCCTTCCGATAGCCGGCGGCCTGCTGCGCAGCGCCCTGCCGCCCTACCGCCTGCCGCGCAACGTGCTCGACCCGGAACTCGAACGCCTGCTGGCCAGCAGTATCGCGTTCCGCCCGGGGCAACGGCTCGGACGCGATTTCTCGCTCGATGAACTGCACGCCGAATACGCAGCGGTGTTTCTGGCGCCGGGCACCCAGCGCAGCCGCGAATGGAACATCGACGGTGCCACACCGAACGACCTGCACGTTGGACTCGACCTGCTGAAACGCTGGCTGGATGTTGGCTCGATACCCGGCTGGTCCAGTGCGGCCATCATCGGCGGCGGTAATACGGCCATCGACCTGGCGCGCATCCTCAAGCACTGTGGCGTGGAGACGGTGCACGTGGTCACGCACGAGTCACTGCCACGCGCGGGCGTCGAGCAGCCGGACACCATGCCGGCCATCGCGCGTGAAATCGAGCAGGCCATGGAGGAAGGCGTGATCATTCACGAACACCGCGGTGTGCAGCGCCTGGTACTGCGCGGCGAACAGGTGGTCGGCCTGGAACTGGTACACCGGAAAAAACTGCGCGAGGCCGACAACAGCACCCGCTCCGTCTCCTTTGAAGGCACGGAAACCCTGCTGCATGTCGACCAGGTCATCCCCGCCATCGGCCAGACCGTCGACCCGGCCGGCCTGGCCTCGCTGCTCGGGCAGCATGAATTCCTTACCGCCAGCGAACACGGCCGCATCGGCGGGCACCCGGGGCTGTACACCGGCGGCGACGCGCGCGGAGGCGGCGGCACGGTGAGCGCCGCCATTGGCGACGGGCGGCGCGCCGCGCTGGCCATAGCACGCGACCTGCAGCGGCAGACCGACCCCGAGGACCGCACGGCAGCTCCGGTGACGGCCGCGCAGATCAACGTGAATTACTTCGAGCCGAAATCCCGCCAGCATGCACCGACGCTGCCGGTCGCGGAACGCAACGGCGATGCCGAAATCATCGGCGGCCTGGCGCCACAGCAGGCAGCACAGGAAGCCCTGCGCTGCCTGTCGTGCGGTGATTGCCTGGCCTGCGACAACTGCTGGACCCTGTGCCCGGACGTCGCGGTGCTGAAGACGCGCAGCCCGGCCGAAGACGGCTCGTTCTACGTGTTTGACTACGACTTTTGCAAGGGCTGCGGCATATGCGCCCGCGAATGCCCGACGGCCTATATCGTAATGGAGCCGGAACCCTGAGAATGCCACACCAGCCCATGACCTGACCCGGTAACAACATGAACGACAAAACCCGCAACGGCACTTCCTTCAGTGTAGAGGTCCAGGCCACCCTGCCCAGGCGCTTCGAACGCCTTGGCGAGCTCGGCAACGACCTGTATTACAGCTGGAACCGCAGCGTCCGGCGCCTGTTCCGCCACCTGGACCCCGAGTGCTGGGATGCCTCCGACCACAATCCCCGGGTATTCCTGCGCCGGATGCGCCAGGATCGCATCAACCAGGCGGCACAGGACCCGATCCTGCTGACCGAATACCGGCAAACACTTTCCGGCTACGACACCTACATGGAGCAGATGCCGAGCATGCGCCTCGAGCAGCTCATTGACCCGAAGGCCGACCTGGTCGCCTATTTCTCTGCCGAGTACGGTTTCCACGAAAGCATGCCCATCTACGCCGGCGGGCTCGGCATCCTGGCCGCCGATTACTGCAAGGCCATGAGCAACCTGTGGGTTCCGTTTGTCGGCATCGGCATCCTCTACCGGCACGGCTACTTCACGCAGCGCTTCGACTGCAATGGCAACCAGATCGCCACCTACCGGCGCAGCGATCCCTGCGACCTGCCGGTAACGCCGGCGCTGGATAGCAACGGCGAGGAAGTGAAGGTCCGCGTCGACCTGCCCGGGCGCAGCCTGGTGCTGCGCGTCTGGGAGGCGCGCGCCGGGCATATCCGCCTGCTGCTGCTGGACAGCGACGTCGAGGACAACAGCCCGACCGATCGCGAATTGACGGCACAGCTCTACGGCGGCTATCGCGAAACACGCATCCAGCAGGAAATCATCCTCGGCATCGGCGGCGTGCGCGCCCTGCGCGCCCTGCAGCTGCAACCCACGGTCTGGCACATCAACGAGGGCCATGCCGCCTTCCAGATACTGGAGCGCTGCCACGAGCAGGTCATGAGCGGCCTCGATTTCCCGAGTGCGCTGGAACTGGTGGCCGCCGCCACGGCGTTCACCACCCATACGCCGGTGACCGCCGGTCACGATGTATTCGATCACGGCATGATGCGCAATTTTTTCGGCAACACGGCCAATGACCTGGGCATCAGCGAGTCGCAGTTCCTCGCCCTGGGCGCGAACCCGCGCGACCCGAACGGTTTCTGTACCACCTCGCTTGCCGTGCGCGGGTCGCGCTTCCGCAACGGCGTCAGCCGGATCCACGGTGGTATTGCAGCCGAGATGGAGTCGTATGTGTGGCCGGAGATCCAGGTCGCGGAAAACCCCATGGGCTACATCACCAACGGCGCCGACGTGGACAGCTACCTGGCGGGCTCCTGGGTGGCATTGTTCGAGATGTACATGGGCGGCGGCTGGCGCGCCAAGCTGACCGACACCCGGTTCTGGGACAGCTTCATCGACCAGATACCCGATCACGTCTTCCTCAGCGTGCGGCAATTGCTGAAGGCCGCGGCCATCGAAGAAATCCGGGAGCGTGCGCTGCAGCAATACGAGCGCTGCGCGCGCACCAAGTCGCTGTCCAGCCTCCTCACCGCGAACCTGACCCCGCGCAACATCAACACCCTGCTGATCGGCTTCGCGCGCCGCTTCGCGACCTACAAGCGTGCCGGCCTGATCTTCCGGGACCTGGAACGCCTGGCCCGGCTGGTCAACGACCCGCAGCGACCGGTCACGCTGGTCTTTGCCGGCAAGGCGCATCCCAACGACCAGCCGGGCCAGGCTTTGCTGCGCAGGATTTTCGAAATCAGCCTGCTCCCGGAGTTCCAGGGCCGGGTCATCCTGCTGGAGAACTACAACCTCTCGCTGACGCGTGATTTTCTGCCCGGCGTCGACGTCTGGCTGAACACGCCGGAATACCCGATGGAGGCCTGCGGCACCTCGGGCATGAAGGCCGCCATCAACGGCGCCATCAACCTCAGCGTCACCGACGGCTGGTGGGCCGAGGCCTGGAATGGCGAGAACGGCTGGAGCATCACGCCGCACCCCGAGTTCGACCACGAGACCCGCGAGCAGGTCGAGGCAATGGAGTTGATGAACATTCTTGAATACCAGGTCATCCCCGCGTACTACAGGCATAATGGCGAAGGTTACTCGGATGAATGGCTGCGTATTGCACGCGCCTCGATGAAGACGATCCTGCCGCGTTTCAACACCATCCGCATGGCCATGGATTACCTGGCGCAATCCTACTCCCCTGCGGCGCGCGAAGGCCGTCGCCTGGGCGCCAACGCGGCGGAAGGCGCACGCGATCTGGCGACCTGGAAGCAGCAGGTCGCACGCGCCTGGCCGGCCGTGCGGGGGCAGCTGGTCTCGCCGGTGCCGGCCACGATCCAGTCTGGTGAAATGCTGTCATTCGAGGTGGCGCTGCAGCTCAATGGCCTGCAGCCGGACGATATCGTCGTGGAATGCGTCCTGGGGCAGATCGACAAGGATGACAACTTCGAGACGACCCACAAGCGGCTGTTCTACATTTCCGGCACCCACGCAGACGGTGCCACGCTATTCCGCTGTGACCTGTTCGATGTGGAGAATGCCTGTTCGGCGGGCGGGCTGCAGCAGTTCAAGATTCGCTACTATCCCTGCCACCATCAGCTCAGTCATCCGCTGGAATGCGGATTGATGCGCTGGCTGTAGGAGACAGGGCTACCGCGTGAGCCACGGGCGGTCGCCTGCATCATTGGCAAAGGCGGTGGGCGCAAATATGCGTGTATTCGATTTCGACCGTCCTGGTCAGGCTGAGCAACTGGCCAAGTGTTTCGATATGCACGTTGCCATACTCGAGCAACATCAGCTCCAGACTGTTCCTGGCATTCAGGATGTCCGTCGGAGCGACCTGCGTGGCCGTGGTATTTTTGTCCTTCATGGCTGCCCGCCCCCCCGGTGGTCATGCCTGCCGGTAGAATTTCCGGCAATGGAGGACTTTAGCAGAGTTTGCAGCCAGCGGTCTTGATATTTGTCAACTCTCCGCCATCCGCCAGAGGCGGATATTTATCACCTGACATGCCACGGCGCCCGGCCCGCCATCAGATATCCAGCACCGTCACCTCCACCCGGGCGGACAGGGGCTCGATTTCCTCGATGCTGAACAATTCCGTTCCCGGGTGCGCAGCCGTGGCCGTGCCGCACACGACACCGAGTCGCAGCATCGCCTGTGGATCCGCGCCACGCGAGGCAGCGGACACCAGGCCGGCCAGCAGCGCGTCGCCACAACCGACCGTGGACTGCACGTGCATGCGCGGCGCGGCACAGTGATAGCTGTTCTGCGCCTCGGCCAGGATGGCGCCGTCCGCCCCGAGCGAGATGCAGACGATTTCGACACCGCGTTGCTGCAGTTCGCGCGCGGCAGCGGCAACCACCTCGATGCTTTCCAGGCGCCGCATGGTGGTCATTTCCAGCACGTAGCGATTGAGCCGCAGCAGGTACGGGTTCGCCAACAACGCCTCCTGCAACACCGGGCCGTAGGCATCCACTACCGCCCTGCCGCCCTGCGCCCCGAGCTGTTCCGCCAGCAGGCGGCGGTGTGAATCCGGCACGCCGGGCGGGTTCGAACCGCTCAGCACGCCGAAACCTTTACCGCAGTCAGCAAGAAAACAGCGATCCATATCGTTCAGGATTCCGGGCGGTATCTCCGGCCCGCAACTGTCCACCTCGTACTGGGTCGGCGGTGACTTCTGCAGCAGGGTGGCATTAACCCGGGTCTCGCCCGCGACCCGGAAAATGCTGTGATCGTCGCCGAGCCGGTCACCGAGCAGGCGCAGCAGCAGATCGCCGCTTTCGCCGCCTACCACGCTGCAGCAGCGAAACGGCGTGGCCAGTTCGGCCAGCGCCCGGGCCACGTTGATGCCGTTGCCGCCCGGGTAATAGCGGGTAGTGTCCGCGCGCACCTTGCGATCGGCGACCAGTTGCGCCACCTCGTAGCTGATATCCACGGCTGGATTCAGCGCCAGCACAGCAATGTCGGAAGTGCGGGTATCGTTCATCACTGTCTCCGGTTCAAAACAGTCCGTCTCTCAGTATCAGGCTGCGCCCGGTCATCTCCGGCGGCCGTGGCAAACCCAGCAGATCGAGGATGGTGGGCGCGATATCCGCCAGGCCGCGTCCGGTCCCCAGTCGCACCGGTCCCGCACCCATGATCAGAAACGGTACCGGGTACTCACTGTGCTGGGTATGGGGTTCGCCGGTGTTGGGATTGACCATTTCGTCGCAATTGCCGTGGTCGGCCGTCAGCAGGATACGCCAGCCGCGTTCCAGCGCCGCGCGAAATACCCGGTGGCTCTCGTTGTCGACAGTCTCCACCGACTTGATCACGGCCTCGCGATGCGCGGTGTGTCCAACCATGTCGGTGTTGGCGAAATTGGTCACAATGAAATCGTACTGCGCGCTACCTATGGCCTTGACCAGTTCGTCCGCGACCTTGTCCGCGCTCATTTCCGGCTGCATGTCGTAGGTGGCCACGGTGGGCGATGGCACGATGATGCGCTCCTCGCCGGGGTAAGGCTGTTCGCGGCCGCCGTTGAAGAAATAGGTGACGTGCGGGTATTTCTCGGTCTCGGCACAGTGCAGCTGGCGCAGCCCGGCGGCGCTGATCAGCTCGGCCAGCACCCGTTGCGGCGATGACGGCTCGAACAGCACCGGAAACGGGTAATTCGCATCGTATTCGGTCATGCATACCAGGCGTTGCAGGACACTGCCGTCGCGCGCAAAGGCTTCAAACTCCGCCAGGCCGAACGCGGCCGCCAGCTGGCGCATGCGGTCGCTGCGGAAGTTGAAACACAACACCGGATCGGACGGAGCCATGCCCTGGTAGCCGGCGATCACGGTGGGCTGGATAAACTCGTCACCTTCACCGCGGGCATAGGCGGACTCGATGGCGGCGCGCGCCGATTCCGCCGTCAATCCGTCTGCCCGCACCAGGCAGCGCCAGGCACGCTCGGTACGGTCCCAGTTACCGGCACGGTCCATGGCGCAATAACGCCCGCATACCGTGGCAATCGTCCCCGCGCCCAGGCGTGTCAGCTTTTCCTCGAGTCGATCGAGATAGTTCAGTGCGGCACGCGGTGCAGTATCGCGCCCGTCGGTGATCATGTGCAGCACCGGCTCGATGCCGCTGTCATGCAACAGGTCGAGGACGCCATACAGGTGTTCGATATGGGAATGCACGCCACCGTCTGAAACCATGCCCACCAGGTGCAGGCGCCGGGCGCCCTGCAGCATATCCTGCCAGACCGGGTTGTGTGCGAGCCGGCCGTCGTAGATCGCGTTGGCAATGCGTACCAGGTCCTGCTCCAGGATACGTCCCGAACCGAGCGTCAGGTGGCCGACCTCGGAGTTGCCGAACTGCCCGTCCGGCAATCCCACGGCGCGACCGGAGGCCTGCAGCACGGAATGCGGCCAGCTGGCGAAGTAGTGGTCGAGGTGCGGTGTACGCGCCAGCGCCCAGGCATTGTGCGCGCGGCTCGGGTTGAGCCCGAAGCCATCGAAGATCACCAGCATGACAGGGCCGGGCTTCACGTGGCCTGCTCCGGAAGGCAGCTCAGCACGGACTGACGGCTGACAAGTTGAATAGAGGGGCTGGCATGACACGATGTTACCGCAGAATCCGGCTGCCGTCCCACCTCGCTGGACCTGCCGGGCGGTCCCAGTCGGACCGGCGGGCCCTGCGCGCCGCCCGGTCGGTGGCGGGATGACTTTTCTGCATGGTCAGGATAAAAATATTTCGTTTTACAGGAACGTCGCCTGCGCCTTTAATGCACTGTGCGGGCAACAGCTCGCGTACGATGCACAGACCAGACGGTCTGCCAGGAGACAGAAATGAAGTACAGCAGTATGGTGATTGCCGCCGCCCTTGCCGTGTCGGGCATGGCCTATGCAACAGACGAAAAAGCCACGACCAATGATCGCCATGACGACAATATGGTCGAGTGTTTATCCGACTTCCTGGCTTCCGAACAGGATGAATCCACCAAGGAAAAATTCATCGCGGAATGCATGCAGTCCAAGGAACCCAAGGCCCAGCAACCGGCCAACGACACCAGGTAAGACGGGTCACCAACACCTGCAGCCCTGTTCCGGACAACACCGGGACAGGGCTTTTTCATTTCCGGGCCTCAGGGGTTAAAGGCCTCCGGCGAGGCCAGCCAGGCAAGTTCCTCGGCATTGCTGTCACGCCCGAGGATACGGTTGCGGTGCGGGAAACGTCCGAAGCGTCGCACGATGTCGCGATGACCCCGCGCGAACTCAAGATTTTTATCCAGCCCGGCCGCACGAAACAGCGCCACCGATCGATCCTGGTCCGCCAGCGTTTCGCTGTGCATGAAAGGCAGATACAGAAAGGCCACACGATCATCTGGCAGTTGCCGGTCATGGCCACGATCGATGGCGCGACTTGCCACGGCCCGTGCCTGTGCTTCGGTGCTGTAGGAAACCGCCTGATCGCGGTACATGTTCAGCGGAAACTGGTCAAGCACGATAACCAGCGCCAGGGCACCCTCCGGGGTTTGTTCCCAGCTGGACAGGGCACCGTCCCGCGCCTGTTGCCAGACGGCCTCGAAGCGTTCCCTGATCACACTGTCGAAGTCAGGCGTGGAATTGAACCAGTGCCGGCTTGCCGGCCCACTGAACCAGAATGTCAGTACTTCCCGTACAGAGACAATACGATCATCCACCGGCTGTCACTGCACGCTGCCGAATCCCCGGTCGACACTGCCCGCCGGCGCTTCGAGCCCGGCCAGACGGCAACCCTGTGTCACCGGGCCGCCCGGAAACAACCGGTAGAGGTATTTCATACCGCCACGGGCATGGAATTTCTCCTCCAGGGCATCATGCAGTTCACGTGCATTGAACGCCGGGCCGTCTGCATGCCGTGCAAAATACTCCTGCAGCGCACGCACTGCCTCCCAGTGACCGTCACCGGGTTGCAAGCCTTCGCCTGACGCCGCCTGCTCTGCCTCGGCTACTGACCAGCCCGCGGGTGCATGCGGAAACCCGGGATTGGTCGAACCCTGCAATGTTGTCGAGTCGATCACAACCCTGCTCCTTACGCCTGAACGCGCCGTTTGTGACTATCCGCTCTGAATGTAGTACGCAGTACACGGACACGCAAGCTGGCCCGCATGTCTCACCGGGATAGGCAGCACCCGATGCCACACTGTTTGTTGCCGTATGGACATCAGTTTCATGAGCTCAGCTAATTATGTCGAACAACCGCCGCCCGGTGAGACGTGCGGGCTAACTGAGCAGGTAACGGCCGCCCGAGGCGACCGCCACCACCAGCAGGCCGACCAGCACATTGACGCCGACCAGCCGGCGGATCTGTGCCAGCGCCCTGCCACCCGTCGGCCAGTCCGCTTCGGCCACCGCGGCCCTGAGGCGCCGGGTCGGGGCGAAAAAGACATGCAGGAAAATCAGGATCATGACATAGCCGCCCCAGTGCATGACATGCACGTACAGCCCGACGTGATCGAAACCGCCGTAAAAGGACAGCACCATCCAGTAACCGGTTGCCAGCAACACGGCGATTGCGGCAAACACCCAGGGGAAAAAGCGGCGGAACACCCCGTCCCACAGCGTCAGCCGCTGTGGCGGTTCGAGCTGGCCGGCCACCACCGGTCGCAGCACCATCCAGGCAAAGAACATTCCGCCCACCCAGATCACCGCGCTCCAAACGTGTATCGACAACGCCATCCCCATCATGGTCTCACCCCGCAGCGGTCATTGAAATTCATATAATTTGTGTGCATTGTACAACGCACCCGCCGAAAATAACCGTTCCTTACCGGACATATCCAATGATTAGCAACGAGAACCAGCAGGTCCTGATCAGCCAGTCCGTCGCCATCCTGGTCGATGGCAACAACATCGAGCGCAGCATTCACGCCGAGACCAACAAGCCCAACACCATGCTCAATTTCGATACCCTGGTGCCGCGGCTGCTGGGCAACCGCGGGCTCAACCGGCTGGTATATTTTCGCGAAGGCAAGCAGATATCGTCCAAGCTGCGCGAACGCCTGCATGCCAACTACCACGGCTCGGTGCGCCCCTGCCACAAGAGCGCGGATATCCCCTTGTCCATCAAGGCCACGCAACTGGCCAACAAGGTCGACACCATCATCATCATGTCGGGCGATTCGGATTACGTCGAGCTGGTCAGCCATCTGAAATCGGAAGGCGTGCGCGTCGAAATCGCAGCCGTGCCCGCCACGACCTCAAGGCAGCTGATCGAGGAAGCCGACTACTTTCACGAAATCACCCGGGACGACTGGTTCACGCTCGATGTCAAGAAGAAAGCTGTACGCACCAGGCCGGCGCACCCGGCCGCGAATGGCAAGGACACGAGTGTTCCCGCCGCGCCGGACGACCAGCAGGGTTAACCGGCGCCGCAGCGTCGGTCATTCGCATATCATCCACAGGGTATTGGTGCGCCAGACCCGATCAGCCGCAACTTCCCGGTACGCGTCAGCTTCTTGATCGCGGCCTCGCGCCGGCTCGCGCTGCTGCGGCTGTGGCCGGCTTCGAGGTAGACGACCTGCAGCGGCTGGCGGCCGCGGAAATATTTCGCGCCCCGCTTGCCGCCGTGCTGCCCGAGCCGGCGCCGGACATCGCTGGTGATCCCGGTATAGAGCGAATCATCGGAACAGAGAATGATGTATACCTGCCAGTCCATGCCGTTCGCGATACCTGTTTTTCCCCTGTTTCACGGCAATATCACACATCGGCCAATATGCTGTGCTAACATTTGGCGCCTTACGCCACAATCCCGCATCCAGGAGGCTGTCGGACTCAGGATTTGTTTACTGCGCTGGTGGAAGCAGCGGCCAGGATTTCCCTAAACCCCGTTACGTAGCATCGTTATGCGCCCCGGGACCGGAAAAATACGCCCTCGCTCTCTCGCCACGCCCGCTACGATCACCCGAATCCGGCAGACACCTGGCACAATTCTACAGGAGCCTAGCATGCAGATAGCAAACAACCGGGTGATCAGCATCGCCTATACACTGAAAGACGACGACGACAACATCATCGACCAGTCGGATGACGGCAGCTTCTGCTACCTGCACGGCGCCAGCAACATCATCCCGGGCCTGGAAGACGCGCTCACCGGCAAGTCCGCCGGCGAAGAACTGTCCGTGTCCATCCCGCCCGAACAGGGTTACGGCGTGCGCGAGGCGGAGCGGGTCCAGTCGGTACCGCGCGAGATGTTCCCCGCCGACCAGGAGATTCAGGCCGGCATGCAGTTCCATGCCCAGGGCCCCGACGGCCAGGCCATCGTGGTGATGATCGCGAAGGTCGAGGACGACACCATCACCGTGGACGGCAACCACCCGCTGGCCGGCGTGCAGCTCAACTTCGACGTCAGGATCATCGACATCCGCGAGGCCACCGCCGAGGAGCTGGAACATGGCCATGTACACGGCCCGGACGGACACCACCACGACTAGCCCGAGACATGAAGGCCAGCGAACTTAAAAAAGGCATGGTCATCGACATCGATGGCCGCAAGGTGATCATCAAGGCACTGGACGTCCAGAGCCCGTCCTCGCGCAGTGGCAGCACGCTTTACAAGGTGCGCGGCTTCGACATCGTCAGCAAGGCGAAATATGAAAACCGCTTCAAGGGCGACGATGTCGTCCAGCCGGTCGAGTTCGGGCGGCGGCCGGTGCAGTACCTGTACCGGGATGCCGATGGCTGCACCTTCATGGACAAGGAAAGCTACGAGCAGTACACGCTCGGCACGGCTGACCTGGAAGACGAACTTCAATACCTTACCGAAGACCTCGACGGCATCCTGGCCATGATCGCCGACAGCGCCATCCTCGGCATCGAGCTGCCGGCCACCGTGGCGCTGGCGATCGCCGACACCGCACCCGGCATGAAGGGGGCGTCCGCCTCCGCGCGCACCAAGCCCGCCACGCTGAGCACCGGTCTGGTGGTGCAGGTGCCGGAATACCTCGCCACAGGCGAACTGATCAAGGTCAACACGGGCACCGGCGAATACATGTCGCGGGCCTGACCCGCAGCCACTCAGGATTCCAGCTGCGCCCAGCGCGCGTAGCACTGCTCCAGTTCTGTGCCAAGTGCGTCCAGTCGCGCCAGCGCAGCGGCAATCGTCGCACTGTCCTGCTGGTAGAACCCCGGGTCATTAACCGCCTTCTGCAATGCAGCCTGTTCGGCTTCGAGCGTCTCGATCCGTGCCGGGAGCGTGTCGAGTTCACGCTGTTCCCTGTAGGCAAGCTTGACCTGCCTGGCGGCGGTGGTCTTGTCCCGCGGCGGCTTCCCCGGCTTCGCCGCCGGCGACCGGGTACTGCGCTGCGCGCCTGCCGCTCGCTGGCGCTGCCAGTCCGTATAACCGCCCACGTACTCGTTGATGACCCCATCACCCTCGAACACCAGCGAGCTGGTGACGACATTGTCGAGGAAGGCGCGGTCGTGACTGACCAGCAGCAGCGTGCCGTGGTAATCCATCAACAGTTCCTCGAGCAGTTCCAGCGTCTCAACGTCGAGGTCGTTGGTCGGCTCGTCCATCACCAGCAGGTTGGCGGGACGCGCGAACAGACGCGCCAGCAGCAGGCGGTTGCGCTCACCGCCGGACAGTGAGCTCACCGGTGACTGCAGGCGTTCCGGCGGAAACAGGAAATCGCGCAGGTAACCGGCCACGTGCCGGTCGCTGCCGTTCACGATCACGCGCTGGCTGCCGGCAGCGACGCTGTCCATCACCGACTTGTCCGCATCGAGCTGCTCGCGCTGCTGGTCGAAATACGCGACCTGCTGGCGCGTGCCGCGTCGCACCTGGCCGCTGTCCGGTTGCAGGTCGCCAAGCAGCACGCGGATCAGCGTCGACTTGCCGGCCCCGTTCGGGCCGATGATGCCGACCCGGTCGCCGCGCAGGATGGTGGTGGAAAAATCCTGGATGATGGTGCGTTCAGCGAAACGCACCGTGACATGCTCCGCCTCGAATACCAGGCGACCGGACTGCTCGCCGCGGTCCAGCTGCAGGTCGGCGCGGCCGCCGCGTTCGCGGCGCTGCGAGCGCTCTTCGCGCAAACCCTGCAGCGCCCGCACCCGCCCCTCGTTACGGGTACGGCGTGCCTTGATGCCCTGCCGTATCCAGGCCTCTTCCTGCGCGAGCTTGCGGTCGAACTGTGCGTGGTGGCGTTCCTCGACCTCCAGCTGCGCGGCCTTCCTGCGCAGGTAATCGTCGTAGTTCCCGGGCCACGAACTCAGCCGGCCGCGGTCGAGTTCGATGATGCGCGTCGCCAGCCGCCGCACGAAGGCCCGGTCGTGCGTGATGAAGAGCAGCGCACCGTCAAAGTCCGCCATGAACTCTTCCAGCCAGGTAATGGCCTCGATGTCGAGGTGATTGGTCGGCTCGTCCAGCAACAGGATGTCCGGCTCGCATACCAGCGCGCGCGCCAGCAACACGCGGCGGCGCCAGCCGCCGGACAGTGTGTCGAAGCCGGCCTCGCCGTCCAGCTGCAGGCGTGACAACACGGCCTCCACGCGCTGCTCAAGCTGCCAGCCGTCGCCGGCCTCCAGTTCGTGCTGCAGGCTCGCCAGCCGTTCCATGGCGGCCGCGTCCTGGTGCTGCCCGAGTGCGTGCGCAGCATGATGATAGGCCGAGACCAGTTCTGCCAGCTTTCCCAGACCGCCGGCCACCACGTCGAAGACGGGCGCCGCGCTGTCCAGGGTGACTTCCTGCGCCAGCACGGCAATCCGCGTACCGGGACGCAGCCACACCTCGCCCTCATCGGCGGCCTGCTCGCCGCTGATCACGCGCAGCAGCGAGGACTTGCCCTCGCCATTGCGCCCTACCAGGCACACGCGCTCGCCCCTGCGCAATTCCAGGTCCACGCCGTCCAGCAGCGCGCGATGGCCAAAGGCGAGCGATACCTTGTCGAGTCGCAGTACAGGCATGTTTGAATCCGGTCGGAAAGCGTTGCAGTCTATGGTTATGCATCACCGGGCATACTCGCCCCGGGTGGTGTAGGATAGCCTAATCGCGGTCAGAATGGCGCACCGGGACGATGTCTTTTCAGTGCTACTCACAACGCATGCTCAACCCGTTTCGCGGCAGTATGAACTGCGTGCGCTACGGCTCGGCGGACGCCGTCACGGCGGATGGCGTGCACTGGGATATCTACGTCAGCAACGACGGCCTGATGGAAGACCTGGCGGGGCACAGCCGGCCGCAGGTCAGCGACATCCGTTTCGGCGCCTGGTCGCGGGACAAGGGACTCCGGCGCGGACCGATCTTTCCCTCCGAGGATTTCCGGCGTATGGAACAGATGGGGCAGCGTCTGTACGAGCACCTGCTGGAGGTGCACGACCAGGTCCCTTTCCCCTTTCACGACCGCTACGAGCTGTGGCTGCTGGACCGGTCAGCGCGTCCGCTGGTGCTGCTGAACAGCGCCGTGGCGCCGGATGAGCTGGCTAGCCGGCAAACACTGGTGTGGCTGACCGGCCAGAACTGCCGGCGCACCTTCACCTCCACGGCTGCCGGACCGCTCGGTATCGACGCCACCGCGGCCGGGGCCATCGCCGACTACCTGGGCGCCTACATCAACGACTGCGCCGGCCCGACCCCCGCCGCCCAGGTCTTTCGACGCCGGGACGACGGCAGCGGCAGCGGCCTGGCGGGTATCGACCTCGATGCCGGACTGGCAGGCCGCACGCTGGCCGCTGACGCCTTTCCCGCCACCCTGATCGATGCCACGCACCACGATGCGACGCACCGCCAGTTGATCGATGACTTTATCCGCTGGCAGGCCCCCTGGCAGCTGTTGCTGCCCGCGCTGGACACGGCAACGCGTGCCGCCTTCGAACAGCATGCTCGCGTGCAGCCGCTCAAGCTGGCGCAGCAATACCGGCTGTATCCGCACATCATCGACCGGCAGGTCATCGATGCTGCACGGGTCGAGGCGCGTATCCGCCAGACGCTGCCGACACGCAAGGAGCCGGAAAAGATCCTGTCGACCTTCTACATCGAGCTCAGCCCGGACTATGTGGAATACTGACGCTGGCAACAAAATTCTTGCATGATCTGGAATAGCCACGGAACCCACGGAAGAACACGGAAAGAAAAAAGCAACGTTTTTTCACAGAGAGAACCCGGCGCTTGATTCGTTATCAGCCACTGATAGTTTGTACAGGAATATCAAATGGGGACAGGAGAACTTTCCAGCCTGCCGGATATTCGCTGACTTGACTGCGCAAACTCTGCACGCAGGTAGCATTGCGATTTATCCCGTATACACCCGGGGCCATATACAATGCCGGTTTTATTTTTCCGTGTTCTTCCGTGGATTCCGTGGCCATTCAGTTGTAGCAGTAAAAACATCATGCCCTCCAACAACACAGTAATTTTCCATTTATACGGATAAGCACCATGACAGAACAGGCCGCCGTGGAATTGCGCATCGACTGGCAACAGGACGCAATCACGCACGGCAACCGGCAGTACTTCGGGAAAATCAGCTTCTGGCGTGACATCCTGCCGGGCGCGCCGTCGCTCAAACTCCCGCCCAGCGAGGGCGAGTGGGTCACCGATAATTTCGCACCCGGCGAGCTGGTGCCGCCGTACACAGACCGCAACCTGCATCATATCCCGCGCAGCGCGCTCAAGCTGCAGCGCCGCAACGGCCCGCCGATACAGATTTTCCGCGGCCGCCACTATCCACGCTACATCGCGGCCGGCACGGCAGATATCTATCCGGAAAACGTGCAGCCGCTGCGCATCGTCGAGCTGGACGACGCCTCGGTCACGCTCGATCTCAATCATCCGCTGGCACGCCTGCCGCTCACGGTGGCGGCACGCATCGACCGGCGGCTCGGTTCTGCCGGCGAACACGGCGGGCGCTGCAACGACCTCGTCATGGATGCACTCGACGCCGGCGTCGGCCTGGAAACGCTGCACGCACCTGGTGCCACGGACTGGTTTTCCGCCGACCCGTTCCGGCGCATGGACCGGCGCGACGACGCGCAGTTCTACGCGCAGCCACGCCTGGTACAGCATATCGATAGCACGGCCATCGACAACATCGTGGCCATCCACCGACGTTTCCTCGTCCCCGGCATGCGGGTGCTCGACCTGATGAGCAGCTGGGTCTCGCACCTGCCCGGGGATACCGACGGCCTGCAGGTCACCGGGCTGGGTATGAACGCGGACGAGCTGGCGCGCAATCCACGGCTCGCGCAGCGCGTGGTGCACGACCTGAACCTGGACCCGCACCTGCCGTTCGGCGATGGCACGTTCGACGCTGCCGTCTGCACCGTGTCCATAGAATACCTGACCCAACCGGTGGCGGTGCTGCGCGAGCTGGGCCGCGTGCTGAAGCCGGGTGCCCCGCTCGTCATCACCTTTTCCGACCGCTGGTTCCCGACCAAGTCGATCGCGCTGTGGAGCGAGCTGCACCCGTTCGAGCGCATGGGCCTGGTGCTGGAGTACCTGCGCGCGGCGGGCAATTTCACCGGGCTGGCCAGCGAATCGGTACGCGGATATCCGCGCCCGGAAGACGACAAGTACGCCGGCCAGCTGTCGCTGTCCGACCCGGTGTTCACGGTATGGGGCCATGCTTCGGTTACGTGATGAATCCGCGCCGGCATCAATCCGGAGTGCAGTCTGAGGCATAAAATGCAGGGCACTCCTCGAAATACCCGCTTACGAGTTATTGGTGCCCGTTAACGACAAGTACGGGCAGAGACAGGATCTGGCGCGGTGGCACAGGGTACAGCCTGACTGTTACCGCCCCGTTCGACAGACGGCGCCGCAATCGCAGAACCACCGGCTGCACGGTTGACAGCAGGGGCCGGAATCAGGGTACGGAAGAGACCACCACAAGCAGACCTTCAGCCGGCACTGGTACCGGATTTCGAGGCATCATTGCCGGCATATTGTTCGACGCGGTTGCGGCCATTGGCCTTGGCCATGTAAAGCGCCTCATCGGCCCGGGAAGTGAATTTCTGTGTCGAGACAGTGTCACCCGATGCCAGGGTGGCGACACCTATGCTGAGGGTCACCCGGTCACCGGTGCGTGACGCACCGTGAGGAAGAGCCCGCTCCCAGACAGCCTGGCGCAGGCGCTCGGCAATGAGGTAAGCGTTTTCAGCATTCGTTGCCGGCAGAATGACGGCGAATTCCTCACCACCGTAGCGCGCGGCGACATCACCGGCACGCTTGAAGCTGGATATCATAACAGCCGCCACCTCCTGCAGGCATTTGTCACCGGCAATATGTCCGTAGCTGTCATTGTAGAGTTTGAAGTGATCGATATCGCACAGAATCAGTGACAGGGGCGCATCCACTGCGCGCCCTGTACGGCGAATCTCCTGGTCGAGAATTTCGTCGAAGTAGCGGCGGTTGGCCATGCTCGTCAGGCCGTCGGTGCGCGCCTGCTCGTGCAGTTTTTCATTGGCCCACTGCAATTCAGCGCGCGCCTTGTGCAGTGCCACCTCGTGCTGTTTGCGTTCAGTGATGTCACGCAAAACGCCGATATACAGGGTCTGGCCACTGGACGAAATCTCGGTGACGCTGAGTTCGAGCGGAAAGATGGTTCCGTCCTTGTGTCTGCCCTCGACCTCGCGCCCGATGCCGATAATCCTGGCTTCGCGCGTGTTCTGATAATTCTGCAGATACTGGTCATGCGCACTGTGGTGCGGTTCCGGCATGAGCATCTTGACATTCTGACTGATGATTTCATCCGGACGGTAACCGAAGATCTGCTCGGTCGACGGATTGACGGACTGAACGATGCCCTGCTCATCGATCGTGATAATGCTCTCCAGCACATTGTCCAGCACCGCACGCAGTCGTTCCGCGTTGTGTTTTACATCGTTCTCGGCAGCGGTACGTAGCCGTTCGTGGTGATGCTCCATAATCAGGTTGGCACAGGTGTTGATGAAGGGTTTAAGTGCCTCGAGCAGTGCCGCGTCATACCCACCTGCGCGGTTGGCAATACCCGCGAGCCCGACCATGCGCGTGCCGGCATAGAGGGGAATCCCCAGAAAGGCATTCAGGGGCGGGTGTCCCTGTGGAATACCGCCACTACGGCTGTCATTTGCCGGATCATTGGCGATCACGACCGCACCGGTTTTCAGGGCGGCACCGAACAGGGTGTCGAGGTTGCGAAACTCCATCCCCTTTGGCGCATGCTCCTTGTAGAAACGACGGGTTGCCTCATCCCAGGCGATGTTGGTGATGGCATGGGTCCGCAGATAGGGCTTGTTGTCTGCGGTGTACAGCACCTCGCCGATAAAGCCGTACTCGCTTACCGCCAGCTCGAGCAGACCGCCAAGCAGCTTGTCAAACGCGGTGCGTGGATCGGTGTTGGTGATGAAGGCCAGTTGCGCCTGGCTGATGATGTCGACCTGGCGGTTATTCCACCTGAGTTCGGACGTGATCCTTTTTCTCTCGGTGATGTCGCGCACGACTGCAACAAAGCGGGGTGAGTCGTTTTCCGGCTTGATGTACTGGAGCAGAATCTCAACCGGGATATGGGTCCCGTTCTTGTGTTGATGGACGGTCTCGAAGGTCCGGGCCGTCTCGCGGTTTTCCAGAAACGGCGTTATGAACGCACGAAACTGCTGTTCGGTGAAATCAGGCTTGATGTCGAATGGCCTCATGCAGAGCAACTCGTCATGAGCATAGCCGACCTGGTTGACTGCACCCTGGTTGACGTAGAAAAAGCGCAGGTCGCTGTCATCGAACATGAAGACACAATCGCGGGTTTCATCGAGCGTCATCTGGAAACGGCGCAGGTCGTCCTGGACGCGTTCGCGCTCGATGATCTCGTGCTGCAGCCGTTGATTGGCCTGCTCCAGGCTGGCGGTCCGTTCCATGACCCGCTGTTCGAGTTCGCTGTTTGCCTGATCCAGGGCCTGCTCGGCCCGGTGGCGCTGTGCCAGTTGATCCTCGAGGTCGGCAGTTCGTTGCCTGACCTGGGATTTCAGCGCCAGATTCCAGGCCAGGATTGCCAGCAGCAGGGCCAGGATGCCGGCGAGGATGATCAGGCTCGTCCGGCTCAGCGTGGGGGATTCGCTCTCCACGGCAATCCAGCGCTGCAGGATTTGCTGGTGCTCTTCCGGGGTCACGGTAGCCAGCACCTTTTCCAGGATGTGGTTGAGTTCCGGCCAGTCCTTGCGTGTTGCAAATGCATAGCGGCCAAAATACCCGCTCTGTCCGGCCACGCGCAGGTTGGTGATGCCCTCGCGCTGGATATACCAGCTCGCAGTCGCCAGATTGGCCACCAGCGCGTCGACCCTGCCGAAGGATGTCTCTTTCAGTCCCGTTTTGAGATCCGGCACCCGGTGCAGCAGGATGTCCGGATAGTCGTTCAGCAGCAGGTCCTGCCAGATATAACCCGAGACAACGGCCACGCGCTGGTGCCGCACATCATCCATTTGCAGTTGGCCGGCAACATCCTTCCGGACAATAATTACCCCTGGCAACTGGATGTGGGGCTGCGTAAACGTCATATATTCGGCACGCTGTGGGGATTCTGACGCGGCACCGAACATATCGATCTCCTGTCGCCGGGCCTTTTCAAGGACTTCATCCCAGCTCTGCAGACGCATGATCGTAAAGGTAATGCCGAGTTTGCGCTCGACCAGCGCGGCATAATCGGCGGCAATTCCCTGGTAGTGGCCGTCGGCATCGATGAATTCGATGGGCGGGAAATCGGGGTCTGGCGCCAGACGTATCACCGGGTGCTCGGCAAGCCATGCCCGCTCTTCAGGTGTCAGGAAATCCGCTGTATTTACGGGCGCGGCCGCCATTGTCGTGGTTACCACCAGCCACAGCCATGCCACGCTCAGGCTGGCATGCCAGCTGCCCCTGCGGGTATTGACGGATCGATTGCCGGTGTCTCTTCGCATTGCTCATCCCTGCCAGCGCGTAACACTCCGGTCCGCTGCAGCCGCTCCTGCGCTGCTGACCGGAGATTCATCCATGGCGATGTGGTGCGCAGCCGCGCTCTTGCGGCCCTGCGCCGGTTGCGCAGCGACAATCTAAAATGCAAGAACCATGCCAGAATGTTTGCCCTGCCGTCCCCGGACTCGGCCCGGCAGCCCGCCCCTTGCTCCGGCTGTTACAAACTGCCCGTCTTCAAAGTGATGACCTGAGCCGCATTCTCACTGGGATCCCGGCTGCCTGGTCGCTCCCGGCGTCCTCCTCCCGGCGACGACGGACACGACAGGGATGCACGACCAGATCGATGCAGGAGATACGAGACCATGGCTGGACTCGGTAGAGCGAAGCAGGACATCAGCGCAGAGAGCTCCAACAGCAGTCACCGCAGGTGACGCAGGGAGCAGCGCGGCTAGAGAAGAAATACCACCCCGACTGCCGTGGCCAGCGTCGCCAGTATGCCGGGCAGGATTGCCCTGACCAGCGCGGCAGAACCCATGCTGACCACGATGCCGCCCTTGACCAGGGTATTCGACACAACCGCCAGCACGATGGCGCGCGCCGCCGTTGACTGCTCGATCGCCCCACCGGCGCGGCTCAGCTCGGCCATCGACAGCGTGATGGCATCGACATCGGCCAGCCCGGAGACGATGCTGGACAGGTAGACCCCGGTATCCCCGAGGTAGAGCCGTGCAGCATTGGCCGCCAGCAGGATGGCCGCGTACAGCAGGCCGAAGCTGAGCGCCGGTCCGAGTTCGAACGGGTTCTTGAAGTGGTCTTCCTCTTCCTGCTTGTTGGCGGACTGGCTGTAGTACAGGTAGACGCAATAGGCCATGCTGACGACCAGCGCAGCGGTCAGCGGTATCCAGACAATGCGCAGCAGCGGCTGGTTGAGCGCCGCCACCTCGACCATGACCCGCACGAACATGATGCTCCAGGCCAGCAGGATCGCCAGCGCAAACGGCCGCGCCAGCCCGGGCAGGTCTCGGCTGCGCTGGGCGAAGCTGAGCGTGACGGCGGTGCTCGAGGCCAGGCCGCCGAGCAGACCGGTCAGGCCCACGCCGCGGCGTGCCCCGACGATCTTGATGAATACATAGCCGAGGAAGCTGATGCCTGAGATGAAGATCACCATCAGCCAGATCTTGTACGGCACCAGCACGTCGAACGGCGGCGGTCCGAAGCTGGTGCGCGGCAGCACCGGCAGGATAACGAGTGCAATTACGGCGAAGGTCAACGTGGCATAGACATCCGCCGGGGTGATGTTGCGCACCAGCGTTTGTGTCTGCAACTTGAGCGCCAGCACCACCGCCATGGATACGCCCAGGGCGGCGGCCAGTTCCAGTTCGCCCCAGAAACACAAGGCACCGGTCAGCATCGTGATCACCGCCGCTGCCTCCGAGGTCATGCCGATGCTGCCGCGTAGCGCCGTCACGGCATAGGCGATCATGACCAGCCCGCCACCGATGCCGATGATCACCACGAAGGCAAGCACCGACCCGGTGCGTTCTGCAACGAAGGCGGCCGTGCAGCCAAGCAGTCCCAGCAGGGCATAGGTGCGCACCCCGCCGAACATCTTTTCATATTCCTTCTGCTGCAGCTGCGAATACTCGCGCTGCAGCCCCACCAGCAGGCCGATCAGCAGGGCCGCCCCGAAGCGGTAATACAGGGCGATATGATCAGGCTCAGCTTGCATGGGAATAGTCTGCAATCTTGATTCCGGTGAACCTCGAAACAATTCCTGTATCCCGTTAGCGCAAGCGCGAGGTGCCGGGAAGTATGATTCGTCGTTCCCCCGCATGGCACCGGCCAGCCGCTCGACCGGTTCCCGGTTTAGCCGCCCGTTGAGAAATGCGGGCTAACTGCGGTCCGGCTGCGCCTGCTTCAGCAGCAGGCCTGCAAGCTCCGGCGCCGCGCCCAGGTAGGGTGCCAGGGTGATGGTGATATCCGGATACTCGGCGCGCACCACTTCCACCTCGCCCGGAATATCCGTCACCACGTGCCGCCCGGCCGACAGGAAATACGGCACCACGACCACTTCCCGCGCACCAGCCGCGATAGCGTCGCGCAGACCATCGGGAATGGAGGGCTCCGCCAGTTCCAGGAAGGCGCAGCTGACGACATCGAACTCCCGGGCCTGCCCGTTGAGCTGTTGTGTCAGCGCACGCACCTCGTCGTTGGATTCCGCACGGCGACTGCCATGCGCGACGACCAGCATGGTTTTCACGATAATCTCCCCCTTGCCGGACCGGAAATACGTGATCCGCCGGTCCGCATGAACTTTGCACCCATGATATCCTCATAGGCGCTCATGTTCTTCCTGTTTTTTATCGCGGTCTGAGGCGGTGGCCATCACTACCTGGCGCATCGCCTGTTGCGCCCGTCAGCTCGGCCTGCTCCGCGTGGAGCGGCACATTTGGCTGTACGTCAGCGCCGGGACCGGCTACTGGGGACCGCCGTCACGGCTCGGGGTGCCCGCGTAGATTGCCTCACTGCGGCTGGTACGCGCCTGAGTGGCACAGAGGCACCGGCACGCCGGGGGCGCGAAGAACAAATGCTGTACGCGGCCACCCGCTTCTCCTGTATAATCTGCGCCCTTAAAACCACATCCGCCCGCGTCCGGGCCTAAATCCCCATGATCAGCAAACTCAGGAATATCGCCATTATCGCGCACGTCGATCATGGCAAGACCACTTTGGTAGACCAGCTACTCAGTCAGTCGGGCACGCTCGGCGAGCGCGCGGCGGTACCCGAACGCATCATGGATTCCAGCGACCTGGAGAAGGAACGCGGCATCACCATCCTGTCGAAGAACACCGCCATCCGCTGGGGTGACTATCGCATCAACATCGTCGACACCCCCGGCCACGCCGACTTCGGCGGCGAGGTGGAGCGCGTGCTGTCCATGGTCGACTCGGTATTGCTGCTGGTCGACGCCGTGGACGGCCCCATGCCGCAGACCCGTTTCGTGACCCAGAAGGCATTCAACCTGGGGCTGCGCCCGATCGTGGTTATCAACAAGATCGACCGCCCCGGTGCACGACCTGACTGGGTACTGGACCAGACCTTCGACCTGTTCGACCGGCTCGGCGCCACCAACGAGCAGCTGGATTTTCCCGTCATCTACGCCTCCGCGTTGCAGGGCTATGCCGGCTACGAGCACGACAAGCCGGCCGCCGACATGACCCCGCTGTTCGAGACCATCGTCGACAAGGTACAGCCACCGCAGGTCGATCCCGACGGCCCGCTGCAGCTGCAGGTGATCACGCTCGATTACAGCAGTTACGTCGGCGTCATCGGCATCGGTCGTATCAGTCGTGGCAAGATCCGCACCAACATGCCGATCACGCTCATCGACCGCAAGGGCAAGACGCGCAACGGGCGTGTCGGACAGGTATTCGGTTTCCTTGGCCTGGAACGCATCGAGGTCCCCGAGGCGCAGGCCGGCGACATCATCGCCTTTACCGGCATCGACAAGCTGAACATCTCGGATACCCTCTGCGACCCGGCACAGGTCGAGGCCCTGCCGGCGCTGACCGTCGACCAGCCCACGGTCAGCATGACCTTCCAGGTGAACAACTCGCCGTTTGCCGGCAAGGACGGGAAGTACGTCACCTCGCGCAACATTCACGAGCGCCTGCAGCGTGAACTGCTGCATAACGTGGCGCTGCGCGTCGACGAAACCGGTGACCCGGACAAGTTCCGCGTATCCGGGCGCGGCGAGCTGCACCTGGCGATCCTCATCGAAACCATGCGCCGCGAAGGCTTCGAACTGGGCGTGTCGCGCCCGGAGGTCATCCTGCGCGAGATCGACGGCGAGACGCACGAACCCTACGAGCAGGTCACTGTCGACGTGGAAGATGTCCACCAGGGCACCGTGATGGAAAAGCTCGGCGAGCGCGGCGGTGAACTGACCGACATGATGCCGGACGGCAAGGGTCGCGTGCGCCTGGACTACATCATGCCGGCGCGCGGGCTGATCGGTTTCCGCACCGAGTTCCTCACCAGCACGCAGGGCACCGGCCTGATCTACAGCGAGTTCTCGCACTACGGA
>DATKZN010000156.1:0-4796 GCA_035527955.1 Gammaproteobacteria bacterium
TCCATGCCACCCATCTGCAGGTCGGTGATGATCAGGTGCGGACGGAACAGCGGCAATTGTGCCAGCGCCTGTTCGCCGCTCTCGACCGCATTGACCTCATAACCGGCGGCAGACAGTCGCATGGACAGCAGTCGCAACAGGCTGCGGTCGTCGTCTACCAGCAGGATTCGGTATTTTTCACTGTTGCTCATTCTCGATTACCACGGGGGTTTCCCGACTCTGGATGTTCTGTTCGATCGTGGTAAGAGCCTGCAACTGCTGCTCAAGTTCCTCGATACGCCGATTTTGTTCGGTCACCTGTTTCCACAGAATGCTGAGTTTGCGATTTGACTGCCCCTGCTCATCGAGTACCTGCTGCAGGATCACGATCAATTCGCGGTCTGCCTCCTCTGCCGGCAGGGGATCGACATCGTCCAGCAGGCGGCGCGCACGCCGGATATCACGCACCTGCTCGCTGCCCAGTGTCAACAGCAGAACCAGTCGCATGCGGTTGTTGATGTCGGGATTGCCTGCAAAGGCCTTCTCCCAGTCATCCAGCGCCTGCTGCTGTTTCTGCGGCGACCTGTCGCGCACATCGTGCAGGCTATCCAGCCAGATATTGGCTCCCGAGCGACCGTCGACGACGGGTGCCAGCACGGTAGTGCGGTACTGCTGCATCTCCGCACACGCGGCCAGTCCTGCCAGCAGTATCAGCGTCGTGAATATCCTTTTCAGCATTATGCAGCATGCTCCAGTGGCAATATGACGCGGAGGCTTGCGCCCTTGTTGTCCGATTTTAGCACGGTGATATTGCCGCCGTGCGCCTGTGCATATTCCCGCGCGATAGACAGGCCCAGGCCGGTGCCGCGCACCGCCCCCTTGTCGGCCGGCGCACCCTGGTAAAAGGCCTCGAATACCCGTTCCTGCTCGTCGTCGGGAATGCCCGGTCCCGTGTCGGTTACCTTGATAATGGCATATTTGCGATCGGCCACCAGTGAAACGGTCAGCTCGCTGCCATCCGGCGAATACTTGATGGCGTTGGAAATCAGGTTGTCCAGCATGACGCGCAGCTTTTCCCGGTCTCCCATGAGCTTGACGGGATGCAGCCGGGCATTCGGCACCAGCTGGCGTGACATCATAGCGATCTTGTGGTCCGCGAGCACCTCCTCGATCACCGCGCCCAGCTCCACCGGCTTGCGCACCAGCCCCGCCGAGCGCGAGCGCATGATGCTGAAATTGAGCAGATCCTCGATCAGCTTCTGCAGCTGCAGGCTGTTTTCGTGCAGGATGCTGACAATCTCGTGCTGCTGTTCGTTGAGCTCTCCGGCCACCTGTTCACGCATCAGCTCCGATCCTTCCCGGATCGCCGTCAGCGGCGTCTTGAGCTCGTGGGAAATATGCTGCAGGAATTTCTTCTTGTCCTGTTCCACCTCTAGCAGGCGGCTACGCAACCAGTCGAGTCGCTCGCCGAGCTGCTGCAGGTCGCGCGGCCCGGTGATTTCGGCGGATTCTGCAAACTCACCGTCGCCCAGACGGCGAATGGCGTGGTCGATCTGACGGATCGGTCGGGATATCAGGAAGGCAAAGATGCTGGTCAGGATCAGCACGGCGGGTACCAGCGCCACCGCCTGGATCACCAGCGTACGCTTCACCTTTTCCGATTCGACCTGCATCTGCTCCACGCCACGCGTGATCAGGCCCTGGTTCTCGAACAGGATCTGTTGAGCCATCTGGCCCATATCGATAAAGCCCGGCAGGACATCGGCAACATCTGAGGCATCGTGCGGGTAGGTCAGCAATACGGTATGCACCTCGTCTTCGGCAATACGCAAATCATCGAGCAGTTTGCGCTGCCCTACTGCCAGTTCCAGCGATTCCAGACCACGCGCCGTATCGAGAAAGCGCGTATGGTTCTCCTTGTACACATCGAACAGCACCTCGTCACCCAGCACCTGGTACTGGCGGGCATTACGCTCCATGGCCTTGATCGCCTCGATCAGCGTCTGGCTGCCCTGGGTGGCGAACACACTCTCCAGCAGGGCCTGCTGACCATGGGTGACCAGACGATCGACCGACACGGTCGCGACCACCAGCGCCACGATCAGCGGCAGGGCAACCAGCGAAAATCCGGTCAGGATCAAACGCAGAATAGACTTAGGTCGGATGAAATTCACTGGATTGCAGTTACGAGTCTGCTGTAAACCGGTTTGACAAAGGGTGGTTAAGCAAGATTGCGGTCTATCCGTGACCGCGGGAACCTGCGCCAAGTCTAACAGAACAATCCTGTCCATATCAGTCAGGACGCGTCAATTACCATACATCATCAGTGGTTGCAAGGACTTCTGCTTTACCCGGCACAATCCATTCGGACGGCCACCTGCGCCGCACTGGCTATCACTATGAGATGACGCCGTTAGCCGTCAGCAACGGATAGGGGTGCTATACGTGAAAAAGAGGTTCTCATATTCAGGGTGACTGCAACCCGTTGGCACAGGTTGTGAACTGTGCTTTTGCTCCCTGACACCCTGCAGAAACCCGCCTTAAAAATGGTGGATGGTTTTCAAGGCAGGGCACAAAAACCCTGCGAAAACCGGGTTTAGAGACAGTCTGCGGCTACGCAGCTCACCGCAATGTAGCGTGAGGTCTGCAAATTCACGCCGGCAGGCAGCTCAGGCCATTACTATTAGCCGGCAGCCCTGTCTGGAGACGATCGGATTAACTCATCTTTCGTCATTCCGGAGTTCCGCTGACCAGCCCGGGATGACGGGTTGATCAAACTTTCCTGGATGATTATCCGCCTGCTGTGTTACTGAACACTCTTAATGACGGGTGCCGATTGCTCACCCTCCAGGCCACTGGTGTCGTACGTGCTCATCACAACGTAGTAGGACCCTAACGGCAGGTCGGAGATGGTCGCCGACGAGGCTGTACCGTCTGTAATATCAACCGAGTTTGGATAATTTCCCGGGGTTGTACCGTAGTAGAGCCGGTAACCGTCGATGTCAGACAATGTGAGCGGTGTGCCGTCAGCACGTTCGACCGGGGGCACCCAGCTCACGCTCATGCTGCTGGTCAGCACCGGCGCGGGATTCACCTGGATGGAAAAGGCACCCAGGCTGGCCGAGTCGGTACCGTCCGTCGCCGCGATCACGATGCCGTTATAGCTGCGGGCGTCCGCAGCGCTCGGCGTGCCGCTCAGCCGGCCGGTACTGGTATCGAAGCTGGCCCAGGACGGCATGTTGGCAATGCTGAAAGTCAGGCTGTCACCGTCACTGTCAGAGGCCGTCGGCTGGAACACATAGCTGCTGCCGGCATCCACTGAACCGGCGGGCGTCCCGTTAATGCTCGGAGCAGTATTGACGGCCACCACCGTTACGCTGAATGCCCCCAGGCTGACCGTATCGGTACCATCGCTCACCGAAATCAGGATGTTGCCGTAGATCCGGGCATCCCCATTGGCCGGGGTACCCCTCAAGCGTCCGGACGCGGCATTGAAGCTGGCCCAGGACGGCATGTTGGCAATGCTGAAAGTCAGGCTGTCGCCGTCACTGTCAGAGGCAGACGGCTGGAATACATAGCGTCTGCCGGCATCCACTGAATCAGACGGGGAACCACTGATTATTGGTGCCGTATTGGGAACAACGACCATATCCACCCGGATGCTGAAGGCCGCCAGGCTGGCCGTGTCCGTGCCATCCGTCGCCGCGATCACGATGCCGTTATAGCTGCGGGCGTCCGCAGCGCTCGGTGTGCCGCTCAGCCGGCCGGTACTGGTATTGAAGCTGGCCCAGGACGGCATGCTGGCAATGCTGAAAGTCAGGCTGTCGCCGTCACTGTCAGAGGCAGACGGCTGGAATACATAGCTGCTGCCTGCAACCACTGAACCAGATGGGGAACCGCTGATTATTGGTGCCGTATTGGGAACAACGACCATATCCACCCGGATGCTGAAGGCCGCCAGGCTGGCCGTGTCCGTGCCGTCCGTCGCCGCGATCACGATGCCGTTATAGCTGCGGGCGTCCGCAGCACTCGGCGTGCCGCTCAGCCGGCCGGTACTGGTATCGAAGCTGGCCCAGGACGGCATGTTGGCAATGCTGAAAGTCAGGCTGTCGCCGTCACTGTCAGAGGCAGACGGCTGGAATACATAGGAATTGTTGGCAGTCACCGAACCCGCCGGACTGCCGGAAATGACGGGAGGCGTATTGACTGGCGGAGGTAGCGGGAGTGGTGTTGTGTCACCATTCGAGGCAACCACCTGATTGATTGCAGCCACGTCGCTGGAACTGGCGGTGGCCACCTGGTTCACGGCATTAACCAGGACCAGGCTACTTTCGGCCGGTAGTATTGTCACTACCTCATCAGGCAAACTGCCCGGAGTAAGGCCGGCAACTGCAGCGGCAATGCCCATCATGTCACTACCCGAATCCAGAACCTGTGCCGCAATCAATGCAATCCGGGCTTGCTCAAGCAGCTGCCCGGTAACCGCCACGCCGCCAGTCAACTGCGAATTGTTGACTCCGGAACGTGTTGCGAAAATAGACTGGTCCAGGGTCGCAGTGGCAATTACCCCCCACACACGCAGCCTGTTGCAAATGGTTTCCACCAGTACCTGGGCAGATACCACGTTGGCCACGGATGCCACGGTCGGGTTCGATCCCACACCGCCCAGACCATCCACAACGCCATCGGTCAGGTCTGCAGCCAGCGCCGCCAGCACGCTGTTAGCGCTGACATTTTTACCGGATGCAACGAGCAGATCGCGCGTGCGACGCACCATCTCGCCCGCAGCCTCGCTGGACTTGACCAGGTTTGCGACA
>DATKZN010000157.1:0-2770 GCA_035527955.1 Gammaproteobacteria bacterium
CGTCCTGGCGCCGGGCTTTATCGGCGGATTCGGACTGGTAGCGGTAGTCCAGTTGCAGATCCTCGACCCGACCGAGGGCGCCGGCGGCCTGCTGTTGCTGCTCCTGCTCACGGGGCGCGGCGGCCTTGTTGAGCCGGTCGAAGGCGGCCTGACCCGGCACTTCTTCTGCGGCCGGTTCCACCCTCGCCGGGACGGCACGATCATCCAGGGCGCGCTGCTGCCATGCGTCCTTGTCACCGGCAACCAGCGGGGCAGCCGTACCCGCCTGCCCGTCGACAGGTGCTTCAGTCGCAGGCAATGCATCCGCGACGGACGCTCCGCTCACCACCCTGCCGGTCTTGCTGTCCCGCACCAGCCGGTTGCGACTGAGGACCTGTTCTATTTGCCGTTGCAGTACCAGCCGCTGTTGCAGTTCCGTGGCGGAAATACCGTAGCTCGACATCACGGTTCCCGCGGGCGGCACCAGCGGCGTCGTGAATTCCCCGTGGGTGTCGACCTGGAAGTAGCCGACCAGGCCGGGAACGGGTGACGCGGGCGGCCAGGCCGAGAGCGGCGAGCGCTGCAGGAAGTTGGCAGCCGGGTCACCTGCCACATTCAGGAAGGCATAGTCGGCGAACGGGCGGGCTTCCTCGGCATTGATCAGCTGAATGATACGGTCATCGATGCGCACAGCCAGTTCTTCTGCCAGTACCCGGTACTGGTGAAACGCCTCCCACTTCAACTGGCTGTAGGCCTGGTAGACAAGGATCCCGGTCGGAATGGCCAGGGCAAGAAAAAACACGGCCAGCCAGAGCCGCAGTCTTTTCCGGTCCAGGCCTGTCAGCGGGTTGCTGAACATCGCCGGTCTGCTAGCGGGGCGGATCATTCCGCCAGCAGCCGATAACCCGCACCGCGCACCGTGACCAGGTAACGGGGTTGCGCCGGGTCCGTTTCAATCTTGCGCCGCAGCTTCGCGATATGAATATCGACAGTGCGGGTTTCTATGTCGAGATTCCTCGCATAGCCCCAGACCTTTGCCAGCAACTCGTCCCGGGACACCGGCCGATCCGAATTCATGCGCAGATACTGCAGCAGCTCCACCTCGCGGCGGGTGAATGACAATGCCGCCTCACCCCGCTGGCCCTGGAGATTACGGCAATCGACCACGACGTCTTCACCCAGTCTGAGGGTGGCATCGCGTTCGGCGCCGGTGCGTGAGCGGCGCAGCACGGCCTGCACCCGCAGCACCAGTTGCGCAACCGAGAATGGCTTGGCCACATAATCGTCAGCGCCCAGCGACAAACCCTGGATGATGTCCTCATCCGTACTCTTGGCCGTCAGCATAATGACCGGCTGGTCGCGATCTTCCGCGCGGATGCGGTTGCAGATTTCGAAGCCGTCCATGCCCGGCAGCATGACATCCAGCAGGACCAGGTCGAAGCGCCCGCCCAGCGCCATGTCCAGGCCCGCCGGGCCATCGGCCGCGCACTCCACCTCGTAACCATGATAAACAAGGACATCCATCAGGCCGGTACGGATGGCCGCTTCGTCTTCAACGATCAGGAGTCGGAGCTTGCGTTGCATGAGTTGCCTGTCCCGGCCAGCCTTTACCTGGCGTCCTGTGATTAATTATCTCTCACCACTGCCGTACCTTACTCAATGACCGGGTTTTCCTTAACATTATGGATGTACAGCATGTCACATCAATACTAGATGGCGTCCCTTCCCGGCAAATGCTCCATGCGTTGCTCCCGGCTCTGGCAACCTGCTTCGCACTACCGGATCCATCCCTGGAGTCGCCCGAGGGGGAGGAATTCTGGGGCAGCAATCACTTCTCCTGTTGTTTAACGGTTCGAATATTACTATCTGAAAGGCTAGCAGTTCGCCCGGCCCCGGGCATGTAAATCTTTTGTAAATATCCTGCCACAGCTTTTACCAAAGCCTGTCTACAAGCCCACCGCCCGCTCGCCCAGACTGGATTCACATCCGGATCAACCCGCAGGAGGTAACAACCATGGCACTTATCACACGCGTCTCGCGACTGTTCCAGGCCGATTTCCACGCCGTGCTCGACCGCATCGAGGAACCCGATGTGCTGCTCCGGCAGGCGGTCCGCGAAATGGAAGAGGAGCTGGCCCGCGACGAACAACGCAGCAAGCTGTTGCAGCATGAACTGCGACAGCTCCTGACCCGGCAAACCGATCTTGAACAGTCATCGCACGATATTGAAGCGGAACTCGACACCTGCTTCGACGCCGGCAATGACGACCTCGCCCGCGCATGCATCAGGCGCAAGCTTGAGGCGCAACGCTTCGGGAAAATTCTTGCCCGCAAGCGCAAGGCGCTCGAGGAAACGCTCGATGATCTCAACACCCGGGTCAGGGAAAACCAGGCACGCCTGGCAAGCATGCGGCAGAAGGCTGAACTGCTGGCCGGGGAAAACGCCCGTGCCCGACCCGCAGACGACTGGACCCTTCCGGATATCACCGTCCGCGAGGAGGACGTGGAAGTGGCCTTTCTGCGTGAAAAACAGCACAGGAGCCGGTCATGAAACAGCCCACCTTCCCTGAAGGCGTCGCCGTCGCGCTTGCCGCCAGCCTGGCCGGTGGCGTGCTGTACACCGCCCTGGACACGGTGTTTCCCGGCGTCCCGGTGCTGCGCCTGCTTATCGCCGGAATCGGCCTCGTCTATGTTGTCTACCTGCTGGGCCGCAGTGCCGAGCGTGTCGGCCGGGTCACGGCCGCCGCGGTCTGGCTACTGGTCGCAGGTGTGCTCTGGTTCACGCACCCTC
>DATKZN010000158.1:0-10862 GCA_035527955.1 Gammaproteobacteria bacterium
GTTCATCTCCAGTGCGTTGTGGAAAGTGGTGAACGGGCGCGCCGTCGCACCGCCCGGTATGGCCTGCATCATCGGCGTCTCGACTTCCATGAAATCGAGACGGTTCAGGTATTCGCGTATGAACTGGATGATGTGGCTGCGCATGCGGAACGTGGCGCGCGATGCCTCGTTCATGATCAGGTCGAGATAGCGCTGTCGATAGCGGGTTTCCTGGTCGGCCAGGCCATGGAATTTCTCCGGCAGCGGGCGCAGTGATTTGGTCAGCAGGCGCAGATCATCCACGCGCACCGACAGCTCGCCGGTGTTGGTCTTGTACATCAGGCCCTCGGCCGCGAGGATGTCGCCGATGTCCCAGCCCTTGAAGGCCTGGTAGAGCCCGTCCGGCAGGCTGTCGCGCTGCAGGAACAGCTGCATGCGCCCGGTCATGTCCTGCAGCTGGGCAAACGCGGCCTTGCCCATGACGCGCTTGGCCATGAGCCGGCCCGCCACCTTGACGCGCACCGGGCTCGCTTCCAGCTGCTCGTTGTCCTTGTCGCCGTATTCCGCGTGCAGCTCGCCGGCCATGGCATTGCGACGGAAGTCGTTTGGAAAGGCATAGCCTTCCTCGCGCAGCGCGTTCAGCTTGGCGCGCCGCTGCGCGATGAGTTTGTTTTCGTCCGGCTCGGTCATGAATGAATGATACCTATAATCCGCTCTTCAGGCTGGCCTCGATGAACTGGTCCAGGTCACCGTCCAGCACCGCCTGGGTATTGCCCACTTCCACGCCGGTGCGCAGATCCTTGATACGTGACTGGTCGAGCACATAGGAACGGATCTGGCTACCCCAGCCGATGTCGGACTTGCTTTCTTCCAGCGTCTTCTGGTCGGCGTTGCGCTTCTGGATTTCCATTTCGTAGAGCTTGGACTTGAGCTGCTTCATCGCGGTGGCCTTGTTCTTGTGCTGCGAACGGTCGTTCTGGCACTGCACCACGATGCCGCTCGGCTCATGCGTGATGCGCACCGCCGATTCCGTGCGGTTGACGTGCTGGCCACCGGCGCCGCTGGCGCGATAGACATCGATGCGCAGGTCGGCGGGATTGATCTCGATGTCGATGTCATCGTCGATCTCGGGTGATACGAACACGGCAGCGAACGAGGTATGGCGGCGATTGCCGGAATCGAACGGTGACTTGCGCACCAGCCGGTGCACGCCGATCTCGGTGCGCAGCCAGCCAAAGGCATAGGCACCGTCGAACTTGACCGTCGCGCTCTTGATGCCGGCGACCTCGCCGGGTGATACCTCGATCATCTCACTGTTGAAACCGTGCCGCTCGCCCCAGCGCAGGTACATGCGCAGCAGCATCTCTGCCCAGTCCTGCGCCTCGGTACCGCCGGAACCCGCCTGGATATCGAGGAAGGCGCTGGCCTCGTCCATCTCGCCGGAAAACATGCGCCTGAATTCCAGCCCGGCGATCTGGGTTTCCAGCGCGTCCAGGTCGGACTCGATAATATCGAGGGTTTCCTGGTCATCCTCCTCCGCCGCCACCTCCAGCAGTTCGCGCGCATCACGCACGCCATGGGTGAGCCGGTTGAGCGTCAGCACCACGTCCTCGAGCCGCGCTCGCTCGCGGCCCAGCTCCTGGGCGCGCCCGGGGTCGTTCCAGACGTCGGGCTCTTCCAGTTCGCGAATGACCTCGGTCAGCTGTTCAGACTTGCTTTCGAGGTCAAAGATACCCCCTAAGGCTTGCCGAACGCCCGTCAAGGTCCTTGATATGGTTACGGATGGTGGTCAGGTCGGACATGATATGTATATGAAAAGCCGGGAAATCAGGCGCGTGATGATACTACTGTTGGCGCGCTGCGGCCACTGTCGCGCACCGGCTCCAGGTATTCGACCCGCAGCTGCGGACTGAGCCTCCCGCGGAATTCGTTCACATCCAGCCGGAAGGCCAGGTGTGCATGACGGCAGTCAGCCGGTACCGGCCCGGTGTTGAAGGCGATGGCGTCGATACACGCGGTGCCGCCACCGGCCTGCACCATCAGCTTCAGGTGGTGCTCGCCGACCACGCGCTGTTCGAGGATGGCGAACTCGCCGTCGAACAGCGGCTCGGGAAACCCCTGCCCCCACGGCCCCGCGTCGCGCAGTACCTGCGCCGTGGCCAGCGACAGGTCGCCGACCTCGAGCATGCCATCCGAATACAGTACACAATCGAGATCGTCGGCACCGATGTGCCGTGACACCTCGGCATCGAAGGCGTCGGCAAAGGCCGCGAAGTCACGTTCCGCCAGTGTCAGGCCGGCCGCCATGGCATGGCCGCCGAACTTGCGGATCAGCTCCGGGTGGCGTGACGCCACGGCGTCGAGCGCATCGCGGATGTGCAGGCCGGGTATCGAGCGTGCCGAGCCCTTGATTTCGCCGTCGGCACTGCGCGCGAACGCGATCACCGGCCGGTGCACGCGCTCCTTGATGCGTGCGGCGAGGATGCCGATCACGCCCTGGTGCCAGTCCGGGTCGAACAGGCACAGCCCGGTCGGCAGGCTGTTTTCCTGCAGTTCGAGGTGCCCGATCGCGACCAGCGCCTGGGCCTGCATGTCGGACTCGATCTCCTTGCGGTCGCTGTTCAGGACATCGAGCTGTGCGGCCATGGCGCGCGCACGCGTCATATCCCCGGCCAGCAGGCACTCGATGCCCAGCGACATGTCGTCGAGGCGCCCGGCCGCGTTCAGGCGCGGACCGACTGCAAACCCCAGGTCGGCCGCCACCGTGCGCGCAGGATTGCGGCCACCGGCTTCCAGCAGGGCGCGAATGCCGGGCACGCATTGCCCGGCACGAATCCGTGCCAGGCCCTGCTGCACCAGGATGCGATTGTTGCGATCCAGCGGCACCACGTCGGCCACCGTGCCGAGCGCGACCAGGTCCAGCCATTGCGCCAGGTTGGGCTCTGCCAGCTGTTGTTGCGCGAACCAGCCCGACTCACGCAGGTGCGCGCGCAGCGCCAGCATGACGTAGAACGCGACACCGACCCCGGCCAGCGACTTGCTGGGGAAGGAATCACCCGGCAGGTTCGGATTCACGATGGCATCGGCCTCGGGCAGCACCGCACCGGGCAGGTGATGATCGGTGATCACGACGCGGATGCCGGCCTGCGATGCCGCCGCCACGCCGGCGAGGCTGGAGATGCCGTTGTCCACGGTCATGATCAGCGCCGGCTGCCGCCGGCAGGCGACCGCAACGATCTCCGGCGTCAGGCCGTAGCCGTATTCGAAGCGGTTCGGCACCAGGTAGTCGACGTCGTTTGCGCCCATGGCGCGCAGTGCATGCAGGCACAGCGCGCAGCTGGTGGCGCCGTCGGCGTCGAAATCACCAACGATCAGGATACGCTGCCGGTCGCTGATCACTTGCGCCAGCAGGGCGGCAGCGGCCTGCAGCCCGCCCAGCTGCTGCGGTGGGATCAGTTTGTCGAGGGTGTAATCGAGGTCCGCGCCCGAGGCGACTGCGCGCGCCGTGTATACCCGGCGCAGGATATCGGGCAGATCGGTCGGCAGATCAGCAGGTGCTGCGGATAATTCTCGCCGGATGATGCGCCGGCTCATCCCGTCACTACCGCTTCGAAGCGACGCATGCGCTTCCAGAAGGCGCGCTGCCGCTTGCGATCGGTGCTCAATCGCCGGCCGTTGCAGGTCTCGATGACCAGTGACCCGATGCGCCCGCTGTGGAGCGCGTTCTGCAACGGCATGAACCAGATCCTCTCCATTTCCCCGAGCTGCACCAGCCAGCCCTCGATGTCATTGTAGTGCGCCGGCCAGGCCAGGCTGTCGAGTACCAGCAGGCGGTTCCGGCCAGTATCGTCTGACAGCAGATCACCCACATACTCCGGCACGGCGTGGCCGCCGATGCCGGCATGTCGCGCCAGTCCCAGCGCCAGGGCATCATCGGCGTAGACCGCATCCACCCCGGCCTGCACCGAGAGCGGCAACACCCCGCCGCCCCACAGCCACAGGCTGTTGATCACCGGCTCGCCGCGCTGTTCGCGCGCCTGGTTGACCGGGTGCTCGTGCAACAGCATCTGCAGCTCGTTCAGTACGGCGGCCCAGCGGCCGGCATCCCCGCCCCGCGGCAGCAGGGTATCGATATCCAGACCTGCCGCCTGCGCCGGCGGCGTGGTCTGCAGGTCCGGCGCCACCGGCAGGCTCAAATACCAGCGTTGCGGGTGCAGCGCGCCCAGCTGCCAGTCCTGCGCGGCATTGAACGCGTTGATACTGGCCACCAGCGCATCGGCCTCGTCCTGCGTGATGAAAAAACCGTGCGACTCGAACAGGCGCAGGCGGCTCTGGTCGGCACGCAGGTGCACCGGGTCCGCCCGCAGCAGGTAATGCGCCGGCGCCCGACCACTGTCGGCCAGGTAGCTCAGGGGCGCGACCGGCGGTGCGTCAGTCGCGGGCACACCGAACAGGTGACACAGCGCCGCCTCCATCCCGGTGTAGGGCACGGTCTCGACGGTGCTGCGCGACAGCAGACGGTCCAGTGCGGCCGGCCGGGTCTCGATGTAATCGGTGACGGAGCGGTCGACCACCGGGCCGGCCAGGCCCGGAACCATCAGGACAAGCTGGTCAACGTCGGCAGCCATCCGCGGATCAGGACAGGTTGGCCATGATCGCCGCCTGCACCGCACCGAGTTCCGCATCCACGGTCAGCATGCCGCCCTGGCACTGCTTGATCGCGGTGTCCGGATCCTTCAGGCCGTGCCCGGTCAGCGTACACACCACGGAGCTGCCCTCGGGGATGCGCCCGGACTGGATGTCGCGCATGGCGCCGGCCACGGAGGTGGCCGACGCCGGCTCGCAGAAGATGCCTTCCTTTTCGGTCAGCAGTTTCTGCGCTGCCAGGATCAGTTCGTCGGTGCACTCGTCGAACCAGCCGCCGGATTCCTTCTGCACTTCCCAGGCACGCTCCCAGGACTGCGGGTGGCCGATGCGGATGGCGGTGGCGACGGTCTCCGGATTATCGACCATATGCCCGCGCATGAACGGCGCGGCACCGGCAGCCTGGTAACCGACCATGACCGGGCGGGCGGCGGTGACCGCCGGTCTCTTGTACTGGCAGGTGCCGTCGCAGTAGGCGCATGCGGCGGTATTCTGCGCGGCGTATTCGCTGTAGCCAATCCAGTGTGCAGTGATGTTGCCGGCATTGCCGACCGGCAGGCAGTGATAGTCCGGCGCATGGCCGAGCTCGTCCACGATCTCGAAGGCCGCAGTTTTCTGTCCCTGCAGACGGTAGGGATTGATGGAATTGACGATGGTCACCGGCGCCTGCGTGGCAACTTCCTTGACCAGCGCCATGCCGGCATCGAAGTTGCCACGGATCTGGATCACCACCGCGCCATGGATCATGGCCTGTGCCAGCTTGCCGAGTGCGATCTTGCCTTCGGGGATCAGCACGAAGGCGGTAATGCCGGCCCGCGCCGCATAGGCGGCGGCTGCGGCCGAGGTGTTGCCGGTGGACGCGCAGATGATAGCGCGGCTACCCTCGGCCACTGCCTGCGTCACCGCCATGGTCATGCCGCGGTCCTTGAACGAGCCGGTCGGGTTGAGACCTTCGTACTTGATGTACATATCGACGTTCCTGCCCAGCGTGGCGGGAATGTTCTCCAGTTTGATCAACGGCGTGTTGCCCTCGCCCAGGCTGATCAGCCGCGTGCTGTCCGTGACCGGCAGGCGGTCGCGGTAACGTTCGATCAGGCCGGTGTAGCGTTTCGATTCTGGCATCGTAAGTACCTTTCAGTTCATGACCTCGCGCAGAGACGCAGAGGAACAGAGAAAACCATCAATAATCCGCGGTCAGGCCGCAGGCGACCCGAACACTGCAAGCGCTACCGACTGTTGTTGATTCAGCCAGAGGGTCAATCAGACCAGCCGCAGCCAGCATAGTTTTTCTTTTGCGTCCTCTGCGTCTCTGCGCGAGTAAAATCACGCTGGACTAGTTAACGCTCAGATGCTCCAGGCGGATGCGCATCACGGCACCATGGATGCTGTCCAGCGCCTCGATTTTCGCGATCGCCGCATTCATCTGGCGTTCCTGCACCACGTGCGTGAGCAGGATGATCGACGCCTTGTCCGCGTCCGGCGCCGGTTCCTTCTGCAGGATCGCCTCGATACTGATGCCGGCATCGCCGAGAATGCGCGCCACGTCGGCCATCACGCCGGGCTTGTCGGTCACCTGCATGCGCAGGTAGTACGCCGTCGCCACGTCTTCCATCGACAGCACCGGCATGTCCGCGATCGAGCCCGGCTGGAATGCCAGGTGCGGCACGCGGTTCTTCGGGTCTGCCGTCAGCGTGCGCGTCACGTCGATGATGTCGGCAACCACAGCGGACGCGGTCGGCTCGGCGCCGGCGCCGGCGCCGTAGTACAGGGTCGGACCGACCGCGTCAGCATTGACCAGTACTGCGTTCATCACGCCGTCGACATTGGCGATCAGACGCCGTTCCGGGATCAGCGTCGGGTGCACGCGCATCTCGATGCCCTGGTCGGTGCGGCGCGTGAAGCCGAGGTGCTTGATGCGGTAACCGAACTGCTCCGCATAACCGACGTCCTCGCGCGTGATGCGGCTGATACCCTCGGTGTAGACCTTCTCGAACTGCAGCGGGATGCCGAACGCGATCGACGCCAGGATGGTGAGCTTGTGCGCGGCATCGATGCCCTCGACATCGAAGGTCGGGTCGGCCTCGGCATAGCCCAGCGCCTGCGCCTCCTTCAGCACGTCATCGAAATCGCGGCCCTTGTCGCGCATCTCGGTCAGGATGAAGTTGCCGGTGCCGTTGATGATGCCGGCGAGCCACATGATCTGGTTCGCCGCGAGCCCCTCGCGGATGGCCTTGATGATCGGGATGCCGCCGGCGACCGCGGCCTCGAAGGCCACCATCACGCCCTGCTCCTGCGCGGCGGCGAAAATCTCGTTGCCATGTTTCGCGATCAGCGCCTTGTTGGCGGTGACCACGTGCTTGCCATTGGCGATCGCCTTAAGCACCAGTTCCCGCGCCGGCTCGTAGCCACCGATCAGTTCCACGATAATCTGGATATCGGGATTGTCCACCACGGCGAAGGCATCGTCGGTGACCTTGATCCTGTCCAGGCCCGGCAGGCGCTTGGGGTCGTAGTCGCGCGCCGCGGCATGCGTGATGCGGATGCCGCGCCCGGCACGCCGGGTGATTTCATCCGCATTGCGGTTGAGCACGTTAAACGTACCCCCGCCCACTGTGCCCAGGCCCAGCAGACCAACATTCACCGGTTTCACTGATTATCCTCCAGAGACTTGCGCGGCCTGACCCAGGTCGCGGCGGAACATGTCCTTGATACAGCGAATCGCCTGGCGCGTGCGATGCAGGTTCTCGATCAGCCCGAAGCGCACGTATTCGTTGCCGTATTCGCCGAAGCCGATGCCGGGCGAGACGGCGACCTTGGCCTCGCCCAGCAGCTTCTTGGAAAACTCCAGCGAGCCCATGGCACGGTAGGCCTCGGGGATGCGCGCCCAGACGAACATGGTCGCCTTCGGCTTCTCCACCGGCCAGCCCAGCGCATTGAGCCCGTCGCACAGCACGTCGCGACGCTCCTCGTACATATCGGAGATTTCGCGCACGCAGTCCTGCGGCCCTTCCAGCGCGGCAATCGCCGCTACCTGGATGGGCGTGAACATACCGTAATCGAGATAGGACTTGATGCGTGCCAGCGCGGCAACCAGCGTTTCATTGCCGCACATGAAGCCGACCCGCCAGCCCGGCATGTTGTAGCTCTTGGACAGCGAGAAGAATTCCACCGCGACATCTTTCGCGCCCTCGACCTGCAGGATGGAGGGTGCCTTGTAGCCATCGAATACCAGGTCGGCATAGGCGAGGTCCTGGATCACCCAGATTTCGTTTTCGCGCGCTATCGCGACGACCTTTTCGAAGAAATCCAGCTCGACGCACTGCGTGGTCGGGTTGCCGGGGAAATTGAGCACCAGCATCTTCGGTTTCGGCCAGGAGTCCTTGATGGCCTTCTCCAGTTCGTCGAAGAAGTCATCCAGCTTCGGGCCGAGCGGCACATGGCGGATATCCGCGCCGGCGATAGCGAAGCCGTAGGGGTGAATCGGATAGGCGGGATTCGGCACCAGCACGGCATCACCGGGACCGACGGTGGCCAGCGCCAGGTGCGCCAGGCCCTCCTTGGAACCGATGGTGACGATGGCGTTGCGCTCCGGGTCGAGGTCCACGTCGTAGCGCCGCTTGTACCAGTCACAGATCGCCTTGCGCAGGCGCGGGATGCCGCGCGACAGCGAGTAGCGGTGGGTGTCACCGCGCTGTGCCGTCTCGATCAGCTTGTCGACGATGTGCTGCGGCGTGGGCTGGTCCGGATTACCCATGCCGAAATCGATGATATCCTCGCCTCGCGCGCGCGCCTGCGCCTTCAACTCATTGACAATATTGAAAACGTAAGGTGGCAGCCGCTTGATGCGGGCGAATTCCTGTATCACGCTGGTAACCGGTTATTTCCTTGTTTATGAAGTAATTACTGCACTCTTTTGAGACTGCCTACGGTACTCAAAAGCGCGTGGGGAAACAAGAGGCTCCAGCGTGATTCCACCATGCTATCGTTGCCGCATGCGCTTTAATCAGGACACCGGCGGCGGCAACGGCATCCGCTTCTACAGCGACCAGGGCATCGTCATCAACGACCGGCTCATCAGCACCAGCGTGCTGGTCACGGCGGGGCAGATCGAAGCCTGGCCGCCCGGCAGCTTCGCCGATCTGGAGGAGCGGCACCTCGAGCTGCTCGTCGCCCATCAACCCGGCATTATCATTCTCGGCACCGGCAAGACGATCGCCTTCCCGGCGCCACGGCTGCTGGCCGGTATCCAGCGCCGCGGCATCGGTATCGAGGTCATGGCGAACGATGCCGCCATCCGCACCTTCAACGTACTGCTCTCGGAAGACCGCAAGGTATTGCTGGCGCTGCTGCAGGGATAGCGAGGCAGGATGCAGTGAGCCTGCGAATCGCATCGCCTGCCTGAACCCTTGACATACCTGTTACCCATAACCGAACACACGGTTTCCGCTACAATAACGCCCTTTCGGGCAACTCCGGACCATCATCATGGAACGCACTTTTGAAAGGCTCATGTACGCCAGTCGCTGGATCCTGGCGCCGATCTACCTGGGACTGAGCATCGCCCTGCTGCTGCTCGGCATCAAGTTCTTCCAGGAGGCGCTACACACCGTACCGCTGGTGCTGGGACTCAAGGAGGCCGACCTGGTGCTGGTGACGCTGTCGCTGGTGGATATCGCGCTGGTCGGCGGCCTGCTGGTGATGGTGATGCTGAGCGGTTACGAAAACTTCGTCTCGCGCATCGATGTTGCGGAGGGTACCGAGAAACTCTCCTGGCTGGGCAAACTGGACTCCGGTTCGCTCAAGCAGAAAGTCGCCGCCTCGATCGTCGCCATCTCCTCCATCCATCTGCTGAAGGCCTTCATGAATGCGCAGAACATCAGTAACGACAAGCTGATGTGGTACGTGATCATTCACCTGACCTTCGTGCTGTCAGCACTCGGCATGGCGCTGGTGGACCGCATGAACCAGAACGCGCACTGAACAACCCGGTCTCGCTCACGACTGCAGGGGGAAGGTGAGACCAATTTACGGGCATAGCCCGGGTCGAGAGGCTGGCCTGGGCCACGCAGGAAACAGGGCACCAAAAGTAGGCGCCTTAGGCGACGCATGGGGCAGTTGCCGATATACGCAAAAGCGCCAGGTAAAGCCATTTATTGACGCGGAGCACACGGCGGAAACATAGCACCTGATACACATGCTCCACTGCATGGGACCAGTACCGGGCAAGGATGAATCCATTGACTAGCTAAATCAGGGAATACATCACACAGCGCCTGCACGGTTTCTGGTCCAATTGATCCATTCCATGGAGAAAACCGAAATGAAAACCCGCTTCCCGGCAACCGGCCATCGCTTTACCGCGCCTGTACCTGTGCTGCATGTGTCAGCACTGCAACCTCTGAACATCGCGTGCGTCTGTATCCTCGCCGCGCTGCTTGCCGCCTGCGGAGGCTCATCCGGCTCGACGGTATCAAACAGTACGCTCACCCAGAACAACACAGGTTCCCTACAGGCCCCTCCCGCATCTGCTCCCGGTACCCCGCCCCCACCAACCGGCAACGCATCGTACAACCTGGGCAGCACACCACAGACGGCCATCGAGCAGTGCATGTCGGATGAAGACAAGGAAATGCTGACCCGAGTGAACGATGCCAGATCCCGGGCGCGTGATTGCGACGGCGTGAATTATCCGGCCACGGCCGCACTGAGCTGGGTTTGCACGCTGGAGGACGTTGCCTATGAACACAGCCGCGACATGGGTGATTACAACTTTTTCAGCCATACCGGCTCGGATGGTTTAACGGCGGCCGAACGGACCACCAATGCCGGCTATAACTGGTCTGCCGTGGGCGAGAACATTGCCGCCGGTCAGCAGACCATCACCGCGGTCATGACGGCCTGGCTGGACAGCCCCGGCCATTGCGCGACTATCATGCGCTCGTCGTACACGGAACTCGGTGCCGCAAGCCACATTGTCACCGGTTCCGATTACCCGATTTACTGGACCCAGGTATTCGCCAGACCGCAGTAACACGTCAACACTCGCAGTAATCGGAGAGGCAGGATACAGTTTCTCCGGTCCCTGCTATCCGCGCACCAGCCTGATACCAGACTCCAGCACACTGACCAGATAAGCACCAGAATACTGTTGAGTCCGATGTGATCAAGTAAATCAGCAAATGCGGGAAGCACGCCCCCCGCACAGGCTACCGTATATAAAGCTGCGTAACGTTGTTTTC
>DATKZN010000159.1:0-13122 GCA_035527955.1 Gammaproteobacteria bacterium
TGCTACCTTACGCTTGGTTGTAGCCTTGCGTTTCGTTGCAACCTTGCGCTTCGTTGCAACCTTTCTCTTGGTTGCAGCCTTCTTCTTTGTAGCCATAACAAACCTCCATTACATTAAATTGCCCAAGCCGAGTATAAACAAACAATTACAAAATACCAGTTTTTTGTTATTGGATATGTATCGTCGATTGTTGTTTGTTTCATCATGCAGTGAGACTGCTTTTCAAAAACGTACACAACCGTGCAAGTGTTTCGGCATGTTTACGACATGCTTGAATTTTTTACTTGTATACATGCATGAACGCGCAGTCATGCATCACGTTGCATGCATCGCGCGCGTCGTGAAGTTGGTGGTGTGCACACTGCGCGATGATGACGTTCGCTACGCGATGATGATGTTCAATACACAACCGATGTCGTGTGTGAGAGTGCGTGTAAAAGTCGTATGCGAGATGTTGTAGCGGATGTTTTCAGGTGGGTATCGCGGGGTGACGCATTGCGTCACTCGTGGTCGGTATAGTTAACACTTTGGTGCTGGATCTGTTTGTGCCGGACATTAATGCAAGACCCGGGGGGGCTGAAATATAACTATAAAAACATGTAGTTACAATCTAATGAGTGGTATTGCCCGGTGGTTTTGTGAAGAATTCCGACAGTGTGTTTACAGTGCGCCGTGCACTTGTTCTTGCGGTGTATTGCGCGTCTGCAGACGGTTATTCGAGGGCGAGAATGTAGTTCCATTGCGACTCATCAACCGGCATGACGGACAGGCGATTACCTCGCCTGAGTAATGGCAGTGCGTTTAGTTCGTCGTGTGTTTTCAATTCGGCGAGGGTAATGGTGTGTGTCAGTTTGCGCACGAAACGCACGTCGACCATGTACCAGCGTGGATTATCGGGATTGCTCTTCGGATCGAAATATTTTGCCCCGGGATCGAATGCGGTGAAGTCCGGGTAGCCACCGTGAACGATTTTCATGATGCCGACGATGCCCGGTTCCTTGCAGTTCGAGTGATAGAAGAAGGCGAGGTCTCCCGGCTGCATGTCATCACGCATCATGTTACGCACCTGGTAATTGCGTACGCCCTCCCACTTGTCCGTCCTGTTCGGCATGCGTTTCAGGTCGTCGATGCCAAACACGTCCGGTTCGGATTTCATGAGCCAGTAATTCATCGAGAATCCCCGGTTTTGTTGTTAAAAAGATACAGATCGTGATCCGGTGACGCGATTGCAGCCCGCGTTATGGCGATATGCGGTGCAAGCCGGCTTCCGTTGCAATCGCATCAAGCGGTACATCCCAGTGCTCGGGGGTGATCATCGGCTGTTGCTGGAATGCGTAGGCGACACCCAGCAGGACCGGTTTGCGCCAGTAACGACGCTCGAGCAGGAATGCAAAACTTCGATCATAGAAGCCGCCGCCCATGCCGATGCGGTGTCCCGCACGATCGAATGCAACCAGGGGTGTCAGCACCAGGTCGAGTGCAGCGGGCCTGATCAGTTCCGCTTGCACGGGTTCCGGGATGCCGAAGCGATTGGTCGCGAGCCTGGTATCCGCTTCAAAGCGTGCGAACCAAAGCCGGTTGCGCGTGAATGGCACGAGTACCGGCAGATACACCTGCTTGCCCAGTGACCACAGGTTTTCGATAAGCGGATAGGGATCCAGTTCGCCGTCGGTGGCAAGGTAGGCTGCGATCCGTCGGCTGTTCAGGATCAGGCGCTCGCACCGGATGATCCGGGCCAGTTGCCGGGCGCAGTGGCTGGCCTCGGCCGGGGGGAGGGACCTGCGCCGGGCGCGGATGGTCTGGCGCAGGGTGCGGTGATCAGGCATGGCATTGGGGAAAGGTCCGCGAAACGGCTGCAGACGTCACTATATATATGGGGGGCATCCTCCGCTTGTGCCGGTGTCGCTGTTGCCCTTGAACCAGAGGTTCAAGAGGGGGACGGCAGTGGCGCTTCAGGCTTTCCGCACATGGCGGACATGCACACCGGCACCAGCATGAGTCCCCTGCGTTGGTGATTAGGCTCAAGGAGATCTCAGCGACTATCGAACACGGCAGGGGATGCCCGAAACAAATCGGTCAGTCGCCTTGCATTCTAGTTCAGTTCAGACTGGCGATAGTTTGCCAGCGTTTCTTCAATTCTCGAATTCAGCTTGTTGAGTCGCGCACCGACCGAGCGTGACAGGTCCGTGCCATCGATACCGAGCTCAATGGCCTCGTGGGCGATATTCAGTCCGGCCATGACCGCGATGCGATCGATCCCCACCACCTTTCCACCGGAACGGATTTCCCTCATCTTCTCGCTCAGGTGTCTGGCGGAGGCCCTGAGGGCATCCTCTTCGCCATCCGGGCAGGCGACGATGTACTCCTTGTCCAGGATAGTGATCTTGACGGCTTCGCGGGTCATATGCCGGTCTCCAGCGACTTCAGTCGGGTAACGATGGCATCGACCCGGTTGCGGACCTGGTCATGTTTTTCCAGCAGGCCGGCGCGTTCCGTCGCGAGCGACTCCTGCTGGGTACGCAGCGAGCGATTCTCCCGCGTCAGCCGCGTCACGAGTTCGAGCAGTTGCTCGACCTGGCCTTCCAGTCGCACAAGTTCCTGTTCTATGCTCGGGTATTCGACTTTGTCGTTCATGCGGCCAATATAGTGCCCTTGCCGGGTACGGTCAATACGAGACACTGTACCGGCACACCTCGCGCAACGTGGCAATCAGTGTATTTGTGCGATAATCAGTGCCATAGCGCAGGCCATGTGCAGCAGCCGGATAAAAGCGGGGTCAATCAGGTGAGTCAAACAGCGACATGCAGTTACACGGAGCTCAACAGGCGGCTGCAGGCCGCCGGTGCGGAAGGTGGCGCAGCCGAGGCGCACGGCCTGCTGTGCGGGATACTCGCGGCCGGAGGCAGAACACGGGCCGCAGTCTGGCTGGAGTATCTGCTGGGTGAGGGCAACACGCTGAGCGTGTCGGCGCAGGAATGCGGTGACCTGCTGACCGGGCTGCATGCCGATATACTCAGGGAGCTGAACGACGATGCCTTTGGTTTTAATCTCTTGCTGCCGCCCGACGAATCATCCCTGCCACTGCGTACCCGGGCGCTGAGTGAATGGTGCGGGGGGTTCCTGTACGGACTGGCCCTGGGCGGATTCCGGGATGACACCGACCTGCCGGAAACCGTGCGCGAGGTGATGCACGATTTTTACGAGATATCCCATGCCGGTTTCACCAGCGATCCGCTGGACGAGGCCGACGAGGCGGCCTTCGAGGAAATCAGCGAATATGTCCGGATCAGTGTCCTGCTGATGCATGACGAGTTGCAACCGCTGCCGGCGACCGCGCGCCTGCAATAACCGGACGAATCCCGATGCTTGACCAGAAAGAATTCAGTCGTCGCCGTAAACAGCTGATGCGCATGATGGGCAAGGGCTCGATTGCCATTATCCCGACATCCTCCGAGCAGGTACGCAACCGGGACGTGGAGTTCCCGTTCCGGGCGGACAGTGACTTCTATTACCTGACCGGGTTCAACGAGCCCGATGCCGTGGCCGTGTTGATGCCCCGTCGCGATCACGGCGAGTATCTGCTGTTCTGCCGCGAGCGTGATCCCGAGCTGGAAACCTGGACTGGCCGGCGTGCCGGCACCGAGGGCGCGACCGGCGAGTACTGCGCCGATGACGCCTTCCCGATTGGCGATATCGACGACATCCTCCCCGGCCTGCTCGAGGACAGCGAGCAGGTGTTCTACACCATGGGTTCGCGCCCGGAATTCGACAAGAGCGTCATGGAGTGGGTGAACCGTATCCGCCAGGGCAGCCGGCGTGGCGCGCGTACGCCGGACAAGTTCGTCGCGCTCGAGCACCTGCTGCATGACATGCGCCTGTACAAGAGTCCCGCCGAGGTGCGCGCCATGCGCGCCTCGGCCAAAGTCACCTGCAGTGCCCACCGGCGCGCCATGCAGGCCACCCGTCCCGGATTGCACGAGTACCAGATCGAGGCGGAACTGCTGCACGAGTTCCGTGCCGCCGGCATGGTGCCGGCCTACCCGAGTATCGTCGGCGGCGGCGCCAACGGTTGCATCCTGCACTACACGAGCAACAGCGACCCGCTGCAGGACGGCGACCTGCTGCTGATCGACGCCGGTTCCGAGTACGACTGCTATGCCGCCGATGTGACGCGTACCTTCCCGGTCAGCGGCAGTTTCAACAAGCCACAGCGCGCCCTCTACGAGGTGGTGCTCGCCGCCCAGACCGCGGCCATCGAGCAGGTTCGCCCCGGCAATCACTGGAACGCGCCGCACGAGGCGGCGGTCAAGGTGCTGACCCGCGGGCTGGTCAAGCTGGGTATTCTCAAGGGCAAGCCGTCCGAGTTGATCCGCAGCGAGGCCTACCGGCGTTTCTACATGCACCGTACCGGCCACTGGCTGGGCATGGACGTGCACGACGTCGGCGACTACAAGGTGGGCGATGAATGGCGCGTGCTGGAGCCGGGCATGGTATTGACGGTGGAACCCGGCCTGTACATTCCGGCCGGCAGCAAGGGCGTGGCAAAAAAATGGTGGAATATCGGCATCCGCATCGAGGACGACGTGCTGGTGACCCGCAAGGGCTCCGAGGTGCTGACTGCCGCGGCACCGAAAAGCGTCGCCGACATCGAGGCGCTGATGGCTGCCGCAGGCGCGGTGGCATGAGCGGCGACAGTCGGCAGGCGGGCGTGACATGAAACACTATGATGCCATCATCGCTGGTGGCGGCATGGTGGGTGCCTGCCTTGTGCGCGCCTTGTCCGGTCAGGGGCTGCGCATCGCGTCGGTCGAGGCCGTGCGCCGGGAAATACGTGATGAACCCGGCTACGACGACCGCGCCATTGCCCTGGCCTACGGGACCCGGCGCATTTTCTCCGGCCTGAACCTGTGGCATGACATCGAGGCAGAGGCCACTCCCATTCACAGCATTCATGTCTCGGATCGCGGTCATTTCGGCGCGGTGCACATGGATTGCACCGAGGAAGGCCTGCCGGCCATCGGCTACGTGGTGCCGGCACGTGTCATCGGACAGGTGCTGGCGAATGCAGCCGGCGGGTTGGCCGATGTCGACAGCTACTGTCCGGCCAATGTCGTCAGTACGGAGGAGGCGGCGGATGATATCCGGGTTGTGATCGAGGCGCAGGGCTTAACGGAAACCGTGACGGCGCGTCTGGTGGTGGCAGCCGATGGCGCTGATTCGGTATTGCGTGAACGGGCCGGCATCGACAGCCTGCAGACCGATTACGGCCAGACCGCCATCGTCACCAACATCACGCCGCAGCTGCCGCATCACAACATTGCCTACGAGCGCTTCACGGACAGTGGCCCGCTTGCCATATTGCCAATGTCGGAAGGGCGCTGCGCCGTGGTATGGACGGTGGCGAGCGCGCAGGCCGATACCATCATGGCGCTGGGCGACGCCGCATTCCTGGGCCAGCTGCAGGAACGCTTCGGGCAACGGCTGGGCCGGCTGACGCGCGCGGGCCGACGCCAGGCCTGGCCCCTGCGCCTGTTGAGCGCGCGGCGTTCGGTCGCCGGGCGGCTGGCACTGGTCGGCAATGCCATTCACACCCTGCACCCGATTGCCGGGCAGGGGTTCAACCTGGGTGCGCGCGATGTCGCCGTGCTGGCCGAGGTGATTGTCGATGCCGTGCATGCCGGCGAGGACCCGGGGTCGGCCAGCGTGCTGGCGCGTTATGCCGAGTGGCGGCGTCGCGATCATGCCAATGTCACCGTGTTTACCGATGGCCTGGCGCGCCTGTTTACGCTGCCGGTACCGGGTCTGGGTGTCGCGCGCAGTGCCGGCATGGTCGCGCTGGACCTGCTGCCGCCGGCCAAGCGACTGCTGACGCGGCTGACCATGGGGCGTTCCGGCCGCATGCCGCGCCTGTCGCGCGGCTTGCCGCTGTGATGCGGCATAGGCTGCGATATGCCGCAGCCTATGCGAGTCAGCAGCTGGGCAGGGTACACTCCGTGCACCGCAAATGGTGCGTAAAACGCACCCTGCGGCTGGCGGTAAATGATCCATGGAACGCGCCCTGTGTCTGAATCGGCCTTTCCAGCAGTAATGAGTGTGATGCTTTATGGAACACTTTGAAGTCATCTTCGTCGGCGGCGGCATCGTGGGCAGTGCCGCGGCCTGTGCGCTGGGCGCTGCCGGTGTGCGCGTGGCCGTGGTCGAGGCGCGGGAACAACGGCCGGATGCCGAAATTCGGGATGCGCGCAGGTACGCCATCACGCGTGCCTCCGAGCGGATCCTGCGGGCACTCGAGGTGTGGGATGCCATTGCGGCGCACGACCCCTGTGCATTCACCGACATGGAAGTCTGGGATGCCGTCGGCAATGGCGCGCTGCACTTCGACGCTGCCGAACTCGGCGAGCCCTGCCTGGGATATATCCTCGAACCACGCAGCATCGCCACCGCTCTGCAGGCGCAGTTGCAGACACAGTCCTCGGTCAGCGTGCTGTGTCCGGCCAGCTGCGCGGCCGTGCACACGGCTGCCGCGCAGGCCGAAGTCGTGCTGGATGACGGGCGCACGCTGAACGCGAACGTGGTGGTGGCGGCAGACGGCGCGCGCTCGCCGGTGCGGGCCATGCTGGGTATCGGCATCCGCAGCCTGGATTACCGGCAATGCAGCCTGGTCGCGCTGGTGCGCACCGCACAACCGCACCGCAACACGGCCTGGCAGCGGTTTCTGCCCGGGGGGCCGCTGGCGTTCCTGCCCATGGCGGATGACTGGTGTTCCATTGTCTGGACGCTGCCGGACACTGATATCGATCGCGTACTGGGGCTGGCGCCTGAGGACTTTCACGCCGAGCTGGGCGCCGCCTTCGATCACCGGCTGGGCGAGATCGTCGAATCGGGACCGCGCACAGCCTGGCCATTGCGGCGCCAGCACGCGGAACGCTACGTTATCGAGCGCGCGGCCCTGATCGGCGATGCCGCGCACGCGATCCATCCGCTGGCCGGGCAGGGCGTCAATCTCGGCCTGCTGGACGCGGCGGCCCTGAGCGAGGTCATCCTGGATGCGGTCCATCAGGGCCGCGATCCGGGGGCGCTGCGCACGCTGCGGCGCTTCGAACGCTGGCGACGTGGCGACAACCAGCTGATGATGTCGGCGATGGATGGCATTAACCGGCTGTTCAGCAACGCCAGTCCGTTGCTGGGACAGGTGCGCAGCCGCGGGCTGGATGCCGTCAACCGTGCCGGATTGCTGCGGCAGCTGTTCATGCGCCATGCCATGGGGCTGGAAGGCGACCTGCCGGCGCTGGCACGCGCCCTGCGAGTGCCACAGCCGCTCGCCTGAGCGCCGCAAGCCGCCATCCCCCGGGCTTGTGGGGCATTTCACCGCCCCCCGTGTCCGGCAACGGCCTGGAATCTGGAACTCGGCCGCCGGCAGGAGTATATTTGCGCCTCGACATAACTCTGCTGCGGGAGAGAGTGCGGCCTGACCGGCCGGCACCGCCGAAGGCGCAACACGCCAGGAAACGCTCAGGCAACCAGGACTGTGGCAGAAGTTGACTCTGGAGAGCGGTCGCATGACGACCCACCGAAGGGGACAGGTGAGCGGTGTTGCATCGCCGTGCACCAAACTCTCAGGTCACCGGACAGAGGGGCGACGGCAGCTGGCTGCCGTCGCCTTTTTTATGCCTGCGGGTGCGCCTGTTAACGGAGAGAAGAAACGCTTATGCCAAACCGAACACCATTGTATGACGAACATATCGCCGACGGCGGCAAGATGGTCGACTTCGCCGGCTGGCAGATGCCGATCAACTACGGTTCGCAGATCGAGGAGCACAACAACGTGCGCTCGGACGCCGGCATGTTCGATGTGTCGCACATGACCGTGGTCGACCTGACCGGCGCGCGTACCCGCGAATTCCTGCGCCACCTGCTGGCCAACAACGTCGATCGCCTGGTTGACAGCGGCAAGGCGCTGTACAGCTGCATGCTGAACGAGCAGGGCGGTGTGATCGACGACCTGATCGTCTATTTCATCCGCGATGATTTTTTCCGCATGGTGGTCAATGCCGGTACCCGTGCCAAGGACCTGGCCTGGCTGGAACAGCAGTCGGTCGACTACAGTGTGACGGTGACCGAACGTCCGGAGCTGGCCATGATCGCCATCCAGGGGCCGAACGCGCGCGCCAAAACCCTGCCGCTGCTGAGTGACAGCGTGCGGGCGGCGGCGGGTGACCTGCAGCCGTTTTTCGGCATCTTCGACGGCGACTGGTTCATCGCCCGAACCGGCTATACCGGCGAGGACGGTTTCGAGATTGTGCTGCCGGCCGAGCAGGCCGCCGACTTCTGGAGCCGTCTGCGCGCTGCCGGTGTGCGTCCGACCGGCCTGGGCGCGCGTGATACCCTGCGCCTGGAGGCCGGCATGAACCTGTACGGTACGGACATGGACGAGACAGTCAGCCCGCTGGAATCGGGACTGACCTGGACCGTGGCCTGGGAGCCTGCCGAGCGTGATTTCATCGGGCGCGAGGCGCTCGAGCAGCGGCGGGCCGCGGGTGTGCAACAAAGGCTGGTCGGCCTGGTGCTGGAGGACAAGGGCGTGCTGCGCAATCACCAGAAGGTGCTTGCAGACCATGGTGAGGGCGAGATCACCAGCGGCAGTTTCTCGCCGACCCTGCAACGTGCCATCGCATTTGCGCGCGTCCCGAAGGACGCCGGCGCGACCTGCCAGGTCGAGATACGTGGCAAGCTGATGAAGGCGCGCGTGGTGAAGCTGCCCTTCGTCCGCAACGGCAAGGCGCAGATCACGCTGTAATCACTTTTTTATACAACACTATTTGAACGAACAGCGAGGCGAGCATGAGCAACATTCCTGTTGAACTGAAATATGCAAAGACACACGAGTGGGCGCGTCAGAACGATGATGGCAGCGTGACCGTCGGTATCACCGATAACGCACAGGACCAGCTCGGCGACATGGTATATATCGAGGTGCCGGAAAAGGGCCAGACTGTCCTTGCGCAGGAGGCCTGTGCCGTGGTCGAGTCGGTAAAGGCGGCCTCCGATGTCTACTCGCCGGTAACCGGCGCGGTGGTCGAGGTCAATGAGAGCCTGGCGGAGAGCCCGGAGACCGTCAACCAGGACGCCTACGGTGCGGGCTGGCTGTTCCGCGTCCAGCCGTCGGATGCCGGCGAACTGGACGGCCTGATGGATGGCGATACCTACGCCGGTTTCCTCGAGGACGAGGCGCACTGAGCGGCACGGACCAGCCGGTTACCCCTGTTGAGTACGATTTTCCGGAAGCACAACGACTATGCCATTTATTCCCCATACCGAAGCCGATGTACAGGAAATGCTGGCCGCCATCGGCGCCGGCGACATTGAAACCCTGTTCGATGAAATACCCGCCAACCTGCGTGCCGGCAAGCTTGCCGGCGTGCCGGTTGGCATGAACGAGCAGGAAATTTCACGACTCATGCTGGAACGCGCCGAGCTGGACGGCCGGCCGCTGTGTTTTATGGGTGCCGGTGCCTACGACCATCATATCCCGGCCGCGGTCTGGGAGATCACCACGCGCGGCGAGTTCTACAGCGCCTATACGCCCTACCAGGCCGAGGCCAGCCAGGGCACGTTGCAGCTGATCTACGAATTCCAGACCATGATGGCCGGACTGACCGGCCTCGATGTCTCGAATGCCTCGCTCTACGACGGCGCCTCGGGCCTGGCGGAGGCGACGTTGATGGCAATCCGCGCCAACCGCAAGTCGAAGTCGCACCGCGTGCTGGTGCCGACCACGGTCCATCCACATTACCGCAAGACGGCACGTACCATCGTCCACAACCAGGGTATCGAGCTGGTCGAGCTGCCGTACTGTCCGCAGGGCGGCAACACGCTGCTCGAGGCCCTGGAGCCCTACGCGGGGCAGGATATCGCCGCGCTTGTCATCCAGCAGCCGAATTTCTTCGGTATCCTGGAAGACGTCGATGCGCTGACCGACTGGGCGCATGCCCAGGGCGCGCTGGTGATCGGTGTCGCCAACCCGACCGCGCTGGCGCTGCTCAAGCCGCCGGGACGCTGGGGTAGCGCCGGCGCCGACATTGCCTGCGGCGAAGGCCAGCCGCTGGGTGTGCCGCTGATGAGCGGTGGCCCGTATTTCGGCTACATGTGCTGCAAGCTCGACCTGGTCCGGCAGATGCCCGGGCGCATCGTCGGGCGCACCCTTGATCGCGACGGACGCGAAGGTTTCACCCTGACGCTGCAGGCGCGCGAGCAGCACATCCGCCGCTCCAAGGCGACTTCGAACATCTGCACCAACCAGGGATTGCTGGTGACGGCCGCGACCATCTACATGTCGCTGCTGGGTGCGGAAGGTCTCCGGCGCGTCGCACTGGCATGCCACGACAATACCCGCAAGCTGGTGGCCGCGCTGACGGCGAACGACTGCGTGAAGCCGGTATTCAACCGGCCCTGTTTCCACGAGGTGCCGCTGCGCCTGACGCTGCCGGCCGACGGCATCGTGCGTTCGCTGCACGCGCACAACATCCTGCCCGGTTATCTGCTCTCGAAGGAGTACCCGGAGCTGGCTGATACCCTGCTGGTCTGTGCCACTGAAATGCGTACCGACGCGGATATCGCGACTTACGCCGAGCACCTGAACCGCGCTATCGGTGCACAGAGCGCGGCGGGTTGCCCGGTGCAACCGAAAATGGCCTGAACGCGGTCATCAGGCAATACACTCAAGAGTTATCGGGAGAAGAACAATGGCGACAGTTACCCTGAATGGAAGTAAATGCAACACCAACGGCGAATTGCCGGCTGTGGGCAGCAAGGCGCCGGACTTTCACCTGGTCGACAGCAAGCTGGGCGAAGTGCGCCTTGCCGATTACAAGGGCAGAAAAATTATCATGAATATCGTGCCCAGCCTGGATACGCCGACCTGTGCCACGTCTACCATCAAGTTCAACGCCCATGCCGCGACACATCACGATGCCGTGGTGCTGATCATTTCCGCCGATCTGCCGTTTGCGCAGGGCCGCTTCTGTGGTGCCGAAGGCCTCGAGAATGTCGTCCCGCTGTCGATGATGCGCTCGCGCGCCTTTGCCAAGGACTATGGCGTACTGATCACCGACGGGCCGCTGGCGGGCATCACCGCGCGCGCGATCGTGGTGGTGGATGCCGGCGGCACGGTGCGCTACACCCAGCTGGTGGCGGAAATCGCCGACGAGCCGGATTATGACGCGGCGCTGGCGGCGTTATAAACAACTGTAGGAGCGGACCTTGTCCGCGAACGAATCTGCTACCGTCGTTCGCGCGATGTACAGGGAGAAGGTGAGACGATTTTTACGGGCATAGCCCGGGACGAGAAGCTGGCCTGGGCCATGCCCGAGTGCCGCGATAGGGCAGGAGAAGGTGAGTCCACGTAGCGGACGAGAGACTGGCCTGGGCCATGCTCGTAGCGGCCTTGAGAAGCGCTCCTGCAAAACAAGACCCCCGCATTTTCAGCGGACTATTTATGGATGCAAGAAAATTATGCTGATATTTGAACATTCCCGCGCCGGCCGCCGTGCCCAGGCGCAGGCACCGCACCATGCCGCCGAGACGCCGGACATTCCGGCCGCAATGCTGCGTGATACGCCGCCACTGCTGCCGTCAGTATCCGAACTGCAGGTGGTGCGGCATTACACGCGCCTGTCGCAGAAGAATTTCTCCATCGACACCCAGTTCTACCCGCTGGGTTCCTGCACCATGAAATACAACCCTCGTGCCTGCAACCGGCTCGCCATGTTGCCGGGCTTCCTGGCGCGCCATCCACTGGCGCCGGAATCCATGGGGCAGGGTTTCCTGGCCAGCATGTACGAGCTGCAGGAGATGCTCAAGGATGTCACCGGCATGCCAGCCGTGTCGCTGTCCCCGGCGGCGGGTGCGCAGGGGGAATTCGCCGGCGTCGCTATGATCCGCGCCTATCACGATGCGCGCGGTGACAGTGCGCGTACGGAAATCCTGGTGCCGGATGCCGCGCATGGCACCAACCCGGCCACCGCGGTGATGTGCGGTTACAAGGTGCGCGAGATCCCGACCGACCGCCAGGGCGATGTGGACATCGAGTCGCTGCGTGCCGCGGTGGGTCCGCAAACCGCCGGTATCATGCTCACCAATCCGTCCACGCTGGGCGTGTTCGAACGCCGCATCAAGGAAATCGCCACCCTCATCCACGAGGCCGGCGGCCTGCTCTATTACGACGGTGCCAACCTGAACGCGATCCTCGGCAAGGTGCGTCCCGGCGACATGGGCTTTGATGTTATCCACATGAATCTGCACAAGACCTTTTCCACACCGCATGGCGGCGGCGGCCCGGGTGCCGGCCCGGTGGGTGTGAGCAAGCGCCTGGAGCCTTTCCTGCCGGTACCGGTCGTCGGTTTCGACGGGGATGAATACCACTGGATCACCGAGGACGTGCGCCCGCAGAGCATCGGCCGGCTGTCGGCCTTCATGGGTAATGCCGGCGTGCTGATGCGCGCCTTTATCTATGCCCGCATGCTCGGACGGGAGGGCATGCACCGGGTTGCCGATTATGCAACGCTGAACGCCAACTACCTGATGGCCCGGCTAAGCGCGGCGGGCTTCGACGTTGCTTTTCCGGGACGGCGCGCGACGCATGAATTCATTATCACCCTGAAACGCCAGCACAAGCAGCTGGACATCAGTGCCATGGACTTCGCCAAGCGGCTGCTCGATTACAACGTGCATGCACCAACCACGTATTTCCCGCTGCTGGTGCCGGAATGCCTGCTGATCGAACCGACCGAGACCGAAACCAGGGAGGAACTGGACGGTTTCGTGGAGGCGATGATCCGTATCCAGCAGGAGGCTGAAAACAGTCCTGAACTGCTGAGGGAAGCGCCGCATACCCAGCCGGTACGACGTCTGGACGAGGTGCGTGCGGCCAAGCAGCTCGACCTGGTCTGGCGCCCGGCGGCGGTATAGGCGAGTTCGCCGTCGAGCCTGCTCCTGCGTGGCTTCTCTTGTGTAGGAGCGCACGACTGCAGGGAGGAGGTGAGACCGGGAACCGGTCGAGAGGCTGGCCTGGGCCATGCAGGAGGTAGAGCACCAAAAGTAGGCGCCTTAGGCGACGCAGGTGCA
>DATKZN010000160.1:0-11986 GCA_035527955.1 Gammaproteobacteria bacterium
ATCGAGACCGGTACCGAGATCCCTTACCAGGAGGCATCTTCCAGTGGTGCCACCACGACCGCGTTCAAGAAGGCCGTGCTGCGCCTGGAGGCCACCCCGCAGATCACGCCGGATGACCGCATCATCATGGACCTGCTGATCAACAAGGATTCAGTCGGTGAAATCACGTCCACCAACGTGCCAACCATCGATACCAACGAGATCTCCACCCAGGTGCTGGTCGATAATGGCGAGACCCTGGTGCTGGGTGGTATCTACGAGGAAACCAACACCCAGGCCATCACGCGCACGCCATTCTTCGGAGAGCTGCCCGTGATCGACTGGTTGTTCAAGCGCACGGTCAAGGAACACGACAAGCAGGAATTGCTGATCTTCGTGACCCCCAAGATCGTCAAGGAAGATTTCCGCCTCTGACACTACCCGGCTGGCAATACTTGCCAGCCGGCCGTTATTCTGGCATACCTGCCCGGCATGAAAGTGCCGGGCAATTTGTTTCTGACGGGCCCCATGGGGGCCGGCAAGTCCACCATAGGTCGCCAGTTGTCCAGGCAACTGAATATGCCATTTCACGACAGCGACCATGAAATCGAGCACCGTACCGGCGTCGACATCCCGCTGATCTTCGAGCTCGAGGGTGAGGCAGGCTTCCGCAAGCGCGAAAGCGCCATCATCGACGAACTGACCCTGCTCGATGGCATCATCCTGGCAACCGGAGGGGGGGCAATACTGGATCCGCAAAACAGGGAACATCTCGCCAGCCGGGGCACGGTGATATACCTGCATGCCTCTGTCAACCAGCAGCTCAAGCGCACCGGCCGGGACCGGAACCGGCCATTACTGCAGACCCCCGACCCGCGCAAAACACTCGAGAAACTGATGGCAATCCGCGAACCCCTGTACCGGGAAACCGCCGATATCGTCATCAACACCGACGGCATGCGCGTCATGGACGTGGTCAAACAGATCATCAGGCAACTTGACTGACGGACCCGTTTTGCGTGCCACCCGCCTTTTTCGCTATGCTGGCCATGTTTTCCTGACAGTTACAGACCGATGCAAACACTAACCGTCGACCTCGGGGAGCGCAGCTACCCCATCCACATCGGGCAGGGATTGCTCGCCGACAATGCGTTGCTGACGCCGCATATCCGCGGGCGGCAGGTCCTGGTAGTGAGCAACGAGACCGTAGCTCCGCTGTATCTTGAACCGGTGCTTGGCATGCTGGCAGACCATGAAGTGTCCACTGTTATCCTCCCGGACGGCGAGCAATACAAGAACCTGGAAACCCTGAATACCATCTATACCGCTCTGCTGCAGCACCGGCTCAACCGCGGTTGCACACTGGTCGCACTTGGCGGGGGTGTGGTCGGCGACATTACCGGCTTCGCTGCCGCCAGCTACCAGCGTGGCGTCGCCTTCGTACAGATCCCCACCACCCTGCTGGCCCAGGTGGACTCGTCGGTTGGCGGCAAGACCGGTGTCAACCATCCGCTGGGCAAGAACATGATCGGCGCCTTCCACCAGCCACGTTGCGTACTCATAGACACCGATACGCTGGACACGCTGGATGACCGCCAGTTTGCCGCGGGACTCGCGGAAGTCATCAAGTACGGCCTGATTCACGATGCGGACTTCTTCACCTGGCTGGAACAGAATATCGGAGCATTGAAGGCGCGCGACAAGCAGGCCCTGGCCCATGCTATCGAGCGTTCCTGCGCCATCAAGGCGGAAATCGTTGCCGCGGATGAACGTGAAAGTGGCAAGCGCGCCCTGCTGAATCTCGGCCACACCTTCGGTCACGCCATCGAAACCGGCACGGGCTATGGCAACTGGCTGCATGGCGAAGCCGTGGCTGCCGGCATGGTCATGGCAGCGGACCTGTCAGCACGCCATGGTTGGCTGGCACAAACCGACGTCGAGCGCACCGCCGCCCTGCTGCGCCAGGCAAACCTGCCAGTCGCGCCCCCGCCGGAGATGGGCGAACAGCAATTCCTCGACCTCATGGCCGTCGACAAAAAGGCCGTCGACAGCGGCCTGCGCCTGGTCCTGCTCAAGGCCATCGGCACGGCGGTGCTGACCGCCGACTACCAGCCCGAGCTGCTCAGCGCAACACTCAGTGCCGCAGCCTGAAATATGAATACGGCAACCGGCAGGGAACCGCAGCTGGCTCACTACGCGGCAACCACGGCCCGCTCCAGGGGCCGTCGATACCCGGAGCCCGCCCCTGCCTATCGCAGCGAATACCAGCGTGACAGGGACCGTATCATTCACTCGGCCGCTTTCCGGCGTCTCGAATACAAGACACAGGTCTTCGTCAATCACGAGGGCGACCTGTTCCGTACCCGCCTGACACACTCGATCGAGGTCGCGCAGGTTGCACGCTCCATCGCCCGCGCACTGCAGCTGAACGAGGACCTGACCGAGGGCATCGCACTGGCGCACGACCTCGGTCACACACCCTTCGGTCATGCGGGTCAGGATGCGCTGAATGCCTGCATGCAGGACTATGGTGGCTTCGAACATAACCTGCAGTCACTGCGTGTGGTCGACGAACTTGAGGAGCGCTATGCGGAATTCCCCGGTCTCAACCTGACCTTTGAAACACGCGAAGGTATTCTCAAGCATTGTTCGCGCAAAAACGCGGAAACCCTGGGTGAACTGGGCGAACGTATTCTGAAGAGGCTGCAGCCTTCTCTCGAGGCGCAGCTGACCAACCTGGCAGATGAAATCGCCTATAACAGTCACGACGTGGATGACGGCCTGCGCTCCGGCCTGATCGATGTCGAGGCTCTCAGTGAAGTCACCCTGTTCCGCGAGCAATACGACACCGTACGCAACAGCTATCCGCAGCTGGCCGCGCGCCGCACCATCCACGAGGTGGTGCGGCGCCTGATCGGCTGCCAGGTGATCGACCTGGTCGAGACCAGCGCGGCGCGGCTGGCCGAAACGGCACCGGTCGATATCGAGGCCGTGCGAGCATACAGGGAACCACTGATCAGCTTCAGCGAAGCCATGCGTGAAAAAAACCAGGAACTGAAGCGCTTCCTGCGCACCCGCCTCTACCGTCACTACCGCGTACACCGCATGACCTCGAAAGCCGCGCAGACCATCACCGCCCTCTTCAACACATTTCTCAAAGACCCGCGCCTGCTGCCGGACGATGCCTACCGGCATGTACAGGAACTGCAATCTGCCGACGGGGACAGTGGCCAGGCACGTGCCGTGGCCGATTACATCGCCGGCATGACTGACCGCTACGCCATCGCCGAGTATGACCGCGTGTTCAATCCAGCGATATAGGACCAGATCATAACAACAGAATCTCGCGCAAAGACGCAGAGAACGCAGAGAACGCAGAGAACGCAGAGAACGCAGAGAACGCAGAGAACGTGGCAATATTTGCAACTACAGGCATGTATAAAATCAGAATAAATTCCTCATGATTTTCATTTCCAACCGAAATTTTTCATATTTTTCTCTGCGCCTCTGCGGCTCTGCGCGAGATATGTATTGCGCATTTGGGCGATAACTCATGCGCATCTACATGCAAATCCCGCCACAGGACGACAAGGCGCCACGCTTCTACCATCTGCACCTGCAGGAAGACCTGCTCGAGGGCTGGTCGCTGATCCGCGAATGGGGTTATCAGGGCGCGCGCGGCCGCGTCGTGCGCGAACAGTTTCCGGACCGTGACAGCGCCGAGGCCGCGCTGATCCGGGCGCGTGATGAACAGCTCAAACGCGGTTACCGTGTCGTCTTCATCCAGAGCCGGCCTGATTAGCCTGCCTGCCATCGTCCATACCCCTGATAAGAAAGGGGAAAAACAACACAGCCCAAATTGAACCACCGGCCCGGCGGCGCTATACTGTTTGGCCTTTTGCGCGGGTGCCGGTAACTGGCTCTGCACCCCACAAGCGCAATGATGGGAATATTGTATCTTGTTGTTTAATTAGATGTTTTATGGTATCCGACGGAATGCCTGTCTGGCGCCCTGGCACACAATAAAGAAGGTATCCCCGATGACTTACGGCATGCTGCCTCCCCGACAAGGTCTGTACGATCCGTCCAATGAACACGACGCCTGTGGTGTCGGGTTCGTGGCCAATGTCAAGGGCCGAAAAAGTCACGAGATCGTCCAGCAGGGTCTGCGCATCCTGGAAAACCTCACCCACCGCGGCGCCGTAGGTGCCGACCCGCTGGCCGGCGACGGCGCCGGCATCCTGATGCAGGTACCGGATGAATTCCTGCGCGCGGAATGTGACCGACTGGGCATCGAATTGCCGGCTGCCGGCGACTACGGTGTTGGCATGCTGTTCCTGCCGCAGCAGGAAGACACCCGCCGCTATTGTGAAGCGCTGATCGAACAGACCATCGCCGAGGAAGGCCAGACCCTGCTGGGCTGGCGTGACGTGCCGGTAAACAGCACCGGACTCGGAAAGAGCGTGCAGCGCGTCGAGCCGGTGATGCGCCAGGTGTTCATTGGCAAGGGCAGCGGTATCAGCGATGGAGACAGTTTCGAGCGCAGGCTGTTCATCATCCGCAAGCGACTGGAAAATAACGTGCGCGATTCCGGCAGGGACGGCAGCAACTGTTTTTACGTACCGTCCATGTCCGCGCGCACCCTGTGCTACAAAGGCATGCTGCTCGCCAACCAGGTAGGCAGCTACTATGCCGATCTCAACGACACGCGCATGACATCTGCACTGGCGCTGGTGCACCAGCGTTTTTCCACCAACACCTTCCCGTCATGGGACCTGGCGCACCCGTTCCGCATGATCGCCCACAACGGAGAAATCAACACCCTGCGCGGCAATATCAACTGGATGAATGCGCGCCGCCACTCCATGGCATCGGAATCGTTCGGCGACGACCTGCAGAAATTGTGGCCGCTGATTGCCGAGGGCCAGTCTGATTCGGCCTGTTTCGACAATGCGCTCGAATTGCTGGTCACGGGCGGCTACTCCATGGCGCATGCCATGATGCTGCTGATTCCCGAGGCCTGGGCCGGCAACCCGCTGATGGATGAAAAGCGCCGCGCCTTCTATGAATACTTTGCCGCGGTGATGGAGCCATGGGACGGTCCTGCCGCCGTGGCCTTTACCGACGGCCGCCAGATCGGCGCCACACTGGACCGCAACGGGCTGCGCCCGGCGCGCTACCTGATCACCGACGACGACCTGGTGGTGATGGCATCCGAAATGGGCGTACTCGACATCCCGCAGGAACGCATCGTCAAGAAATGGCGCCTGCAGCCGGGCAAGATGTTCCTCATCGACCTCGAGCAGGGCCGCATCATCGACGATGCGGAACTCAAGGAAACGCTGGCCAACAGTCACCCCTACCAGGACTGGCTGGACAAGACCCAGATCCGTTTGAAAAAACTGCCGGGCGAAGTCGGCCCGATGACCCCGGACCACGCCACCCTGCTCGACCGGCAGCAGGCCTTCGGCTACACCCAGGAAGACATCAAATTCCTGATGACGCCGATGGCACTCACCGGCCAGGAGGCAGTCGGTTCGATGGGCGCCGACAACCCGATCGCCGTGCTGTCGAACAAGTCCAAGCCGCTGTCGAACTATTTCAAGCAGAACTTCGCCCAGGTCACGAATCCGCCGATCGACCCGATACGCGAGGAACTGGTGATGTCGCTGGTCTCCCTGATCGGCCCGCGCCCGAACCTGCTCGACCTCGAATCTGCCGGCGAGCATATGCGCCTTGAGGTCAGCCAGCCGATCCTGACCAACACCGACATCGAGCGCATCCGTCACATCGAGGATCACACCGATGGTGCGTTCCGCACAAAAACCATCGATATCTGCTATCCGGCCAGCGCCGGCGCCAGTGGCATGAAAGGCGCACTGGCCACCGTATGCCGGCACGCCGAACAGGCCGTCAGTGACGGTTACAACATCCTCATCCTGTCCGACCGACGCGTTGACGTCGACCACATCGCCATCCCGGCCCTGCTGGCCACGGCCAGCGTGCATCATCACCTGGTGCGTGCCGGCCTGCGCACCGTAGCGGGCCTGGTTATCGAGACCGGCGCCGCGCGCGAGGTACACCAGTTCGCCACACTCGCCGGGTATGGCGCGGAGGCAATCAATCCCTACCTGGCGTTCGAATCGCTGGAAGCCCTGCGCGCCCAGCTGCCCGGTGACCTGGATGCCGAGACAGTCAAGAAACGCTATATCAAGGCGGTCGGCAAGGGCCTGCTCAAGGTGATGTCCAAGATGGGCATCTCGACCTACCAGTCCTACTGCGGCGCGCAGATCTTCGACGCGGTCGGCCTGAACACCCCGTTCATCGATGCCTACTTCACGGGCACCGCGACCACCATCGAGGGTATCGGCCTGGCCGAGGTCGCCGAGGAAACCGTGCGCTGGCACCGTGACGCCTACAGCGACAACCCGATCTATCGAAACAGCCTCGACGTCGGCGGCGACTATGCGTTTCGCACACGCGGTGAAGACCACATGTGGACGCCGGACACCATTGCCAAGCTGCAGCATTCCACGCGCGCCAATGACGCCGGCACGTTCCGGGAATTCGCCCAACTGGTCAACGAACAGAACGAGCGGCTGATGAATCTGCGCGGGCTGTTCGAGCTGAAGTTCTCCGACCAGCCGGTACCGATCGAGGAAGTCGAACCGGCGAAAGAGATCGTCAAGCGCTTCTCGACCGGCGCCATGTCGTTCGGCTCGATCTCCTACGAGGCACACACGACGCTGGCCATCGCCATGAACCGCATCGGCGGCAAGTCCAACACCGGCGAGGGCGGCGAGCTGACCGAACGTTTCAAGCCGCTGCCGAACGGCGACTCCGCACGCTCTGCCATCAAGCAGGTGGCCTCGGGACGCTTCGGTGTCACCACCGAATACCTGGTCAATTCCGACGTCATCCAGATCAAGATGGCGCAGGGCGCCAAGCCCGGCGAGGGTGGCCAGCTGCCGGGTCACAAGGTGGACGCTACCATTGCGAAGGTACGACATTCGACCCCGGGGGTTGGCCTGATCTCGCCGCCGCCGCATCATGATATCTACTCCATCGAGGACCTGGCGCAGCTGATCCATGACCTGAAGAACGCCAATCCGCAGGCGGACATCAGCGTCAAGCTGGTGGCCGAGGTCGGTGTCGGCACGGTCGCAGCAGGTGTGTCCAAGGCGCATGCAGACCATGTCACCATCGCCGGTTACGACGGCGGCACCGGCGCCAGCCCGCTGACCTCGATCAAGCATGCCGGTTCGCCCTGGGAGATCGGCCTGGCCGAAACCCACCAGACGCTGGTGCTGAACAACCTGCGCTCGCGTATCGCGGTACAGGTCGACGGTGGTATGCGTACCGGCCGTGACGTGGTCATCGGCGCGCTGCTCGGCGCTGATGAATTCGGCTTCGCCACCGCACCGCTGATCGTCGAGGGCTGCATCATGATGCGCAAGTGTCACCTCAACACCTGCCCGGTCGGCGTTGCCACCCAGGACCCGGAACTGCGCCGCCGTTTCACCGGCAAGCCGGAGCACGTCGTCAACTACTTCTTCTTCGTCGCCGAGGAAATCCGCGAACTGATGGCGCAACTCGGCTACCGCAAGTTCGACGACATGATCGGTCAGTCACAGCACATCAACATGCGCCGCGCCATCAAGCACTGGAAGGCGCGCGGACTGGACTACTCGCGCATCCTGCACAAGCCCAGGCCGGCACCGGGCGTGGGCATCCACCACTGCGAAAAACAGGATCATGGCCTGGACAAGGCGCTGGACAGGCAGCTCATCGAGCTGGCCAGGCCGGCGCTGGAGCACCAGCAACCGGTGCAGATCAGTCTGCCGGTCAAGAATACCAATCGCACCGTCGGCACCATGCTGTCCGGCGAAGTGGCAAAACGCTATGGCCACGCCGGCCTGCCGGAAGACACCATCAGCATCACCCTGCGCGGCATCGCCGGACAGAGCTTCGGTGCATTCGTCGCACACGGCGTCAGCATCACCCTCATCGGCGAAGGCAACGACTACGTCGGCAAGGGCCTCAGCGGCGGTCGCCTGGTGGTGTATCCACCGCCTGAAGCGCCGATCATGGCGGAAGACAATATCATCGTCGGCAATACCGTGCTGTACGGCGCCATCAGCGGTGAATGCTATTTACGCGGCGTGGCGGGCGAGCGATTCGCCGTGCGTAACTCCGGCGCGACCACGGTCGTCGAAGGCGTCGGCGACCACGGCTGCGAATACATGACCGGCGGCATCGTGGTGGTCCTGGGCGAATCCGGGCGCAACTTCGCGGCCGGCATGAGCGGCGGCATCGCCTATGTACTCGATGAGCGCGGCGACTTCGAACAGCGCTGCAACCTCGCCATGGTCGAACTCGAGCCGATCCCGGCGGAAGACGCGGCACTGGAACAGCTCGACCACCAGGGTGGCGACCTCGAAACGCACGGTCTGGTGGAAGTCGACCGTGACATTACCCGTCATGACGCCCTGCGCCTGAACTACCTGATCCGGCGGCACGTACACTACACGGACAGTGCGCGCGGACGGCTGATACTGGACAACTGGAATGAGTACTTACCGAAATTCATCAAGGTCATGCCGGTCGATTACCGGCGCGCATTGCAGGAAATGCAGACCTCGCAGCAAGCGGCCGGTCAGGCTGCCGGCAGGGGGGACTGAACATGGGTAAGCCAACCGGTTTCCTGGAGTACCCGCGTCACGAGCGGAGCTACGCGCCGGCCGCCGATCGTGTACAGCATTTCCGCGAATTCGTGATCCCGCTCGCTGAGGATGAAATCAGGGTGCAGGGCGCACGCTGCATGGATTGCGGCATACCGTTCTGCCACCAGGGCTGTCCGGTCAACAATATCATCCCGGACTGGAACGACCTGGTCTACCACGGCAACTGGCAGGAAGCGCTCGCCGTACTGCAGTCGACCAATAATTTCCCGGAATTCACCGGCCGTATCTGCCCGGCCCCGTGCGAAGAGGCCTGCACACTCAACATCGACGACAATCCGGTCACCATCAAGACCATCGAGTGCGCCATTGTCGACAAGGGCTGGGAGCAGGGCTGGATACAGCCACAGCCGGCCGCACACAAAACCGGCAAAAAGGTAGCCGTGGTCGGTTCCGGCCCTGCCGGCATGGCCTGTGCACAGCAGCTGGCGCGCGCCGGCCACGACGTCGAGGTATTCGAGAAAGGCGACCGTATCGGCGGTCTGCTGCGATACGGCATTCCCGACTTCAAGATGGAAAAGCACCTCATCGACCGGCGCATGGCGCAGATGGAAGCCGAGGGTGTCACCTTCCATACCAATGCGCACATCGGCGCCGGCATTCCGGCCAGCGAGTTGCTGGGCAGTTTCGATGCCGTTGCGCTGACCGGCGGTTCGGAACATTCGCGTGACCTCGAAGCCCCCGGGCGTGAACTGGACGGTGTGCATTTCGCCATGAGCTTCCTGCCGCAGCAGAACAAGCGCATTGCCGGCGACAGCATCGACCCGTCCGCAGCGCTGAGCGCAAAAGACAAGCACGTCATCGTCATCGGTGGCGGCGATACCGGCTCCGACTGCATCGGCACCTCGTTCCGCCAGGGCGCACTGTCCGTTACCCAGCTGGAGATCATGCCGAAGCCGCCGGAGAAAGAGAACAAGGGCCTGACCTGGCCGGAGTGGCCGAACAAGCTGCGCACCTCCAGCTCGCAGAATGAAGGCGCCGTGCGTGACTGGTCGGTCGCCACAAAATCCATCGAGGGGAAGGACGGCAAGGTCATCGCGATCGTCTGCGTGCGCGTGGACTGGCTGAAAGATGCCCAGGGCCGCTGGCAGATGCAGGAAATCCCGGGCAGCGAGTTCCGGCTCAAGGCCGACATGGTACTGCTGGCGATGGGCTTCGTGCACCCGGTACATCAAGGCATGCTCGAGGAACTGGGCGTCGAACTCGACCCGCGCGGCAACGTCAAGGGCAGCACCGAAGGCACCAATGCCTACCACACCACGATCGACAAGGTATTTTCCGCCGGCGACATGCGCCGCGGCCAGTCGCTGGTGGTCTGGGCGATCCGCGAGGGTCGGCAGTGCGCGCGGGCCATCGATGAATATCTGATGGGCAGTTCGGAACTACCCCGATAGTCTCGTTGTTTCGCCCTTTCGGGCGAGGTACTTTTTCTTGCGTGCCCAAGAGAAAGTACCCAAAGAGAAGGGCACCCCGCTGGCCACGTCGGCTGACGCCGATGCCCTGCGTTCCTCGTCAAGCCGGGGGGCGCCTTTCTTTTGGGTACTTTTCTTTGGCGGAGCAAAGAAAAGTACCTCGCCCATCAGGGCGAAACATGCAAAGATTTCAGAAATTGCGCTAGTGATACGCTCCTGCAGCACAACCGGGAACTACATCCAACAATGCAGCCATTACAAAACGACCGCTTCCTCCGCGCATTGCTGCGCGAGCCCGTTGACGTTACCCCGATCTGGATGATGCGCCAGGCCGGGCGCTACCTGCCGGAATACCGAAGGGTGCGTAAGCAGGCGGGCAGCTTTATGGACCTGTGCACAAATCCGGAACTGGCCTGCGAAGTGACCCTGCAGCCGCTCGACCGCTACCCGCTTGATGCCGCCATCCTGTTTTCCGACATCCTCACCATCCCGGATGCCATGGGTCTGGGCCTGTACTTCGAGGAAGGCGAGGGCCCGCGCTTCAGCAAGCCGGTGCGCAGCGCGGCGGACATCAAGGCGCTCGGACGGCCAGACCCGGAAAACGAGCTGCGCTATGTCATGGATGCCGTCCGCCTGATCCGGCGCACGCTGAATGGCCGCGTGCCGCTGATCGGCTTTTCAGGCAGCCCGTGGACGCTGGCCACTTACATGGTCGAGGGCGCTTCCACCAAGACCTACTCGAAAGTCAAGGGCATGCTCTACGGCGAACCGCGGCTGATGCACCAGTTGCTGGATACCATCGCCCTGTCCGTGACTGACTACCTCAACGCGCAAATCGCCGCCGGCGCGCAGGCGGTGATGATCTTCGATACCTGGGGTGGCGTGCTGACGCCGCACGACTACCGCGATTTCTCGTTGCACTACATGCAGCAGATCGTGGACGGCCTGACGCGTGAGGCGGACGGCCGCAAGGTCCCTGTCATCCTGTTCACCAAGGGCGGCAGCCAGTGGCTGGAGCAGATGGCTGACACCGGCGCCGATGCGCTCGGCATTGACTGGTCCACCGACCTTGCACTTGCGCGCCAGCGTGTCGGCGACCGCGTTGCCCTCCAGGGCAACCTCGACCCGGCCGTGCTGTATGCGCCGCCGGAGATCATCCGCGAACGCGTCGCCGGCGTGCTGGCGGCGTACGGCCATGGTCCCGGTCACGTGTTCAACCTGGGACACGGCATCAACCCGGACGTCGACCCGGAGCACGCCGGCGCGCTGGTCAGCGCCGTGCACGAACTGAGCGTGCAATATCACAGGTAACGGTAATCCGTGCCGAGCTGCGACAACAACAGTCCCGCCATACTTTGCCGGATGCCTTTCACCCTTCACCGCAGCATTAGAATCCGCTTGTAGCGGGTCGTCACCTGGCTTTGTCCTGACTGATCGAACAGCACCCGCAGAAAATGTGTCTCATCCTGATGAGCATCCCACACACCATGCACAGTATCTGCTGCCGGGTAACTACCCGTCCGCATGGAGTCATCATCAAAAAAACACCAGGGTCGCTGCCTCACATCCTCTGCCACCTCGAAGGCCTGGTACGAGGGCGTGAAAAAGTAGTTTTCGCCAGAAAGCCCGGCACTTCGGCAACCAGTTGGAACCCGGGCCGGGGTGCCGGCCCCCGGCACCCCGGAAAATAACAACTTCCAAGTTATAAGTTCTCTTTATGTGATTGCATACCTGGCCGTACAGGTTATTTACCGGGGTCAGTGGAAGCCGGGTGCATAACACGCGTATGATTTCCCCGGATTCCCGTGCCGTCTGGTAAACGGAATGACAATTTCCGGCAGTGTAAAACCTTCG
>DATKZN010000161.1:0-10109 GCA_035527955.1 Gammaproteobacteria bacterium
GGGTATGCCAGATACGTACGAATCCCTGCCCGATGTAATACACCGGACTGTCATTTGCTGGCAACCTCGGCTCCTCTACGAGCAGCATCAGCGGCATGGAAAACAACATCCACCAGCAAGCAACGATGAGAAAGGAAAATCTTACTGCTGATTCAGCGTCCACCAGTCCGAACCAGGATGGGTGCATTGTCATCAACACATTTACCGACAGCAACAAGCCGCCGCCCAGATAACCAAGCGAAAATCCCAGTGCCGATACCCGGTCGACATCTTCATTATCTGAAACAAACGGCAACAACGAATCATAGAAAACGTTGCTTCCCGAAAAGCCTATCATTGAAATACCATACAGGACTGCGGCCAGCATCCAGTCACCTTGCCCAACGAGATACAGACCGCCGGTCATCAGCATTCCCAGAAAGGCAAACCCGAACAGCATCGCCTTGCGACGGCTCATACTGTCAGCAATCGCACCGAGTACAGGCGCCATCAATACAATGGTCAGGCTGGCCAGGGAATTGGCCATTCCCAGCCTGAACGTACTGTCGACCGCGCTCAACCCTGCATTCCAGTATTCCTTGAAAAATACCGGGAAGAATCCCGCCATAACTGTCGTCGAGTAGGCGGAATTGGCCCAGTCATAGAATGCCCAGCCCCACTTTTGTCTAGAACGTCTCATGATTTCTTTACTCCCGGGTCCGGACTTGGTATGGATAGTCTGGTGCAATGCATGGCAATGACAGGCGTATGGTTACAGAAGGCATGGCATATTGGAATACGAAAAAGCTCGACGAAATGACACCTGCCGAGTGGGAATCACTCTGTGATGGCTGCGGCCGTTGCTGCCTGCACAAACTGGAAGACATCGACACCGGTCTGGTTTTCTATACCAGGGTGGCATGCCAGCTTCTGGATGGAAAAAGCTGCCACTGCACGGATTACGAACACCGCAGGGAACGGGTCAGGGATTGCCTGGTGATCGATGCCGCGGACATGCAACAGTTTAAATGGTTACCGAGGAGTTGTGCATACCGGATACTCGCGGAAGGCCGGCCGCTCGAATGGTGGCATCCGCTGCTCTCGGGCAATCCGGACACCGTCAGGGAAGCGGGAATCTCGGTGACTGGCCGCACTATTAATGAACAATCAGTCCCCAGCGAAGACTTCGAAGATTACATTATCAGCTGGATCGACTTCTGATTAATCAGTGTTCACGTGTTGCGTGAAACTCGATGTCAGGCCATTTCTCCATCGCCAGCTCCAGATTCACGCGAGTTGGAGCGATGTAAACCAGCGCGCCACCCTGGTCTACGCCGAGATTCTCGAACGCCTTGTCACGAAAACGCTCCTCGACAGCATCATCCTTGCACTCGACCCAGCGAGCTGTTGCGACAGATACCGGCTCAAAGACACAATCGACGCCGTATTCATGCTTGAGACGATGTGCGACCACATCGAATTGCAGAATGCCGACAGCACCCAGGATCATATCGTTGTTTTTCAGCGGTCGGAACAGTTGTGTTGCACCTTCCTCGCACAGCTGGTCCAGCCCTTTCTGCAAGGCTTTCATGCGCAGCGGATCACGCAGCACCGCACGCCTGAACAGTTCCGGCGCAAAACTCGGGATACCGGTGAATTTCAGATCTTCACCCTGGGTGAAGGTATCGCCGATGCGGATAGTGCCATGGTTATGCAAACCGATGATGTCACCGGCAAACGCCTCGTCGACATGATCACGGTCCGAGGCGAGAAAGGTAAGCGCATTTGACACCTGCAGATCGCGCCCGATCCGGACATGATGCATCTTCATGCCCTTGTGATAGCGACCGGAACATATCCTCAGGAACGCAATACGATCACGATGCGCGGGATCCATGTTCGCCTGTATCTTGAACACGAAGCCGGAGAATTTTTCCTCCTGCGGATCGACAGTACGGGTGGTGGTTGCGCGCGGCAATGGTGACGGCGCGGTAGCAATAAAGTGTTCGAGCAATTCGTCGACACCGAAATTATTGATCGCCGAGCCGAAGAATACCGGCGTCATTTCACCTGCGAGGTAAGCCGTCTTGTCGAAGGCGTGACTGGCTCCGCGGACGAGGTCAATCTCGTCACGTAACTCGGCGGCCTGGTCGCCCAGCAGCTCGTCGAGCAAGGGATTATCCATGCCATTGATTTTCCTGACTTCCTGGCGCTGACTGTTTTTGCCCGGCTCGTACAGATGCACGGCATCATTCAGCATGTGGTAAATACCCTTGAGCCGCTTGCCCATGCCGACCGGCCAGGTCACCGGCGCACACCTGATCTGAAGCACCTCTTCAATTTCATCAAGCAGCTCGATAGGGTCACGCCCTTCCCGGTCGAGCTTGTTGATGAAGGTGCAAATTGGGGTATCGCGCAAACGGCACACTTCCATGAGCTTGATCGTGCGTGCCTCCACGCCCTTGGCGCAGTCAATCACCATCATCGCCGAGTCGACAGCGGTCAGCGTTCGATAGGTATCCTCGGAAAAATCCTCGTGGCCAGGCGTGTCGAGCAGGTTTACGACAGCACCGCCGTAGGGAAACTGCATGACGGACGATGTTACGGATATCCCGCGCTGCTTCTCCAGCTCCATCCAGTCGGAAGTGGCATGCCGCGCTGCCTTGCGTCCCTTGACGGAACCGGCAAGCTGGATCGCGCCGCCGAACAGCAACAGCTTTTCTGTCAGCGTGGTCTTGCCCGCATCGGGATGCGAGATGATTGCAAAGGTACGGCGACGTGCCGTCTCGGTCTTGTTGCTGGTCATGGGTGATGAAAAACGGGGGGATTCTCGTAAAACGGGTATTTTAGCTTATGCAGACGCCGGAATGTTGGAATTTACAGCGTCCTGGCCAGGATCAGTGCATCTTCCCTGCCACTGCGCAGGGGGTAGTAGGCCCTGCGCGTACCGAGTTCGTTGAAACCCTCGTTTTCATACAGCTTGCGCGCGGACAGGTTCGAGACGCGCACCTCCAGGAACAGGATATCCGCGTCATGGCGGCGCGCGATGGATATCAGGTGCCTGAGCATTTTCCGGCCCACGCCCCGGGATCTCGCTTCCTCCCTCACGCACAGGTTCAGCAGGTGTGATTCACCGACGGCAACCGTGATAATGCCATAGCCCTCAATGATTCCGGCGCGGGTGCACACCCAGCAGCTGTAGCCGGCATGCAGGCAATCGCCGAATATCGACGCCGTCCATGGAAAAGGATAACTACGGCTCTCGATATCCATGATCTCATCGAGATCTTCCTGCCGCATGGGTCGGAATTCAAGGGCGGGATCTTTCAGAATGGCGCTCATCGTGATCGTTGCTCGTTAGTTTGCTTCAATCGTGTACGGCCCGCAGCTCGCTGTAAACCTCCCTGGCAAACTGCAGATCAATCCAGACCTTGCGTTTTTCCAGTGGCGAGCGCAACAGGTAGGCCGGATGGTAGGTCACGACCAGAGGAATACCCGATTCACCGAAACTGTGCCTGATACCGCGCAAGCGGCCGACGCTCACCTCCGTATGCAGCAGGTTCTGCGCAGCGATACCGCCCAGCGCCAGGATGATCTTCGGCTGCACAAGTTCAATCTGGCGCAGAAGGTAGTCTTCACAGCGACTCACTTCTTCCGGCTGCGGGTTGCGATTTCCCGGTGGCCGGCACTTCAGGATATTGGCGATGTACACCTGTTCGCGCCGATAACCTGCGGCAAACAGCATCTCGTTCAGCAGCTGTCCGGCACGCCCTACAAACGGTTCACCCTGCCGGTCCTCATCTGCACCCGGCGCCTCGCCGATCAGCATCCAGTCGGCATTACGGTCGCCGGTACCGAACACCGCTTGCGTGCGCGTTTCGTGCAAGACGCAACGCGTGCAGCCGGCGGCCTGTACCCGCAATGCCTCCCAGCCCATGGAGCTGACGGCGTCATCTTTCGTTGCATCCTCAAGCGGCTCATCGGCCGTAGCGGCAACCGCCGAAGACACCTTGCGCACCACCCAGCGCTGGATTCCCAGCGCTTCCAGGTAGGCGTCCTGCAGTCCGGCGCCCATCCCTGTCAGCCCCCTAGACATCACCCAGCTGCGGGTGCGCGCGCTCGTTCGGCAGGATGATCTTGTTGAGCGCGTTGATATAGGCCTTGGCGGAGGCGATCACGATATCGGTATCCGCGCCCTGCCCGTTGACGATACGCCCACCCTTCTGCAGTCGCACCGTGACCTCGCCCTGAGAATCGGTGCCGCTGGTAATATTGTTCACAGAGTACAACTGCAGCTCCGTTCCGCTGTTGATCAGCAACTCGATAGCCTTGAACGAGGCATCTACCGGCCCGCTGCCGGAACATTCCGCAGGCTTTTCCTCGCCATCTACCCACAGTGTCAGACTGGCATGGGGGGTTTCCCCGGTTTCGGAACAGACTCTGAGCGAAACCAGCTTGAGCCAGTCGTTTTTCGACTCCAGTCCCGTTTCGGTCACGAGAGCCTGCAGATCCTCGTCGAATATTTCATGTTTCTTGTCAGCAAGTTCCTTGAAACGGGCGAACGCGTTATTCAGATCCTCCTCGATATCGAACTCGATTCCGAGTTCATGCAAACGGGTACGGAACGCATTTCGTCCGGAGTGCTTGCCAAGCACGATACGGTTGGCGGACCAGCCGACATCCTGGGCACGCATGATTTCGTAGGTCTCGCGGCTTTTCAGCACACCGTCCTGGTGAATCCCCGACTCGTGCGCAAAGGCATTGGCGCCGACGATTGCCTTGTTCGGCTGCACTGCAAACCCGGTAATACCCGACACCAGTCGTGAGCAGGTCATGATCTGGGTGGTATCGAGATCAGTCTGGCACGGAAAGACATCCTGGCGTGTCTGCACCGCCATGACCACCTCTTCCAGCGAGGCATTACCGGCACGCTCGCCCAGCCCGTTGATGGTGCACTCCACCTGGCGTGCGCCATTGAGCACCGCGGACAGCGAGTTGCCGACCGCCAGCCCGAGATCATTGTGGCAATGCACCGAGAACACGGCCTTGTCGGAGTTTGGCACCCGCTCGATCAGGGTACGGATCAGCTCGCCGAACTGGTGCGGCAGGTTGTAGCCGACCGTATCGGGGATATTGATAGTGCTGGCCCCGGCATTGATCACCGCCTCGATGACGCGACACAGAAAATCTGTCTCGGAACGACCAGCGTCCTCGGGGGAGAACTCGACATTATCCGTGTATCGCAGCGCGTGCTTTACCGCGTGCACGGCCTGCTCGATTACCTGCTCGGGCTGCATGCGCAGTTTCATCTGCATGTGAATCGGCGAGGTGGCGATGAAGGTATGGATCCGGGCCGATGCCGCGGGTTTCAACGCTTCACCCGCGCGGTCGATATCCTTGTCCAGCGCACGCGCCAGGCCGCATACCGTACTGCCGGTCACGGCCCGTGCCACTGCCTGAACGGATTCGAAATCGCCAGGGCTGGCGATCGGAAAACCGGCCTCGATGACATCGACGCGCATGCGCTCCAGGGCCTTTGCGATACGCACCTTCTCGTCCCTGGTCATGGATGCGCCGGGGCTTTGCTCGCCGTCGCGCAAGGTGGTGTCGAAAATGATCAATTTGTCTTTGTTGCTCATCATCCTGCTCCCGCGGGCGTCCGCTCGCCTAAAGGGTCGCCTCCACTGGTTTCGCCAGCATAGTAGAAAATCTGCCGGTTGTCGGCGGCTGGCTGGGTAGTGTCTGGGTGCGTTTCGCCTCGCCAGGCAGGGAATTATCTGCCCGCAGGCAGCAGTCGCAGGAGGGACAGCAGCAGCAAGGCCACCCGGGTCGGGGTGGCCTGATTATTACCTGTGCTGTTGATTGCACAATTCATATCCCAAGACTATAGGCAAACAGGCCCCGTTTGCAACCCCCGGCACCTATCCGCCCTGATCACCATGGCGTCTGGCTCTACGCCGGTTGCGGACCAACACCAATGTGTAGACGATCCCCGAAATTGCATAAACCATGAAGCCAGCGAACAGCACCTTGGGCGGGTCAATGGATGCAAAGGCATAGACCAGCACCACCAGCAACAGGGCGACTACCGGCACCCGGTTCTTGAAATTGAATTCCTTGAAACTGAAATAGCGGATATTACTGACCATCAGCATGCCGGTTGCCACCGTCAGCACGAACACCGCATAGACCATGTCCTCACCGGCGATGCCCAGATCGGTGGCCGCCCATACCAGACCGGCCAGCACACCGGCCGCGGACGGGCTCGGCAAACCCCGGAAGTATTTTTTCTCGGCTGTGCTGACCTGCGCATTGAAACGCGCCAGTCGCAGCGCGGCGCTGGCCGTATAGATGAACGCGGCCAGCCAGCCCAGCTTGGCCCAGCCCACGCTCATCATGGACTGCAATGACCACTCGTACATTACCAGCGCGGGCGCCAGCCCGAAACAGACCATGTCCGAGAGGCTGTCGTACTGGACGCCGAACTCGCTCTGGGTATTGGTCAACCGCGCCACGCGGCCGTCGATCCCGTCCATGATCATCGCCACGAAGATGGCGATTGCCGCCGCCTCGAAACGGTTATTCATCGCCGCGACGATAGAATAAAAGCCGGCAAACAACCCGGCCGTGGTAATCATGTTGGGCAACAGATAGATGCCGCGGCGCTTCCTTTCTACGGTCTCGTCATCACCAATGTCATTATGATGCTCTTCCATGTCAGTTATGGATCAGCCTGGCGATCACGTCGGCACCGGCGCGCACGGCACCGCCAACGGCAACCTGTGGCTGACTGTTCTCGGGCAGGTACATGTCGACGCGGCCGCCCAGGTGCACAAAACCGCAGCGTTTGCCCTGGCCGACCCGATCGCCAAAACGAATGTAACAATGCGGCTTGTTGTTCAGACGCCCCCTGTTCATGACCAGCACGACATCATCACCCTCGTCGGTTTGCAGCCAGACACCGTGCGGTTGCTGCTTGCCATCGAGGTGGTTCGGCGGTTCCAGCACCTTGCCGCCGATGGGGCTGCGCGTGGTATAGACACCGTAGGCATTCATGACGATGGAAACTTTCAGACTGGGCCGGCGCAGATAGGGGTCTTCGGTTTGCTCGATCACAACGACACGGCCGTCCGCAGGACTGAGCACGGACAGCGGGATGGACGGCACCTCGCGTTCCGGATCACGGAACAGGACCAGTATCAGCAACGCCAGCGCCCAGAAAGCCAGCGACTCGCGCAGGCCAACGAAGTGCAGCACCAGCACTGCCGCCAGCGTTGACGCCAGAAATGGCAACAGCCCCTGGCGTGAAATCAGGGTATTACGGTTCATGTCCGGATAACCGAATGCTCTGGCAGCATCAGTGCTGGCGAGCGCCTAGTTGACACTCTTGTCGACGATCTTGCCCTCATTGATCCAGGACATCATGCCCCGCAACCTGGCGCCCACGATCTCGATCGGGTGTTCGCGACCCAGCCGGCGCTTGGCCTTGAGCGTGGCGGCACCGGCCTGGTTCTCGAGGATGAACTCGCGTGCGAATTCACCATTCTGGATTTCGTCGAGAATACGCCGCATCTCGCGCTTGGTCTCGGCTGTCACCACGCGCGGACCGCGCGTCAGATCGCCGTATTCGGCCGTATTGGAAATCGAGTAGCGCATGTTCGCGATGCCGCCCTCGTACATCAGGTCCACAATCAGCTTGAGCTCGTGCAGGCACTCGAAATAGGCCATCTCCGGGGCATAGCCGGCCTCCGTCAGGGTTTCGAAGCCGGCCTGTACCAGTGCAGTCGCGCCACCGCACAGCACCGCCTGCTCGCCAAACAGGTCGGTCTCGGTCTCTTCCTGGAAACTGGTCTCGATAATGCCGGCACGACCACCGCCGTTGGCCGAAGCATAGGACAAGGCGATATCCCTGGAGCGCCCGCTCGCATCCTGGTAAACCGCGATCAGGCTCGGCACACCCGCACCGGCCTTGTAGGTGGAACGGACCAGGTGGCCGGGACCCTTCGGTGCAATCATGATCACATCGAGGTCGGCCCGCGGCTCGATCTGCTGATAATGAATATTGAAACCGTGCGCGAACGCCAGTGCCGCACCCAGCTTGATATTCGGCGCGATGACATCACGGTACAGGCGCGCCTGGTGTTCGTCCGGCGCCAGCACCATGACCACATCGGCATCCTTCACGGCCTCGTCGAGCGGCTTGACGGTGATGCCGGACTTTTTCGCCTTGGCCTCGGATATCGAGCCCGAACGCAGCCCCACGGTCACATTGACGCCGGAATCCTTCAGGTTGTTGGCATGGGCATGACCCTGCGAGCCATAACCGATAATGGCCACCTTCAACCCGCGAATGATGGAAAGGTCTGCATCTTTGTCATAATAGATATTCATGGTCATTACCTGTCTGTTGCCTGTCGTCGATGCCACGCCGTGACATCATGTGTGATTGAAAAACCGCTGTAGCATTTGTTCAGAGTTTCAGCGACCGGTCACCGCGCCCGATTCCGGACACGCCGGAGCGTACGACCTCGATGATCAGTCCCGGGTCCAGCGCCTGCACAAAGGCGTCCAGCTTGTCGCCCGCCCCGGTCATCTCGATGGTGTAGGTCTCTGCGGTCACGTCGATGATGCGCCCGCGGAAGATGTCCGACATCCGCTTGAGCTCGTTGCGCTTCTCGCCCTGCGACCTGACCTTGATAAGCATCATCTCGCGCTCGATGTGCGGGCCATCGGTCATGTCCATCAGCTTGACCACGTCGATCAGTTTGTTGAGCTGCTTGGTGATCTGCTCGATGATCTCGTCGGTGCCACTGGTAACCAGCGTCATGCGCGACAGCGAGGCATCCTCGGTAGGCGCAACGGTAAGAGACTCGATATTGTAACCGCGAGCCGAAAACAGCCCGGCCACGCGCGACAGCGCACCCGCCTCGTTTTCCATCAGTATTGAAATGATATGGCGCATGTCAGATCAGGATCATTTCATTCTGGCCACCGCCGGCCGGAATCATCGGGTAAACATTCTCTTCCCTGTCGGTCAGGAAATCCAGGAATACCAGCCGGTCCTTCTGCCGCATCGCCTCGATCAGCGCACCCTCGACATCGGTGGACCGCGTGATCTGGATACCCACGTGACCGTAGCTTTCCGCGAGCTTCACGAAGTCCGGCAGCGATTCCATGTACGACATGGCGTAGCGCTTCTGATAGAAGAACTCCTGCCACTGGCGCACCATGCCGAGGTAACCGTTATTCAGGTTGATGATCTTTATCGGTAATGAGTACTGGCGGCAGGTGGACAGTTCCTGGATGCACATCTGGATACTGCCCTCGCCGGTGATACAGGCTACCGTGCTTTCGGGATGGGCAAACTGCACGCCCATGGCTGCCGGCAGGCCAAAACCCATCGTGCCAAGACCGCCGGAATTGATCCAGCGCCGTGGCTTGTCGAACTTGTAGAATTGCGCCGCCCACATCTGGTGCTGACCCACGTCGGAGGTGATGAAGGCGTCGCCGTTAGTCACCTTGTACAGCGTCTCGACCACGTATTGTGGTTTGATGAACTCGCTGTCCCGGTCGTATTTGAGACAGTCACGCGATCGCCATTCATCGATCTGTTGCCACCAGGCTGCCAGCGCCGTGGCATCCGGCCTCTGCGCAATGTTGCCGAGTTCCGCGAGCATGGACTTGAGCACATTGTCGACACCGCCGACGATGGGGATGTCCACCTTGACGTTCTTGGAGATACTCGCCGGATCGATGTCGATGTGAACGATCCTTGCATGCGGGCAGAATTTCTCGATATTGCCGGTTACGCGGTCATCGAAGCGCGCACCGATTGCGATCAGCACATCGCAGTGGTGCATGGCCATATTGGCCTCGTAGGTGCCATGCATGCCCAGCATGCCGACGAACTGCCGGTCCGTCGCCGGGTAACCGCCCAGGCCCATCAGGGTATTGGTCACCGGGAAGTTGAGCTCGCGCGCAAGCGTGGTCAGGGATTCCGCGGCATTGCTGAGGATTACGCCACCGCCGGTGTAGACCATCGGCCGTTTGGCACCCAGCATCAGGCTCACGGCCCGCTTGATCTGGCCAATATGGCCGACATGCACCGGGTTGTAGGAACGGATGTGCAC
>DATKZN010000162.1:0-12826 GCA_035527955.1 Gammaproteobacteria bacterium
CCGCTCAGCGAGCGGGGCTGGCAGCAGATGTGGGACGCCGTCGCGGGCCGGCCGCTCTGGCAGCAGGTCGTGAGTTCGCCCTTGCTGCGCTGCCATGCCTTTGCCGAGGCGCTGTGCACGCGGCACGGCATGCCGCTGCGGGCCGAGCCGCGCTTCGCGGAGGTCGGCTTCGGGGTATGGGAAGGGCATACGCGGGCGGAACTGGAGCAGCAGGACCCGGGGCAGGTGGAGCGTTTCCTGCGCGACCCGGTCGGCCAGCGTCCGCCGGGCGCCGAGCCCCTGGATGCCTTCCTCGCGCGCGTGCGCACCGGTTTCGACGCCTTGCTCGAGCGGCATGCCGGAGAAACGGTGCTCGTGGTGGCGCATGCGGGCGTGATCCGTGCCGTTCTCGCCGCAGTGCTCGATATGCCGCCGGTCGCCATGTACCGCATCCAGGTCGCCAATGCCGGTATCACGCGCCTGCGCACCGACAGCAGCCGCGCCTTCAGCCTGGTCGCGCATGGCACGGTCTGAGCCGCGCATCGGCCGATCCCGCCGGCCGCCTGTCGAAAGCTCCCCGGAGAAGTCTGATAATGCCCGTTATTATCAAATAATCTATTGATAATTAAAAAAATAATGTTTTTTGGCCTGACGGGCTTTGCGGAGATCCGCTCTGATGTTCACCGTTTCGGACGGTGCGACTGACGGGGGCTGGACTGCAACGGGTTCCGTGTGCAAGCACTTGCCCGGGTCCGGGACCGGATTTCCTGGCGTGTCGACGACCTGTGTGCCTGGAGCGGGCGCTGTGGCCAATGCATCCTCTCGTGCCGCGCCACGGTGGCGGCCGGTTTTTCGTTGTATAAGTCTGATTCCGTGTTTTCGTCAAGAAGCTGACGCTCACCACCACCGCCCCCGTCCGGCAGTCATGCCGCCGGCAGATCCGCAGACCATGACGTCAATTCATGAAATCCGCTTGCCAGCCTGAATTCCTCATCCGGCGCATTAATGGCGGTCGGTTGCGGGCGGAGAGCTTGCCCGTATTGCCGGGAATGGCTGCCGTGGACAAGACCGGGTCAGGCAGATCAAATGCCCGTTGCGGCAGGTCAGTGCCGGGTGGGTTTCCTGAACGGCCGCACTTGTCTATTCGGCTGATTGTTAAAACATATCAGCTTTGTGCCGACATGTTTCAGGACGGCAAATTGAATGTGCCCCTGACATGCCAGGGTGCGCGATACGGCGAACTGACGGGTCAGCGGGTACCTGCAGGTCGATGCGTGACCAGGATAGCTCATAGCCGTGCAAAGAGCAGCCTCGCGAACCGATGGCACCAGGAACCTTGATCAGGAATTAATGGCGATGCAAGACGATTCGATGAACACACTGCCTGGCGGGAATGGCTGGATGACCGGGAGTGCAGATACCGGGGAGGCGGGATTTCATCCTGCCGGCATGATTCCAGCGGAAGAGGCGCGGTCGCACGATACTGAAGCCGGGATTGAAAAACCCTTGATCAGTGATTTGCAGGATGCTGCCACTGCGTTCACTGCAGCGTTCAACACGGCACTATACGAACTCGAGACATCGCGCAAACAAAACGAAGAGCGTTCCGCGAGAATCGGCGAACTTGATGAAGCCATCAAATCAATCCGTGCTGCCCTGGATGCAGAGGTCAGCAAAGGCCGCAGGAGCGAGGAAGAATATTCCCGCGAAGCGGAACAGCTCGGGCAAAAGATCATCGAACTTGAATCCGAGCGTGACCGGCTGCAGGAAAAAGTTCGTGAACAGGAAAGCATTTCGATCGCGCGGGCCGACGAAGTGGGTCGGTTATCATCTCGCATAGAAGAGCAGAACGGTGTACTGGAGCAGCGTGCTGCGGAGGCGCTGTGTGCCCGGCAGGAATTCGAACAGGAAAGAGCCAGGCTGGATGGTGCGCTCAATGCGCTGCAGGCGCAGTACGACAAGGCAGGGGACGAATCAAACACACTGCAGGCAATGCTGGAAGACCGTAACAGTGAAATTGCCGGTCTGCGCTGTCAGCTTGATGAGCGGGCTGGCGAGTTGCAGTCAAAAACAAGTGAGATCTCGGGGCTTGGGCAGCAGCTGTCAGGATTGCGAGAGGAGCTGGAGTCTCAATCTGAAGCGATGCACAGGCAAGCCGAGCAACATGCGCATGCCAGCGAAGAACTGAATACGCGAATTGCGGATGTTGGCGCTGAACTGCAGATGCTGCGTGTGGCTCACGATGAGCTGGCGGCGCATGCAGAAAAACTGGAGGCACTGAATACCGCTCTGCATGAATCGTCAATTTCGAAACGTGCCCTGCAAAAAAATCAGCTGGAAGAAATCGAGTTGCTGCGGTCAAGGCTGGAGAAGTTAAATACATCATTAAACATTCAGTCAGACAAGACACTGGAAGCGGGAAACCATGCCAGGGCGTCAAATGATCTGGAGGAGAAACTGCAGGCGGCAGAGGCGCGTATACAGACGCTTGACAGCGAGGCAAGGCTGGCAAGCGAGCTTGAGTCGGAGAACGAGCGCTTGCGTGGTGCCTTGCAGGCAGCCACCGAGTCTGCCAGCCGCGGGGAAGAGGACGCGCAGCGGCTGAAGGTGCTGCAGGAACAGCAGGCTGATCTCCAGTCAATGCTGGATAGCTCGCGGTCAGAACACAAGATTCTTGCAGAGCAGCTGCATGATCATGAGCAGCTCAGGCAGGAGGTCGCGAGTCTGAGAGAGGTGATCAGGCAGGCCGACGACAGGCAAGACGAGCGGGATGCTTGCGGCGGGATGCTTGAGGCTTCAAGTGGGGAGACAGATAAACCCGGGCCCGTGATGTCTGCTTCAGAACAGAACGATGGGAAGCCGGAGGCTGCATTATCCGACGCAACCGGTGCGGGCCTATCAGGCAGTCTGACGGAGGGAGACCGGCAGCGGGACCCTGTTGAACGAATCAGCGATCGCGCCCGGTTCATCGCCGGTCTCGACGAGCTGCTCGCGGAAAACCGCGATTCCGGTGCCAGCCACAACCTTATGTATGTCCTGCTGGACAGGTTTATCCAGGTCAGGGATGAAATCGGTGTCATGGAAAGCGAGCATGTAATCAAGGATGTTGCCGAAATCATCGCATCCTTCTGTAGCGGGGATGACGTGGTATCCCGCTTCGGCGATTGCACCTTTGCCATGATATGCAGCGGGGAAAGCCTGGCGCAGACAGAGGAAAAAGCCGAAAAGATACGCCTGGCCATCGAAGGCCGGATTTTTGAATATGGCGGGCGGTCTGTATTGATGACAGTGAGTATCGGTATCTGTTCGGTCAGGAAAAGCGACACAAGTGCTGGTGATGTTATCGCAAGGGCCGACCTGGCCTGTGAGTCGGCGCGCTCATACGGTGGTAACCAGGTCCTGGCCAGCAGTGCGATTGCAGACAATATTATCAGCACGGGTGCAAGTAACAATCATGAAGCGATGGTCAGGGCAATACTTGACGAACACCGTGCCAGGATTTATTACCAGCCCATTACCAGCCTCAAGGGAGAGCTGAGTAATCAATACGAGATTCTTATCAGAATCATTGATGAAAGCGGGAGTGTAATTCTGCCAGGCGAGTTCATATCCATGGCAAGTAAATGCGGGCTTGCTGCGGCTGTCGATCGTTATGTTATCGAGAATGTCATGAAGATGATGGCCGATAACCGCGGTCAGGCAATGACATTGTTTATAAAACTTACCGGGCAGTCGGTTGCCGACCAGGAATTTCCGGTATGGATAATGCACAAAATCAAGGAGTACGCGATAAACCCGGCACAGCTTGTATTCGAGGTTGCCGAAAATCTGTTGCAAACTGATATCAAGAATCTTTCAATGCTGTCCAAGGCGATTAATGCGGTCGGATGTAAAATTGCCATTGAACACTACCGGATGTCATGCCAGTTGCATCACCTCAGGCATATCCATGTGTACTACCTGAAAATCGACAGTGGTCTGATCGAGAGCATCAGGGGCAAGGGGGCAAGCCTGTTAAAGGTCGCTGCCATCATGAAGATGGCCAGGGAGAATAATTACATAACCATCGCCGAAGGTGTCGAGAGTTCGGCCGCCCTGGCGCTCCTTTGTGAGCTGGGTGTGGATATGGCGCAGGGCTACTTTATACAGGAGCCTGCCGGGAGCCGCGATTTTAATTTCCAGATTCAGGAGTCCACTGAAGAAAAGGATGAAAACAACAAGGCAATATTCAGAATCGGATAGTATTTTCTGGCAGCAGACACCGGTGGCAGCTGCCATGATCCCTCGCGCTGTAGTACGCCAGGGCGCCGCCATCTGTCCTGAAGAAGCCGATTGACGCACGCCCAGGGCAGTGCGTGCATTGAGTAGCTGAACAGATGGTGGTTATAAGCACCTTTCATGTTTCAGGACCTTTATACCGGAAATCCCGCTGGAACTTCATCACGACGTCATCGGCAAGCCATCCGGTGTGCCAGGGTCAGCCCGATTGGCCTGCTCGCGCAGCCTGATTCCGCCCGGGTCGGTTGCCTTGTGTTCCGGACTCGGGAAACGATACTTTCGGCAGACATCTCTGGAATGATTTACGGCACGGTGGCTGGCCATGGCGTTTGCGCGCGCCTCGCACAGGAACTGGTTACGCAACGCCTTGTCCGTGCCTGTGTCAGTGGCGCATGCTCATTCATATCGGCCGGCATTCCAGTGCCCCACGCCCGTAGGGTTGTTTGACAGGCCGGCTGGAACCGATATCGAAGTCATCAGCATGATGAACGAAAACAACCATTTCAGGATTGGCATCGACCTCGGTGGCACCAAGATCGCGGGCGTCGTGCTGGATGCCGATGGGCGTGAGCGTTTGCGCCGGCGCGTGCCGACCCCGCGGGGTGATTACGACGGCACGCTGGCAGCGGTTGCCGGCCTGGTCGAGGCACTGGAACAGGCGAGCGGCCGGCGTTGCCCGGTGGGCATAGGCATGCCGGGAACGCAGTCGCGCGCCACGGGCCGGGTCAAGAATTCCAATTCCGTGTGCCTGAACGGCCGGCCGCTGCACGCCGACCTGGAACGGCGCCTGCAGCGCACGCTGCGCTTCGCCAACGATGCCGACTGTTTCGCCCTGTCAGAGGCGGTCGATGGCGCGGCGGCCGGTGCCGGGGTCGTGTTCGGCGTCATAGTCGGGACCGGTACCGGCGGCGGTATCGTCGTTGAAGGCCGACTGGTGTCCGGGCCCAACGGGATTGCCGGGGAGTGGGGTCACAACCCCCTGCCGTGGCCGCAGGCCGATGAATCGCCCGGCGAGCCGTGCTACTGCGGCCGGCAGGGCTGTATCGAGACCTGGCTGTCCGGTCCAGGACTGGCGCGTGATCACCATGCCGTTGCCGGCGTGGAAGCTACGGCCGCCGCCATCGCCGCTCGTGCCGCGGTCGGCGAGGCGGCCGCGCAGGCCACGCTCGAACGTTACGCAGACCGCATGGCTCGTGCGCTGGCCAGCGTCATCAACATCATCGATCCCGATGTCATCGTGCTGGGTGGCGGTATGTCGAATATCGAATCGCTGTACAGGGACGTGCCGCAACGCTGGGGTGCGTACGTTTTCTCCGACCGTGTGGACACCCGGCTGGTGCGTGCGCGACACGGTGATTCCAGCGGCGTGCGCGGTGCTGCCTGGCTGTGGCCGGCGAACGGAGCGGGCACCTGAGCGACCCTAGTTTGCCGGCAGTTCCAGCCGGTGGTTGCGTGCGATCTCGCCCGAAATCTGCGGATCGATGCCAGCCTGCTGCGCGAATTCCGGCCAGCGTGCCACCGCTGCGTTGACCTCGCCGACGATATCGGCCGGCCGGGACAGGCTGATGGCCGCACCGGCATCCAGCAGGTCCTGTCGGGTGAAGTTGTCCCGCTTGCCATTCAGGCTGAGCTGGTGCTGGTTGGTCCACTTGCCGGCCGGGTTGTGCGCGTAAATAACGTCGAAGGCCGGTGACAGCCGCCACTTGCCGTCCGGCCCCATTAAAAACGCGATGTTCTTGGTGTGATCATCGAGATTGCGGGCGACGATATTGAATACCATGCGCCGGTATTGCTCTGCCGCCTCCGCCTTGCTCAGGCGCAGCCGGCGCATGATACCGAACACCTGTTCGTAACCATAGGCGCCCGGCATGTTGAAGTCGAAATGCGCGAGGCCGCACAGTGACTGCAGGTGCAGCTTGTGGCCATCGACGCGATCGAAGCGGCGGGTCATGAAATGGGCGCGACCGTGTTCCTCCAGTAGCCGGCACTCGGTCATGTGGATGCCGGCGGCCTGTGCCATGCGGTAGTAGGCATACTCGATCCGGCCATAGCCCCTGGGCTTGCCCAGCTCCAGGTCGGTGACGCCGTCGAACTTCAGGATCCAGTAATCGTAGCCTGGCGGCACATCGGTCTGGCCGGACAGGACTTGCCCCTGCGCATTCATGGCGATCACCGCCTTCGGCCGCGCGCCGCCGGCCGACGTGCCAACGCGCAGGATGTCCATCAGTGCCTCGGCATGCTCCCGGTCCGTATCGCCCAGGTCGGCGTCGAGGGTCTTGCGCTCGTGCATGACGTCCTGCGCCAGCGCGACCAGGCCGGCCAGCTCGACCGGTACCGCCGTATCGTGGCGGCCGGCCAGCGCGGGCGAGAATTCGAGGGCGCCGGTGCTGCGTTTGCCGGTGTAGCACAGGCGCTCCACCGGGCTGAAGTCGGTGGCATCGCGGCCATTACGGGCCAGCCAGGCATCGATCAGGCGGTTGCCGAACTTGTCCGGCAGGGCGTCGGCCAGCAGGCCGGGTAGCCCCAGGTAGGTTTCCCGGTTCAGTCCCGGAAAGGCAAAGATCCGGCCGCCCTGCCGGGCCGTGGCCAGGCTCATGTGGACGGGGGCGATATCCAGGTCCCTGTTCAGAAAATCCGGTTCGTATTCGAAGACGCCATAGGCGCGGTCCTCCAGCCACGATACCGCGCCGACGACCTCGCCCCACAGACTCACCATGGCGGTATCGACCCGCTTCACCACCCGGGCTCGTCCCCGTCGCTATCCTTGCTGCGCGTACCGGAGGCCCGCTGGCGTTCCTGGCCGTGCATTCTGGCCAGTTGCAGCGGACTGATGACGGTGGCGGCGGGGATCAGGTTGTCGAGTTGTTCGAGTGCCCCCAGCTCGCGCAGCACGGCGATCAGGCTTGCCAGCTTGCCGCGTCCTCCTTCCAGCGCCTTGATGGTGTTCAGTGACAGGGTCGTTGCCTCTGCCAGCGCCTTCTGGGTGATATTGCGTTGCAGGCGCAGGGCCTTGAGGCGTTCGCCCAGTTCCCTTGCAATGGCCTTGTCTGTCAGTGAATAAATATCCATAAGAATCAAAAATAGGACTATAAAAGCCGATTTATATCTATAAAGAATTAAAAAAAGGCTATTACAATATAGTCATATCGAGATCATAATGCAATTACTTTAATGGCCAAAATTATAGTTATTAATGCTTTTATAGCAGTTAACAGATTATAAATTGACCTTTATAAGAAATAATCCGCCAATTCGCTGCACTGCCAGCGGCGCTGGCTGGTGCGTGTGCCGGGATATGCCGGCCGGCTACAGCGCGGCTACGGCGCGGGCGCGGCCGGTCTGATCCGTGACGGTGAGGGACTGATAGCTGCCGCGGGGTACCGCCAGCAACAGGCAGGGGCTGGTGATGACCTGGGGGGTGAGGGCGCCGGGTGGCGGTGACAGCCACGCGATGCGCACGGTTGCGCCCGATGCGATGTGCTCGACACGCGGATGCAGCAGGCGCAGCTGGTAGCCGCCCGTGGACTGCTGTCCCATGAATACCTGCAGCACGCCGTACTTTGCGAAGTCCGGCGTCTGTGCCGGGAGGGTGTTCGCAACGAGGGTCTGGCGAGTCATGCGCCGGTAGGCGATCTGCAAGGCGTCCGCGGTGTCCAGCCAGCTTGCCGTCGGCGCGTTATCACTGTGGCCGCATTGCGTGCCGGTGGCGAGGGTGATGATTCCAGGCGTGTCGTCCACGGCAGGAGGATCGATGCCGCCGGCCTGGCAGGCGGCGAGTCCTGCAGCGGCCAGTGCGACCAGCCGGAACATGATCCGGCTGCCTGTCGTCGTCATCACGGGCCGACCTGTTTGACGGCCGGTCTGGCTACACCGGAAGCGCCGGCTTGCCGGGCGGCAGCGTTGATGATGACGTTGAAGCCGGTGGTGAAATCGCGGCCGGTGACGTTGCCGTTCACCGTCACCGGCGTGGGCTGATCAAGCGAGATATAAGCGCCGCAGGACTCGCCGGACACGCAAATGGTGCCGTCGTTATCCAGGTCGCTGCCGGCCATCAGTTCATAGGTTCCCGCGGCGACGCCGGAAATGCTGTATTGATAGGTGCCGTTGCTGGCGGCCACGCCGGTCTGGTATCTCGGGGTGCCGGTGGCCTGGTCGATCAGCAGTACGTACTGGTAGCCGGCATCGGCGTCCTGGCTCAGGGTCGAGACCTGCATGATGACGGGGATCTGCACGGTATTGGCCGACGAGGTGGTGATGGTGATGGTCGCGGTATAGATATTTTCCGCCAGTCCGGTACGCGAGACGCTGACAATATAGGTGCCGGCGCCGGTGCCGGGATCGATTGCGCCGGGCGTAACGCTCAGCCAGCTGGCGTCATCCGTGGGCGGGTTGACGCTCAGTGTCCCGCCGCCGCCGTTGGCGACGGTCAGCAGGGCGGTGGTGCCCAGCGTGCTGAAGTTCAGTGCCGAGGGCGAGGCAACCAGTGTCGGCGGCACCGGCGAGATGCCGCCCAGTGCCGCCACCACGGCCTTGTGGGCATCGATCAGGCCGTGGCCGTAGATATTGTCACGGCCGGGCGAGCCCAGGTCGGTGGTCATCTGGCCGTTGAGGAGCAGGTTGTCGACATCGGCCGGCGTCAGCGTCGGCATGGCGGCCTTCATCAGCGCCAGCGCACCCGCCACGTGCGGCGCCGCCATCGAGGTGCCCTGCAGGAAGCGGTACAGGTACTGGATGCTGCCGGTCGAATCGTCGCCGCTGGTGCTGAGCACGCCATCGGGATAACCGTCGCCATTGATATCCGTTGCCGTGTCGCCGCCCGGTGCCGCGATGTCGATCTGCGCCCCGAAATTCGAGTAGGGTGCCGCCAGCCGGTTGATGTCGACGGCGCTCACGGAAATCACGCCATTATAGGATGCCGGGTAGAACGGGTTGCTGGACACATCGTTGCCGGCCGCCGCCACGATCATCACGCCCTGGTTGCGGACCTGGTTGATGATGTCCTGCTCGGTCTGGGAGAAGCTGTAACCGCCGAGGCTCAGGTTGATGACGTCCGCGCGTTGTGCGGGGATGCCGCCCGAGTCGTTAGGCAACTGCGCCGCGTAGAGCAGGGACTGCATGATGTCATAGGTGGTGCCACCGTTCAGGCCGAGGGCACGCAACGGCATGAGGGTAGTCGCCCAGCTCGCACCTGCGACGCCGGTGGCATTGCCGGTCGCCGCGGCGACTGTGCCGGCCACGTGGGTGCCGTGAAAGCTGCTGTTGCCGGCGACGCCCGCATCACCCGGATCCTCCGGGTCGGCATCGATACCGTTACCGTCCAGGGCGTTGGCGACATCGCTGATGAAGTCATAGCCCTGCCCGACCTGTCCCTGCAGGTCCGGATGGCCGGCGAGGATGCCGGTATCCACCACTGCGACGACGACGGTGACGGCACCGGTGGTGATGTCCCAGGCCTGGGGCAGGTTGATCAGCGGGTAATGCCACTGCAGCGGGTAATTCGTGTCATCGGGCACCAGCGTCGGCATGCGGCGGTAGTTGGGTTCGGCATACTCGATATCCGGCCGTTGCCTGAGCTGCTTGATGGCGCGGATGGTTTCCCATTTGTGCTGCAGGCGGCTGTCGCCGGGCAGCGCCCTTGCCATTGTGCCGCCTGCGGCGGCTGACGTTGTGCCGGGTGCGGGTACCGTCAGCAGCACGGGGCGGTCGGATGCGCCGGCCTTCTGTGCCAGGCCGGTCGCAGCCAGCGTGCCGGCGGTTGCCTTGCCGGCGCCGCTGCCGGGTTTGAACCTGGCTATGATCTCGCCGGGTATAAAGTCATCCTCCAGGCGCAGGTCCGCGGCGATGGCTGTAGTTAATTGCTGCCCCAGGGTCAGGGTGTAGCCGGAGGCGCCCGCGATTACCGTGGGAAAGATGGCGACACGCAGGGTATAGGTGCCGGTAGCGGGGGCGGTCAGGATTTCCGTGGCGAGCGTACCCGTCGAGCTGGCGACGATGGCATTGTTGCTGTCGTAAAGAAACAGATCCAGATCAGCGGCGGCATGATCGACGATATTCAGGATCACCAGCTGGTTTGCCGTCAGGGTAATCCGGTAAAAATCGGTGGTGTCGCCGATGGTACGGGAGCGACCGGCCGGGCCCGCGCCGGGCTCGTTAAGATAACCGCCGACCACCACCGGATTCGGTATGGCCTGGGCCGTGGCAATGCTGTCATTGCCGGCATAGGGCGCGAAGGGGTCGTTCACGTCGCTGTCGACGGCATTGCCGCCCGCTGCCTGCAGGGTTCCACTGACCGTGAAGCCGATGCTGCTCGGCGTGCTGCCTGCGACGCCACCGCCACCACCGCCACCGCATCCGGTCAGTGTGAACAATGCAATCCCCAGCAGGGAGAGGAAGGTATTTTTGGCGGAGGACGGGTGACTGGACTTGTACAAGAGGCTGTTTCCGTGTTCCTGGCAGTACTGCACGCTCACCTTAGGGGTACAGCACGCGGCCTGTCAAGGCGCCATGCCCGACTGGACGTTTGTATACCGATGTTATTGGTCGGGCGTTGCCGTGCATCTCAGCAATTCCGGTCCGCGATCATGCGCAGCACCGGAGTATCGATGCCGGCGCTTTCCGCCTGCTGCAGGGCGCGTGCAAGGCGCGCCGGTGCGCTGCGGCCGGTGCACCGGTGCTCAGGATCGCCGTCGAAGGCGGCAAGCATCGCATCCATCACCTGGTCCGCGTCGAACCGGGTGCCGGTCAGCGATTCCTGTATGCGGATCACCTCGTGCGCCACGTCCTGTGCAAGGTCGTGGTGCTGGTCCCGGAGCTGACTGACGGTGCCGCCGGTAATCAGGCCGGCACAGTTGGTGGTGACGATATAGACGTTTTTCACGACCAGTTCGAACAACAGTTCCCGTTCACTTTCCAGTACCCGCGTCGGAATATCCAGGCTTGCCAGGCAATCCCGCAGCAGGTTCGCGTGCGGGCCATGGATCGGCGACGGGATAAGCACCTTGACATCCTGGCCGCGCTTTTTCTCGAACCAGACCGAGATCACGGTTGGCTGTAGCAGTCCGTACTTTTCCCAGTCACGCGGCAGGAGTTCGTTCTGCAGCAGGGCGACGCGGCCGTGCCAGGCAGCGGGCAGCGTTTCCAGTACTTCGTGCATGCTGTTTTCCGCGACGGCGACCAGCACCAGTTCGGGTGCCGGCAGCTGCTGTGCGGCATGCTTGATGTCTGTGTGTCGCGTAACAGGATAAACCGGGTGACCGGTGCGCAGGAAACCGCGCGCGAAAACGCTGCCCATCTCGCCGATGCCGACGACAACTACCGGTGGTTTCATATGCGTAAATTCGCCTGTGCCGGGTAAATCAGCGCGTGAGTATATCGCAATGCAACGCCGGCCGGGGTGCCCGCAGGGTATGATATCCGGAACCGGTTCACACCGTCCGTTACCTGGAGACCCGACATGGGGTTTGCTGATCGTTGTCTGCCCGGCGGTTGCAGAATGTCCTGTCGGGTTGCCGCCTGGTTCGTGGCCTGTTGCCTGCAGCCCGTGCCCGCCCTGTCCGAAGTGCGCGTCACGGATGACGGCGGGCAGCAGGTCGTACTCGCAGGTCCGGCGCGGCGTATCGTCAGCCTGGCTCCGCACATCACTGAATTACTGTTTGCCGCCGGTGCAGGCGACAGGGTGATCGGTGTGTCCGACTACAGTGACTATCCGATAGCGGCGCGCGGCATCATGCGCATCGGTGGTGGTGGCGGTCTCGACCTGGAGCGCATCCTCGCCCTGCGACCCGATCTCGTCGTGGCCTGGCAGAGCGGCAACCCGGCTTTCCAGGTGCAGCGCCTGCGCGAGCTCGGCCTGACCGTATTTATCTCGGAGCCGCGTGATCTGGCCGCGATTACGCGCACTATCGACAGGCTGGCGCGGCTGGCCGGAACCGAAACGGCCGCGCAACCCGCGATGGAAGGTTTCGATCAGCGCCTCGCCGCGCTGCGCCGGACAGTACCGGGGCGTGCGCCGATACGCGTTTACTATCAGGTCTGGGACCGGCCGCTGATGACGGTCAACGGAACTCACCTGGTCAGCGATGTGATTCGCCTGTGTGGCGGCAGTAATGTGTTCGCCGACCTGCCGGACCTGGCGCCGCAGATCAGTATCGAGGCAGTGCTGGCGCGCGACCCTCAGGTCATTGTGGTGGCGGCGGGGCAGGAGGAGAACGGGAGCCTGCTGGCCCCCTGGCGGCGCTGGACGCGGCTCGCGGCGGTCAGGCAGGGGCACCTGTACGAAATCGGGCGCGACCTGCTGGTGCGGCATACGCCGCGCATCCTGGACGGCGCGGAACAGCTGTGCCGGATACTCGACAAGGTGCGTGAGCGAGATGCGCAGGAGCGGTGATACACCTGAAAACGTCTGTCTCGAGCCAGGATGCCAAGGCGCCAGGAAACAAATAACTCGCGCAGAGACGCGGAGGCGCAGAGAAAACAATTATTGCCACAGAGGGAACAGCGGAGTAAAGCCAGTCCGGCTTACGGGTGAGTGTTTGTCTTTTGGGGGAGAAGTGCCTGCATCACAGATCAA
>DATKZN010000163.1:0-10449 GCA_035527955.1 Gammaproteobacteria bacterium
CAAATGGCGCGTGCCTACGCGGTACTGGCCAATGGTGGATACCTGATACAGCCCTACGTCATCAAGGAAATCCGCGATGCCAACGGCACCATGATCTTCCAGGCCCGGCCGGAAGTGGCTTGCCCGCAGTGCGGATTGGGCGGGGAGCAGGCGCCGGTCGCTGAACCGGTGGTGGCGGCTGTCGCCGACGCCGCTGATCAAACTGCCGAAGCGGAACCGGTGCTGCCCGCAACGCAGACGCTGTCGCCGCGCAATGTCTGGCTGATGACCTCGATGATGCGTGACGTTATCCAGCGCGGCACCGGTACGCGCGCGCGTTCGCTCGGCAGGTCCGACCTGGCTGGCAAGACCGGCACCACGAACGACCAGATGGATGGCTGGTTTTCCGGCTTCAATCACGCGCTGGTAACCACAGCGTGGGTAGGCTTCGATCGACTCGAGCCGCTGGGACGCGGCGAGACCGGTGGCCGGTCAGCGCTGCCGATGTGGATCGACTATATGGCCTATGCGCTGCAAGGCGTTGCTGAACTCAAGCAGGAGCCGCCGGAAGGGCTGGTGACGGTGCGTATCGACCCGGCCACCGGCCTGCTTGCCGGCAGTGGTCAGCGCGATGCTATCTTCGAGACGTTCATGGTGGAAAGCGTGCCTACCAAGACCAGTCGCTCCATGGCGGCGGGTGCCACCGGCGCCGGGGAAAGCGTCACCGACCAGCTGTTCTAGCCCACATTTCTCAACTGCACGGCACCCGGCATTGTAAATGCCTGTGCCGGTTTGTATGGTTTATCACTCGTGTTGCAAGTGCCCGGGGCCGTGCGGTGTCGCCTGGGCTAGAGCTGCTCCAGGTCCTTGAGAATGCTGTCGATTGACGCCTGGAATCCGGGGGCTTCGGTCTCGTCGAGGGGCAATTCGACAATCTGCTCAATGCCCGTTCGTCCCAGGATGGCCGGCACACCGGCCGTGATGTCGCGCTGACCGTACTCGCCATCCAGTATGCAGACACAGGGCAACAGGCGGGCGCGGTTGCTGCAGATGGCATCCACCATAGTGGCAACCGCCGCGGCCGGTGCATTGTAGGCACTGCTGTGCTGGCGCATTTCCAGCACTTCTGCGCCGCCGTGACGGGTTTTCTCGTTAATATGCTGGATGGTTTTCTCGTCGATGAAGGCCCTGACCGGCAAGCCGTTGATCGTGCTGAAGCGGGTCAGCGGGACCATGGAATCGCCATGACCGCCAATGACCATGGTGTGGATGTCCCGGACCGAGATGCCGGTTTCCTCGGCCATGAAACTGGCCATGCGTGCGGCATCCAGTACACCGGCCTGCCCGAACACGCGCCGCCGGTCCCAGCCGGTGCGTTTCCAGGCATGCCAGGTCAGCACATCGACCGGATTGGTGACCAGCAACAGCAGGCAGTCCGGCGCGTGTTCCAGGACCTGGTCAACGATGGTGTCGATGACCGCCCGGTTTACGTCCAGCACATCGCTGCGCGACATGCCGGGCTTGCGTGGCGAACCGGCCGTGACGATGACCAGATCCGAACCGGACATCAGGGCGGGATCGGCGCCGCCTGACACCCGGCAGTCAAAGCGGTGCAAGGCGGCGGATTGGCGAATATCCAGCGCCGCCCCAGACGCGGCCCCGTCGCGCACGTCCAGCAGTACCACCTCGTGGCACATGTCCCGCTGCGCAAGTATCTGAGCGGTGGATTCCCCCACGCGGCCGGCGCCGATAATGGTGATCTTGTTCATTCCTTATCCTGTTTTTTGTGGCAATTACGCCTTTGTGTCGGCAATGCTATGCAGGTGCTGGAGTATATAGGTACGGCAGCTAGCGAACAATTTTCAGCAGGCTGCCTGGTTCCGGTTCGCCGGCGGGGTAATTACCGTTCAGTAGTCGCAACTGTTCCTCGGGGAAATTCGCCAGCGGTGATTGTTTCGTCAGGTCGGCATAATGCGTACCGGCCGGTGCGCGGATGACGCGCAGGTGCTGTGCCTCGGCCAGCGACTGCTCCGTGTCGCTCAAGGGATGATAACTGCGTGCGGTCGCCAGGATGGCGGCATCGTACTGCTGCGGATTGCGCCGGTCTTTTGCCGCCCCGGCGACTATCCATGCCTTCGAATCCCTGAAGATCACGACATAGCGTACCGGACGTTCGCCATACGGTGTCTTGCCGTCCGCGATCGCTGAGTAGCCATTGAAGGCGCCGACCGTGATCGGCTCGCCGTGCTGCATGTCTTCTAGTTTCATGCGCTCGGTCATGAATGCCTCGGGTGTAATGCGCTTGTTAAGGTCGGTGATCGTGACCTGCACTATGCCGTCATTATCCGTGGAACGGGCGACAATGCGATCCGCCTGGTTATCGATTCGCCAGCCATCCGGGAATGTCACCGAGAAATCCAGCGCCTTGTGGTAGAAATGCCGGTTCCTGACGATGCCTTCCTCGTCGCTGTCGCCAAAGGTCAGGCCGTCAAGCACCTGCAGAAAAGCATCGCGGTCAATGCGTGCCGTATCCGCGCTGCGGAACTTTTCCGCGGCGCTCACTACCTCCCGGAAGCGTTCATCGTTATCCGGATGGGTGGAAAACAGCCCGTGATAGGCATTGGGTTCGCGGCCTTCCTTTTCCGCGACCAGCTTGTCGAACTCCTCCTGGTTTTTCAGTACCCCGACCACTTCCAGCATGCCTTTAGGGTCGTAGCCGGTCTTCGCGATGTACTCGGCACCGAGCCGGTCGGCCTCCAGCTCGTGTTCACGGCCATAACCGCGCACGATCGCCGTACCGGCCAGGTTGGTGAGCGTGTCGGCGCCCTGGATACCGGTGGATGCAGCCAGCACGGCACCGAGAATCCCCGTCATGGTGGCCGTGCTGTGCTGGCGCACGCTGTGCCGGGCGGTAACGTGGCCGATCTCGTGACCGAGTACCGCTGCCAGTTCGGCCTCGGAGTTCAGGTAGGCCAGCAGCCCGCGCGTGATGTAGATATAGCCGCCGGGCAGGGCAAAGGCGTTGACCGTGGTGCTGTCGAGCACGGTGAAACGGTAGATCAGGTCCTGCCGATGACTGTGCGCCGCGATCGCGTCACCCACGGACTGCACCAGTGAGGCGAGTTCCGGGTCCTCGTAGGCCGGCATCTCCTTGACGATTTCCGCGCTGTACTGGCGACCAAGGCTGATTTCCTGTTCCTCCGACATCAGCACAAAGTCCGACCCGCCGGTGACCGGGTTGGTGGCGCAGGCCGCCAGGAGTAGCGACAGGGCGGCGGCCGGCAGTATGCAGAGGCGGGGCAGGAGGGGTGTCATACGCATTAGTTTAATGCAGTTTACCGGGGGATATTTTAACCAGTGCTGCCGGATGACGGATATTCATGCGCAAGCCGTCCCGGTCTGGTTTGATCCAGCCGCGCGCCTCGACCTCCTGGCCGGTCAGCGTTTCCAGGTAACGGGGCGCGAAATTGGTCTGGTCCCTATGGCTGATGTGCAGGGCCAGGGGGCCGCGCAAGTCCAGCCAGGTGCTGTGGGAAGCCCCGCGAACTGCTGTGACCAGCCCCCGCACAATGTGAAAGCCTGTCGCGTCGGCAGTCAGTCCGGAGCTTGCCACTGCCTGGTACTGCGGCAGTGCCCAGAGTCCGAGCCGGTCGATGCGCGCGTCATCCTCGAGCTGCCGGTAGCAGTCCATAGCCCAGGTGTTGGGGGGCACCACCAGCGCGGTCGCCAGGCCGTGCGACAGCAGCCCGGCGGCGACGTTGTCACCGTTCTCGAGAAAGGCATGCGCCAGCAGGCGGCCGTAATGATCATTGTGCTGGGCGCCATACTGCAGGTGCAGTACGCGGTTGCCGCGGTCCAGCATGGTCTGCAGACTGGTGCGGGCCGTGCTGGCGAGCGGTTCACCTGATTCGCCTGCGCGGGCCGTTTCCGGGGTATTGATGCCAATCAGGCGCAGGCGTCGGCCGTCCTTGAGTTTGACCGTGTCGCCGTCATAGACGTGGACGACCTGAACGCGTTCATCGACGCGCACGGCGGGACAGTCACTGGCGGAGACCGAACCTGCTGCAGTGACCAGCAGGCAGGCGCACCCTGCCGCAAATGAAAAAGGGGCGACCGTGGCGGTCGCCCCCTTGCAGAGAGATGTCAGCCGCATCCGCCGGGCGGTCAGCTGTTCCCGTAGCGCTGGCGGAACTTGTCCACGCGGCCGCCGGTGTCGACCATCTTTTGCTTGCCGGTGTAGAACGGGTGGCACTTGGAGCAGACTTCGATCGTGAGGTCAGTGCCCGCGGTGGAGCGGGTATCGAAGGATTCGCCGCAACTGCAGGTGACCTTGACGCTTGCGTATGCCGGATGTGTATCAGCTTTCATGACTGCCTCGAACTGTGATCGGTTGCCGTGGATGCCGTTGCCGGCACCCTGGAAAAGGCCGGGAATAATACGTCAATCCTGCGCTTGCGACAAGCCGGCGGGAAACGGGATCACGCTGGCTGATTGTCGCCGGGGTCTGTCCTCGAGCGGTTGTTGCAATCGCTCCAGCAGGCCATCGGGACCGGCCAGGCTGTCCCAGAGCAGCTGGTTCATGCGCAGACTGGCCGCCAGCGGATTGGGCGCGGTGTGCCGGATCTGGTCGAGTTTCCATTGCAGGCAGCGCAGCCGCTGCTGCTTGTGGGGCGGAGCCTGCCGTATCAGCTGCTCAATGGCGAGGATACGTTGTTTTTCAAAGGCTTGCGGGTCTTCGGTGAACAGTTTCGCCCACGCATCGAAGTCGAATAGCGGGCTTGCATACGGGTCTTGCATGTTGGGCTCCTCGTCTGCCGCTGGTGCGGCTGTTGTTGTTCTGATGGAGTGGCTACATGCTAGCATAAAAATCCACAACCCGTGCCGAAAAAATGGCGGTTATGGGTATCATTATTATTCAAAACAATTGGATACATTGCCCCGGCCTGTGGATAAACCGGTGGATAATTGCGATCAGTGTGGAGTGGCGGCTTACGCCGCGCGGGCCCGGCCGCGCCGGCACCGGGGAGCGGGATCAATTGGCAGGAACGGTGCGGTTTGCGGCCCACTGCCGCAGGCCGTCGATTTTTTCCGCCATAACCCGTGACAGCGGGCGGGTCTGCTGGATTTCGAGGCGGACATGGTCGGTATCCAGCGGAACCTGCTGTTCACGCGCCAGGTAGCTGGCCGCCACGATGGCCTGCTCGATCTCCGCACCGGAAAAGCCGTCACAGAGACCGGCCAGGTCGAGGATGTCGAAGTCGATGGGTTTGTAGTCGCGCTTGCGCAGGTGAATGGCAAAGATCTCGGCGCGTGTGGCGGCGTCCGGCAGATCGACGAAGAATATTTCATCCAGCCGCCCCTTGCGGACCAGTTCCGGCGGCAGTTCGGCGATGGCATTGGCAGTGGCCACGATGAATACCGGTTCCTTGCGTTCCGCCATCCAGGTCAGCAGGTTGCCGAGGATGCGGCGCGAGGTACCGCTGTCGGTATCGCCCGAAGCGATCGCCTTCTCGATTTCATCGATCCACAGGACGCACGGCGCCATGGCTGCGGCAGCGCGCAGCGCCTCGCGAAGGTTGCGCTCGGTTTCGCCAAAGAACTTGTTGTACAGGGTGCCGAAGTCGAGTCGCAGCAGCGGCAGCGACCACATGCCGGCCACGGCCCTGGCAGCCAGGCTCTTGCCACTGCCCTGTACGCCGACCAGCAGGATGCCCCGGGGCTTGTCTGGGCCGGCTGCACCGTCCACGAACGCGCTGCGCCGGCGCTCGATCCAGCGTTTCAGGTTGTTCAGGCCGCCGACGGCAGCGAAGTCCGTGGTATCGAATTCACAGGATATCGCACCGTTGGCCTCGAGCAGCCGGTAGCGTGCGCGCGTGACCCGTTCCAGGTCATCGGCGCGTATGGCGCCGTCATCGAAGATGATGCTGCGGATGATGCGCCGCGCATCGCCGACGGTAAGCCCGCGCAACTGGCTGGTGACGAGATCCAGTGTCTTGCGGTCGGTCCTTACCTGTTTGCCGGGATTGACTGTCGACCAGTGTGCGGCCTCTTCGCGGATCAGCGCCTCGAGACGTTCCCGGTCCGGCAGCGACAGCGCAAAATGCGCGGCCAGGCCGTCGAGCTCCGCCGGCAGCCGGATTTCGTGACTGACGAAGACCAGGGTGTGCCCCAGGCTGTGATAGTCGAGCGCGATTTCCTTCAGCAGGCGTACGTTATAGGCGTCCTCGAGGTAGGGATGAAAGTCGAGCAGCAGGTAGATGGACGGCGAGTTGGTCGCCTTGATCTGCCCCAGTGCCTGTTGCGGATCGCTGGCGTGGCGCTGCGGTGCGAGGTCGAGATCGATACGCTGCAGTCCGGTGGTCGCAGACCATGCCATGACCGGCATGGCGAGCCGGACCGCGAGGCTGCCGAACAGCTGCGTGACGCGCTTTTCGTCGCGGGTCTCGATCGTGATCAGCGGCACGCGCGAGCGCAGCAGCAGTTCCAGGTCGTGCAGGTCGTTCATTGTTTCATCCCGGGCTGAATGTCCGTCGGGATAGCTATCGTCAGGTCAGTCGGCCGGCTGCAGGATTTTGTGGTTATGAATGTGGTCGAGGCGGATGCTGTGGATGTCACCCCGCTCGTCGGCCACGTCCAGGAATTCCTCGTGATTCTGCGTGCGGAGGTCGGTCGGCGTAACCATCTTGATATGGATGATTCCATCCCTGTCCCGCCAGGCCAGGCGTAGCTGCTGGCGATGCATGATGGCAAGTTCATAGCCGCTGTGTACGGCGCAGTCTATCGGTACGTAATCAGTCATCGTCGCGTCGGGTAGTCAGGGTAAGCAGTTCGCCAGCCGTGCCGGTCTCGATATGAAATTCGATCGGCCGGCAGCATACCGGGCAGTCCTCGATATAGTCCTGGTTGCCGTCGAAAGTCTCGACGACGGCTGTGTAGCATTCGCCGCAGTACGGGCAATCAACCTGTGCGAGCATCGTTGTCAGCATCCGGCAACCAGTACTGTAACAGGTCATTGAGGTAACGTTGACCCTTTTCCGAGGCCTGCCACTGTCCGTTTTCCTCTATCAGCAGCCCGGCGTCGATTGCGCCGGCCGCGCCCGGTTCCAGCATGTCGAGCGGCAGCCCGGTGACAGTCGTGAAATCCTCTGCGCTGAAACCGTGGTCGAGACGCAGCGCATTCATCAGGAATTCCAGCACCACATCCGCCGGTACAAGATCCTGCTGCATGGTGCGGAATACGCCGTTGTTGCGTGCAGCCAGGTAATACTGTGGATGACGGACTTTACTGCTGCGCCGGATGGCCTGGTGTGCGGTGTCAGTCAGCTTGCCGTGTGCGCCTGCGCCGATTCCGAGGTAGTCGCCGAACAGCCAGTAGTTGAGATTGTGCCGGCATTGTCGACCGGCGCGGGCATAGGCAGACACCTCGTAGCGTGTGTAGCCGCGCGCTTCCAGCAGTTCCCGGCCAGCCGTTTGCATCGACCAGAGCTGCGTGTCATCCGGCAGTTGCGGGGGATGCCGGTGGAACCAGGTATTGGGCTCGATGGTGAGTTCGTACCAGGAAACATGCGTGGGCTCGAGGTCCATCGCGATGCGCAGGTCGGCCATGGCCTGCGACCGGGTCTGGCCTGGCAGGCCGAACATGAGGTCGAGGTTGAAATTGTCGAAGCCGGCGGCATGCGCGGCCTCGGCCGCGCGGATTGCGTCGCCCCGGCCATGGATGCGCCCGATCTTTTCCAGCAATTCGGGTTGAAAACTCTGTACACCGATCGACAGGCGGTTGATGCCGGCCGCGTGGTAGCCCTGGAAGCGTTCGTGGTCGACGGTGCCGGGATTGGCCTCCAGCGTGATCTCCGCACCCGGTTGCAGGGTGAGTCTGGCGCGCAGTCCGCCCAGTAGTCGATCGATACCTTCCGGTGAAAACAGGCTGGGCGTGCCGCCGCCGAAAAACACACTGTCCACGGGGCGGCCCCAGGCCGCCGGCAGTTCCTGTTCCAGGTCGGCCAGCAGGGCGCTGATGTAGTCATGTTCGGGGATGCCGTCGCGCAGCTCGTGTGAATTGAAATCGCAGTACGGGCACTTGCGCACGCACCACGGGATGTGGATGTAGAGGCTTAGCGGTGGTGTGGTGGTGAAATTGAACATGGGTGATGTATGCAGGCTATGCGTCAATGATAGTTGGTTTTTCGCCCTAATGGGCGAGGTACTTTTCTTTGCTCCGCCAAAGACAAATTCGCCGGGAGCGAATTTGGACAGCCGCAGGCTGGCCCGCAGGGCGAAGTCCATGGACGGACTTCGCAAAAGTACCCAAAAGAAAGGCGGACCCGAAGGCTTGGTTGCCAAAACAACTGAATATACAAGGCCGCTTCGCAGCCTTGCCCATGCGCTTCTCGTCATTTTGGGTCCATTCTTACAAGCCCGCTACGCAGGCTTGCTCGTCAGGATTTGCGGCGCCTTCCGGCTAGCAAATCCAGCTCGACAGGGCGGCTCGCTCCATCCCAAAATGCCTGCGATGCTCGGCAGCGCCTGACGGGGCTTGAAGGCGCCACCCCCCAGGCCCGTTGGCCGCGCCGAGTACCGCAGTCAAGCCGGGGAAAAGGCGCGCACAACTCGGAGCCGGAGCGGGATTGGCAAATCCCGCTCCGGCTTGCCTCGGAGAGGGTGCGCGCCCCGGCTTGACGTGGAACGCAGGGCAAGGCTGCGAAGCGGCCTTGTAGTAGAACCCGACGCGGGCACCGGGTGCCCTTCTCTTTGGGTACTTTCTCTTGGGCACACAAGAGAAAGTACCTCGCCCGACAGGGCGAAACCTGCATGGATTTATGTTGTGCCTGAAAGTTTGGGTAGAGCTAGCTGGAGTTTAGTTGGCACTTAACTTACCTGTGCTGCTGCAGCGCAGCCACCAGCTTCCGCAACGCCTGCCCCCGGTGACTCAGGGAATTCTTCACTTCCGGCGCCAGTTCCGCCGAGGAACAGTCATGCGTCGGGACATGGAACACCGGGTCATAGCCAAAACCCTGCTCGCCGCGCGGCGCAAGCAGGATGCGCCCCTCCCAGGTGCCCTGGCAGATCAGCGGGGTCGGATCGCCGGCATGGCGCATATAGACGAGCAGGCACTGGAATCTTGCGGTGCGCTGTGCCTCCGGCACGTCCTGCAAGGCCTCGAGCAGTTTCTCCAGGTTTGCCTGGTCGCCCGCGCTGCTGCCGGCATAGCGTGCCGAGTAGATGCCGGGTGCGCCGTTGAGGGCGTCGACCTCCAGGCCCGAGTCATCGGCGATCGCCGGCAGGCCGGTATGGCTCGCGGCATTGCGCGCCTTGAGGATGGCATTCTCGACAAAGGTCAGGCCGGTCTCCTCGGCATCCGCAACGCCGAATTCGCCCTGTGGCCGTACGTGCAAGGCGAGACCGGTCAGCAGCTGGTTGATCTCGCGCACCTTGCCCGGGTTGCTGCTGGCGAGGACGATGTCTTTCATGGTGTGATGTTCCTGGTCGATATCCGGAAACGGATAATGCGCCGCTTCTTCAACCCTGTTCGAGCGCGTCGTGCTGGCCAGCCAGCAGTTCGGTGATGCCTTTCTTCGCCAGCGCCAGCATGGCATTGAGTTCATCCTGGTTAAAGGCGTGGCCTTCCGCAGTGCCCTGGATTTCAATGAAATCGCCGGCATCGTTCATCACCACGTTCATATCGGTCTCGGCATTGCAGTCTTCCGGGTAATCCAGGTCGAGTACCGCCATTCCTTTATAGATGCCGACCGATACCGAGGCGACGCGGCCAGTGAGCGGGTTGCGGGTGAGGGCCTTGCTGTCGAGCAGGGAGCGCACGGCGTCGGCCAGCGCGACATAGCCGCCGGTGATGCTGGCGGTGCGGGTGCCGCCATCGGCCTGGATGACGTCGCAGTCGATGGTGATGCTGCGTTCGCCCAGCGCCTTCATGTCCATGACGGCGCGCAGTGAACGACCGATAAGGCGCTGGATCTCGAGCGTGCGCCCGCCCTGCCGGCCACGCGCGGCCTCGCGTCCCATGCGGCTGCTGGTCGAGCGCGGCAGCATGCCGTATTCGGCAGTCACCCAGCCCTCGCCCTTGCCGCGCAGGAAGCCGGGAATGCGATCCTCCACCGTGGCATTGCACAATACGCGGGTGTCACCGAATTCGACAAGCACGGACCCCTCGGCATGCTTGGTATAGTTGCGGGTGATGCGGACATGGCGCATTTCGTCCGGTGCACGTTGGCTGGGGCGCATGGCGGGTACCTGTGGTTGATTGGCTGGCGCGCAGTATAGCGCGATCATGCCCCGGCCAGACGCACACTGCGCCGGGACGATGTGCCGTCGTGCCGGGCGGTGCCGTGGCCATGCCGGGCCGGCCAGTAAATTGTTGATGTTGAATGGCTGTTTTCTTTGTATTATGTTGCGTCAGGTACGCGATGACCCTGCGTCCGGATGGATCTGTGTCGCAGTTTCATGACCGGATCCGGC
>DATKZN010000164.1:0-4770 GCA_035527955.1 Gammaproteobacteria bacterium
GCTATCCTGGCGGCTATGGCGGTTATCCCGGCGGCTATGGTGGTGGCGCACCGTATGGCTACGGTGCCCCGGCAGCCCCGGCAGCTCCCGCTGGCGAAGCCAGGTAGTAGTTAGACCTGTAAACGAGCCAAAACACAGTAATGTGTTTTGGCTCGTTTCTTTTACAATCACGGCCAGCAAACAAGCGAAACAGGGGCCTCACGAAATGCGATCCATTTTGCTGTCATTGTTTACTGTACTGGTGTTGTCGATTCAGCCTGTATCGGCGGCACAACCGGTTGTCGAATTTTCAGCGGATACTGTCGAATCTCACCCCCAGCAGGGTGAGCACACAGGCAAACTGTATATCGGCAAGAACAAGGTCCGCACAGAGTATGATATGAACGGACAGACTATTATCCAGATCATCGACCTGGACAGGCAGGACGCGGTGATTATCAATCCTGCCGAGAAGTCCTACATGCGCAGGCATGCGGGAGAGCAGGGTATGATGCAGCAAGGCATGGGAGAATCCGACGGGAATCCCTGCGCGGCCATGCAGAACCTGACATGCAAAGAGGGCGATATCGAGGTCATCAACGGTCGCAAGGCCAGAAAATGGGAAGTGAGCAGCGCCGCAAGCGGCGATGACGGCAGTATGCAGTTCTGGCTCGACGAGGAGCGCCGGATACCGGTGCGCCAGGTCATGCCGGACGGATCTTCCATGGAGGCCCGCATGCTGGGCGTCGAGCTAGTCAACGGTCGCAGCGCCGAGAAGTGGGAAATGTCCGCCAGCTATACCAACGGCCAGAGCATGGTTTCATACCAGTGGTATGATCCGGCACTGCAGATGATTATCAGCGAGGAACAGCCCGGTGGGTTCACCCGGAATTTGATAAATATCAAGCAGCAGGCACAGCCTGCTGCATTATTCTCTGTCCCCGCTGGCTACAAGGAGATCAGCATGCCGCAAGGCAGTGGGAACTAGCGTCGCTTTGACGCGGGTGCTTAACCTGCAGTCAAACCATTTTTCAGGAGGGTCCGGATTCGGGCAATGATCACTGTAATCGCAAATCTGAAAGGTGGCTCGGGAAAGAGTACCGTCGCATTCAATCTTGCGGTGTGGCTGGAGAGAAATGGCCGGCGTGTCGTTGGCTATGATCTCGACCCGCAATGCACATTCAGCGACCTGGGCGGCCTGCGGCGCGAAATCGGTATCCGGCCGGACCTGACGATACATTCGGTCCGTGCGGTACTCAGTGAACAGCTCATGTCGCACCGGGATTGCGAAGTCCTCGTGGATGTCGGCGCGGCGAACATGGCGGCGATGAAGGAGGCCATGACATCGGCTGACAGGATTCTTATCCCGGTGCCGCCCAGCCAGGCGGATGTCTGGGCGACGCAACGATTCCTGCATATTCTCGGCCCCGATCTGGAAGCGGTAAAAATGAATGGCAGGCAGAGGACCATGGCATTCGTCAATCGTGCGGACACCAACAAGTCGATTCGCGAGACGCATGAGACCGAAGCAGCACTGCGCATGTTGCCGGGAATCGATGAAGTGTTGCCTCAGCGTCTTAAAATGCGCACCAGTTTCAGGCGTTCATTGAGCGAAGGCCTGGCTGTGTTTGAAATGTGGCCGCAGAGCAAGGCCGCCAATGAATTTCGCGTGCTCGCATCGGCACTGTATCCCGATGTGGCCGGCAGGCTGAATTAACCGGAAGTAGGAGCAAGATAATGAATCTCTTCGCACGTATCCTGAGCCATGGATTTGCGCTGGTCGTGGTCGCGCTACTGGCAATCGGGCTGATCTACCGAGGTGAGCTGTTTTCTGAATATGATTTGCCGGATTTTCTATCGCTTGGGCACAAGCCGGGTGAAAGCGCTGCAGGCCGGGAGGTGGCTAGCGGCGAGGCTGCGATTTCAGTGCCGGCGCAGCCGGCTGGCAGCGATGTCACTGCTGATGAGCCTGCGGCACCGGAACCTGAATTCATGCCCTCCGCATCAATCGACAGAAGCACGACGGAGTCGCCGCCCGCCGAACCTGCAGCGGATACGCCGGTGGGGGATGCTGGTGCCGCTGGTCAGGCGGTGACGGAAATGATCGACGAGACTGCAGTCGACGGCGCGGCCACCGTACAGCAGGCAACGCAAGCCCCTGTTCCACCGGTTGCCGAGCCGCAGGAAATTTCACCGCAGCCGGCGGTTGACGAGTCAGGATTTGTGGCACCGGAACCTGCTGTCAGGGCCGCGATCGACACTGCAGCACCCGAGCCGGCTGTTGCAGCACCTGCAGCCGCACCCTTGCCAGGCGATGCCGGCAGCGCAAGCGCCTTCGAGCCCGACGTGCCGGCCACCCCCGTCCAAGCGCGTAAAACGCCTGCTGTAACGCCGTACCGGGTTCTTGCAGCGGCGCGCGAGGCCTACTGGCTCAGGGACTACGCGGCTGCCGAACAGAAATACCAGGAGCTCATTGCCCTGGAGCCAGGCAATCCGGATGGTTATGGCGAACTCGGCAACATGTATTTTTCGCAGGGCGACTGGGACAAGGCATCCGCCTCGTATTTCGAGGCCGGGACACGGCTGGCAGCGCAGGGTATGTATGACAGGGCGCGTCAGCTGGTCGAGGTGATTCGCGGCCTGAACGGGGGGCAGGCCGGAGATCTGGAACAACAGATCAATGCAGCGGAATCCGCTACACCCTGATATTTTCCAATATAAATCCCGGAGAAAAACATGATCAGACTAATCTGGAATCTTCTTGCGCTGGCCGGGCTTGCACTTGTTGCCGGCATTGTGTGGCTTGCCATGAGTGACAGTTTCGGAATGCAGGGCCTGAAGAATATCGGCAACTTTTCCGAATTCGATGGCAAGGCGCCGGAAGTGTACCTGACCATGACGAAGAACCTGCTCGAAAGCGGTAATGCGGCAGAGGCGACCGTCTGGAAGATCCCCGTGGCTGATGGACTGAGCGTGGAAGACATCGAACAGACCATGAAATTCGTCGCCAACGAGCACAACATCAAGAATGTCGGCGAGTTGCCTCTCTCGGAGCAGGTTGCAGCCATGACCGGTGAACCGCAGCGTTTCTGGAAGATCTACATGTTCTGCAATCCACTGACCGCGGCCAAGATGATCGATTACTCGGATGCATTTTCCGCTTACCTGCCATGCCGCATTTCACTGGTAGAGGACAAGGAAGGCAAGTTCTGGATCTATACACTGAACATGGACATGATGATCCACGGTGGCAAGAAACTTCCGCCGGAACTCTTCGAAGAAGCCAACCAGGTCAAGGACGTCATTCTCGATATCATGAACCGTGGCGCGAACGGCGAGTTCTGAACGGCATTTCCGGACGAAATAGACAAGAAGGTTCGGAAACCCGGATATACCAGGGCAGCGTATTGATGAGGCTTGTCCGGCGATTCCACGATTGCCACGGATGTCGGTTCCGGATCGCGGGACATGGATCATTTGCTGGTGAGGCTGGACAACACAACCAATCGGTCGGTGGCATGACGATTCCCATGTACCCTATACGAAACGATATGGGGCGCATGAACCATACCCTGCACGATGCCACGGGACCGATGAAGCTGGTCAGTGGCATGTTCCCGTTCCAGCCGGAACGGATGGCGCGGCGTCTTGAAAATCAGGCGCCGCAAGCAGCCTTGAACAACGCCCGGGGACAACACAACCTGCAGTAAGGAAGGCAACCATGTCCAGTGCGGGGAAAACCATCAAACAGCGGCTCAGGAGTCTGGAAGAGCATCTGATCAAGGAAAATCCGGTGCTGGTGGCATCGGTACAGAGTTATCAGCAGCTGGACCGGGTTGGCCGCGCGCTTGGCCTGCTCGGCACCGAGCAATCCTTCGCCACGCAGATTTCCTGGTGGCCGATGATCTCCGTTCTGGGTACGTTCTCGGCAGGCAAGTCGACCTTCATCAACCATTACCTCGGCGAGTCGTTGCAGAATACCGGCAATCAGGCCGTCGACGACAAGTTCACCGTTATTTGCTATGGCCGCGAGCGCCACGCGCAGGCCATACCCGGAACGGCACTGGATGCAGATCCGCGCTTCCCGTTTTACCAGATCAGCAAGGAAATCGAGCACGTGGCACGTGGCGAAGGACGCCGCGTGGATACCTACCTGCAATTGAAAACCAGCGCCAGCGAAAAACTGCGCGGCCGTATCATCATTGATTCACCCGGCTTCGATGCGGACTCGCAGCGCAACGCGACCCTGCGCCTGACCGATCACATTATCGACCTGTCCGATCTGGTGCTGGTGTTTTTCGATGCCCGGCACCCAGAGCCGGGCGCAATGCGCGATACCCTGACGCACCTGGTCGGTCAGACCATACACCGCCCCGATGCCACCAAGTTCCTGTTCATTCTCAACCAGATGGACACCACGGCCCGGGACGACAATCCCGAGGAGGTGGTCGGTGCCTGGCAACGCGCGCTGGCACAGGAAGGGCTTTCAGCGGGCCGGTTTTACTGCATCTACAATCCGGAAGCCGCGGTGACCATAGAAAACGAGGCACTGCGCCACCGCTACGAGTCAAAGCGCGATCACGACCTTGCGGAAATCTACCGGCGGATCGAGGGTGTCAATGTCGAGCGTGCCTACCGGATCACCGGTGCGCTGGAAAAGCTGGCCCATCAAATCGAGGAAAAGGTGGTCCCCCAGGTGGCGGCGTACAAGTCACACTGGCGCAAGCTGACACTGTGGGGTGACGGCGCACTGGGAATCCTGCTAATGGTCGCGATCACGCTGATGTCAGG
>DATKZN010000165.1:0-15336 GCA_035527955.1 Gammaproteobacteria bacterium
AGTCCTGCGCCAGCTGTCATGTAGCCCAGGCGGGGTTTGCTGACCCGGATACGGACAGTACCCGTCCTGTTTCGGAAGGGGCAGTCAGCGGCAGATTTGGTAACCGCAATGCCCCCACGGCAGCCTATACGTCCCTGATACCCGCGTTCGGCACCAATAATGCGGGCGCATTTATCGGCGGTCAGTTTGTCGATGGCCGGGCTGCAACCCTGGCCGAGCAGGCCAAGGCGCCGTTCCTGAATCCACTGGAAATGGCCAATCCTGACATGGCCAGCGTCATCGACAAGATCCGCAATTCAACATACGCAACACTGTTCGAGCAGGTCTATGGTGCCGGCAGCTTGAATAACACGGTAACCGCCTTTGACCAGGCAGCCGATGCGATCGCGGCATTCGAGGGTACAAATGCATTCAGCCCCTTCACCTCGAAGTTCGATTATTTTCTTGCCGGCCGGGTACAGCTTACAGCACAGGAAAGTCGCGGTTTCATCCTGTTTGATGGCAAGGGGCTATGTTTCACCTGTCACGAATTTCCCCTGTTTACGAACCATACCTACAGCAATATTGGTGTGCCGAAAAACCCGGACAATCCCTTCTATACCATGCCACCTCAATATAATCCGGCTGGCGCCGCGTTTGTCGACCTGGGGCTTGGCGCCAATCCTGCCGTCCTGTTGTCATCCGAGAATGGCAAGTTCAGGGTGCCCACCCTGCGTAATGTTGCACTGACAGCACCCTACATGCATAACGGGACATTCCAGACCCTGGACCAGGTGGTGAATTTCTACAATACGCGGGATGTATTACCGGTATGCCCAACAGATGCAATTCAACCGAATTGCTGGCCGCTTCCCGAGGTCCCGGAAAATGTCGACACCCTGTTGATGGGTAACCTCGGTCTCACCCAGGGTGAAGTGAATGATATTGTTGCATTCCTGCAAACCCTGACGGACGGCTTTGTTACGCCCTGATCGAGCGACGCTTATCAGTGGCAGGCAATCCGGGATCACCGGCAAGTTGCCAGCCAGTACATGCCACAGTTTCAACAGACACTGCCCGCTGGCGCGCACCTGTTAATCGCCAATCGCGTGCAGCTTTCACACCACGGTCAGCGCTGTGTGCTGATTGTCTCCAGCGCCAGGGCTCTCCCCTCCCGGTAATAAGCCATGCGCGCCTCGGTATCGGTCCTGGCCGGTTCTAACCCAATGCCGGTATTGGCAGGCATATCGGATGCCGTCCTGGACAATCGCGGCCCTCGAACGGGCGGGACTCCGGGTGTTGCCTGCAGCGCTGCCCATTACCGGGCCTGGGAAATGCAAATGGCACTGGAACACGGTCCGTCCTGTTGAAGGACGGGCAAAAAAAAGCCGGAAGACCAGCTTCCGGCTTTTTGCGGCTTGCAGACGGCGGCTAGAATCGATACAGCACGCTGGCAGAGAAGAAGTCCACATCGTCCCGGTCGGTGCCGAAACGCTCCCACTCGGCGCGTACACCGAAATTGTTGGCAAAGTCGTAGCCAACACCTGCTCCCGTAGTGAAATCCGCACCGTCTTCACCATCAGGTTGCAGCGCAGCAGGTAAGCAACCGACGCACCGCACCTCGATGTCTGCCTTCCATACGAACAGGCCGAGCTTGGCAAAGGCTGAAAAACCATTCCCGAAGGGATACGTGCCTTTGCCGGTGATGGCGAAACCGTCCACTGAGTAGGGGTGTACGGTGGCTGCCGCGTTGACAAAATCCTGTGGCGTCCATAACGGCGGACCTGCGCTGACCGTGGTGTTCGAGGTCACTTTACCCAGATCAACATAAGCACCTTCGACGGCCCAATTCTTGGTGAACTCATAACCGCCGAACAGCTTCCATCCGGTGTCGGAGTCATCGATAGTCGAGGTCGCGGTGTAGCCCAGAGCGGCCAGGCTCGCGTCATAGTCCGAGGCTTTCACATCCGTGTTGGCCGCCCCGATACCCGCGCCCGCGTACCAGCCGTTGCCTGCCGCCATGGCAGTCGAACTCACCACCAGTGCAAGGCTGACGGTGACTGCGCCTATCATCATCGCTGCCAGACTCAGCAAGCGTGACCCGGCCTGCCACCCCATGCGCCGCACAAGTATCAGCGGCAGGGCGAGTAAGCCGAATAGCAGCTCCAGCGGACCTGCACTCGCTCCACCTTCGCCCGTACCCGTGAAGATAATACCGCCGCTGCCTGCGCCGACCGCCGTAGTCTGGGTCTGGGTGGTGGGCGGGGTTTCGTCACTGTCAATGGTCGCACTGTTCACAATCGTGGAACCATCGGCCGCGGTGACATTGACCACCAGGTTGTAGCAGACCTGCGCCGCGCCCGCCGGAACCGAGGCGATACTCCAGGTGACGGTGGTCGGCGTGGTCGAGAACGGGCCGGTTGCCGAGACAAACGTGGTTCCCGCGGGAATATTATCGGTGATCAGCACATTGTTCACCGCCGAGGCATTGGCGGCATTGTCGTAGCACAGTGTATAGGTCAGGTCGTTGCCGCTGGCAACCGGGTCGGGGCTGTCGGTTTTGCTGAAATTAAGCGGGTTGTAGCTGATCTGTGTCCGGGGAATGGCAATGCCGGTCGGGTTGCCGATATCACCGACATCATTCTTCAGCACATTCAGGCTCGAGTCGAAAACGATAATGGTATCGGTGCCTCCAGTGCCCTGGTTGCCGGTGGTCACGATGACATTACCGGTATCTTCATCGACCGCCACGCCGACGATGTTATCACCGTTTGCTCCATTACCCACCGGCGCACCGGGCAAGGTATAGAACGTTTCCGTCGCGGTATTCAGGTCATACTTTACCAGCATGCCGTTACTGCCGTAGGGACCATAGGCATTACCCGTGTACACGATGTTGCGCACGGAATCGACGGCGATACCCATGGCGGTCTGCCCGGACAAGGCCTGGACATAACTGCCTGCCACTGCGAAGGTGGTGGTGTCGAAGTACTGTACGGTCGTGGTGTTTTTGTCGCCGACGTACAGACGGCCGCGTGTTTCATCCAGTGCCAGGCCGTGCGCACCCGTCACGCCGGCCAGGACGAACTGGCCGCTTGCCCCGCCGCCATTTACCTGGGTAAGCGTGTCGGTAGCCGCATTCCAGTCATACACATAGAGATTGCCGGTGTCACGGTCTACCGCGTACACCCGGCTATTACCCTGATCGACGGTGATGCCCGCCAGGTTGGATGCACCGGGGGCCGATGTCGTGCCGAGCACCGCGAAGGTTGTCGCATCGACCAGCTGGATCGTGTTGCTACCCTCATAGGTCACAAACAATTTTGCGCTGTTGTCGTCCAGACCGAGCCCCACTGCACCACCAGCCAGGGAAGGCACATTCGCCGTGGCCTGGAACACCAGATAGGCCGGTGCCAGCTGGATATCGTACGTCTGCAGTGGCGTCGGATTCGCATTGATATTGGCAATCACGTACATCGACTTGGCTGAAACACCCGCTGAGAATGCAGCGATCAGGCTGCCGATGATGGCAATAAACAGATTGCGTAGCATATTGTTTTTCATTGATTATCTTCCTATAGAATGACGATCGCGGTGAATTACCGATCTGTAAAATTCCGGGTAATATGCCCTATTAATGTGCGCAGGTACTGAATTAATGTGCGCAGGTACTGAAATAATACAAAGCTGGGCGATACTACCCAATAAACAACTGACTACGAGTTGATCCGTGTCAATCAATCCGTTTATACAGGGTTTGATTGCTTGACAGGCTCACAAAATCCAACGGGTTGCCACCTGCCAAGCAGTCAGGCACAGGTATGACATGCCGGACGGGGTGTCCCGGAATTTTTTGTCCAACACGCATGTCAGGACTGACATGATGTTATATCCCTGTATCTGTCGGCAGAAACGACATTGGCCCCGTGCAGCCGGGTGCAACCACTGGCTGCGATAAAACAGCATCATGGGCAAACGCGTTATCGTAAATACTGTAGAAAAAAAGCAGCTGCTAGCTGGGTATGTACTCCTGCTGGTGGCGGCGTTTGCTGTTGTGCTTGCATTTGGTGGTTCCACCTATATCGAGGTGTTGCGCTATCAGCGGGATGCGATTTTTGCTGGCCAGCTTTGGCGCTTGCTGACCGCGTCCTTCGTACACTTGAACTGGTCTCACACGCTGATGAACATCGGCGCGTTAATTATTATCTGGGGTCTTTTCGGGCATGTGCTTGCCAACCGCGTCTGGGTACTCATCACCCTCGGCTGTGCGCTCGGTGTCAGTGCAGGCATCCTGCTTCTCAACCCTGAAATTAGCAGCTATGTCGGCCTGTCCGGGATTTTACATGGCTACTTTACTGCGGGTGCCGTAGCAGAAAGGTGGACTCACAAACGCACAACTGCCGTGATGCTGTTACTGGTGTCCAGCAAGTTACTATGGGAACAGATTGTAGGGCCAATGCCCGGCAGCGCCGAGACTGCGGGTGGAAATATTATCGTCGATGCCCATCTTTATGGCGCCATCACAGGGCTTGTGCTTGGCTGGTATTTCAGCCGCGAAGGCGACACGAAGGCGAAGAGAACCGGTTAACGGAATTTGCGTGTGGTTAACGATGCCGACCCGGGATCACTCACTGGAAATGGTTACAGCTGGCATCTCTTCGCAGGTCAGATCTCGATCTAACGATATCACCACCGGCTGATGGCGCCATCATGCTTTCCATTGAGGCCTTGGGTTCTTGCAATCAGCGCCAGTCGACCGGCAAGACACGCCAATCCGGAAACCGCGGATTTTTCGTGCACCCGAAGTCATCGGGACTGGTTACCAGGGTGCTGCGTGGCTACGTCCCGGGCTGGCATCCTGAACGGATCCCTTTACCGATGCTGCCAGTGAAAAACCGGCCATCGAAGGTCGCCATGCAATCCTGACATTCGGCGGGTAACAGCCACCTGGTGTCGACCCGCGGGCTAGCGACACGGTTGCGCGGAAGCGAGACACAGACCGAATCCCGTTACAACCTGTCACTGACCCGGCCGGTGCCAGCGGCCGGTTGCAGGACCGGTCAGGGCAGCATCATGCCCCGGATGGTGAAAAAGATAATGGCGGCCAGCACACCCGACACGGGCACGGTAATCAGCCAGGCGGCGGCTATCTTCATCAGTGCCGAACGCTTCACCAGTTCGCGGCGGTAGATTTTCTTCAGTGCCTTGCGCTCCTTCTTGCTCAATTCGGTGGCGGCCTTGTGCCGCTTGAGCTGTTCCAGCATGTCACCCTTCTCGGGCAGCGACGCCGCCTCGAAGCGCGACATAAACGCCTCGACCTCGCCGCGGTCTGCACCCTGGTGGTGGTGTTCGATCTCCACCACCATGCCCGCGTAGGAGGCCTTGATGTACTCGCGCAGGAAACCCACGCCGAACACGGCGCCCACCGCAATATGCGTGGAACTTACCGGCAGGCCCAGATGGGTGGCAACGATGACGGTAACGGCGGCACTCAGTGCAATACAGAAGGCGCGCATCTGGTTCAGTTCGGTAATCTCGCTACCCACGGTACGGATGAGCTTGGGCCCGTACAGTGCCAGGCCGATGGAAATACCCACGGCGCCGACCATCATCACCCACAGGGGAATCGACGCCTTCGTCACGATCAGACCCGAGACAACGGCGTCGTTGATGGCTGCCAGGGGCCCGACGGCATTGGCCACGTCGTTGGCACCATGCGCAAAGCTCAGCAGCGCGGCGGCAAAAATCAGCGGCACGACGAACAGCCGGTTGACGCCCTGCTTGGAGTTCTCCAGGCTGACAGCGGCACGCCCTACCAGCCACCTGGCGAGCAGGAAGACGGCGACGGCGATGCCCAGACCAATCGCCATGGCGGTCGCAATATCCACCTTCCAGACATGCTTCAGGCCCTTCATCACCAGGTAGGTGCCGAAAGCCCAGGCCATGATGGCCACCAGCACGGGCACCATGCGCTTTGCTGCAGCGACCATGTCGGTCTGGTAGGTGATGGTGCGCTTGATGAGATACAGGAATGCCGCCGCGATGATCCCGCCCAGTACCGGCGAAATCACCCAGCTGGCGGCAATCTGCCCCATCTTCGGCCAGTCCGCGATTCCCCAGCCACCGGCCGCGATACCCGCACCCAGCACCCCGCCGACAATGGCATGCGTGGTGGACACCGGCGCGCCGAGCAGTGTCGCGATATTCAGCCACAGCGCACCGGCCAGCAGCGCGGCCATCATCAACCAGATGAAGATATCGGCACTGGCGATCAGGTCCGGGGAAATAATCCCGCTCTTGATGGTTCCGACCACGTCACCGCCGGCGATCAGCGCGCCGGCCGCTTCGAAGATGGCAGCAATCAGGATGGCGCCCATCAGGGTCAGGGCACGCGACCCGACGGCGGGCCCCACGTTGTTGGCAACATCGTTGGCGCCGATGTTCATCGCCATGTAACCGCCGATCATGCCCGCGATCACCAGCATGTAGCTGACCTGGCCGGCACGCGACCCAACGAACAGCATGATGGCGATGATGAACAGCATGGCCACACCCAGGCGGAAAAATTCTTTACGGCCCACCCAGGTGGCATGTTCAATTTCAGCGAGCTTCTCGAGTTTCATAGCCTGTGCTCCGGTTTATTGCAGAAAAATCCATGGCCTGCCGCGGTTGACCATCCCAACATTCTATTGTCACAAATCTATCAGAGTTACGCTAACTAAATAAACGGCTGCGGCCATCACGGCATGACGCGCAGGGGACACACAAGCGTTGTCACGGACGCTTGCCCAGGATCAGCGCATGACGCCCGTGCCATCAGCGGCCGCATTCATCGTCAAGCCGTCCGTCAGCCAGGCCATGCGGGCGACTGCCGTCATGCACGGTCGGGGCCCCTGCCGTCATTTCATCGTGTCGTACCCTGCGACCGGCCACGCGATTCCGCCGCGTGTGACAACCGTTGAAATCACAGGCAACGCATCGCACCACCGATGCCCTTGCGGGCTTATACCCGCCATACCATGCCAGTCGATAGCAGGGATAGCCTGTCGCCAGCCGAGCGCTGCTCCTGAATTATCAGGACAAATACCACTTCAATTACTGTTATTTACAACCCACTCCTAAAGTCGAACTAATCTTGACTAAAATGGTCAGTTTCTATACATTAGTAATCAATTGTATACCCATATAGGAGGTTGTTATGGCCAGTTTGATTACCGGCTTTCCGCTGGATGGCGTAGTGACCGTGAACCGGGTGATTCTGAAGGACGGTTATACGGTCGAAGATCTGCAGGAACGGGTCGCACTGCTGTGCGAGAACGTCAAGACCTATCATTCCGATACCGGCTTCGTCGGCGGCTTCGTGGCCCTGAACAGCGGCGACGTTTCCAATGAAGGCTCCACCATCGGTCAGGCCGTGCAGAGTCCACTGGCCAGCCGCGAGGCCCTGATCATTACTTTCTGGCGTTCCTTTGCCGAACACGAGCGGTCACATCGCAGCGCGACCTTCCAGCCGCTGTTTCGCGATGTGCTGGAACTGTGTGAAAACGGCAACGAGGAAATCGCCTACGAAATGCTCTGGTCCGGCAAGGCTTACAGCCCGGCAGAGGCAGAGGCGGCGCGCAGGGCCAAGGAAAAATACGCGGCCTGATAATCACCCGCGGCTTGTGCGCGGTTGCCAGGCTGGGGTGCGGCAGCCGGGGCAAGTACAGGACCACCGCCCGGCAGGAAACCGCTTGCCGGATCGACCCGATTGGTTATACTCGCAAATAATTACTGACTGTTTTGGTCAGGATTTCCCGCGGGACCGGACTTTGGGACAATCGGGTGACCGGCGCCGGCCAGCCGCAGCTGCCTGCTTCCAAACGCGCCAGAAGAGGAGATTTCGCCATGCCGCAGAAGTGGTTGCAGATCAAGGGGGACCCGTCGGTCAGGGCGTTCCTCTTCCAGCAGTCCAGGGTGGAAAGCCTGTTCGACAGCGAGCTGGAACATATTCATGACATCGTCGAGCTGTTGCTGACGCGCAAGGGTGCCTTTCACGTCAAGATCCACTATTCCTCCAGCCAGTTGACCTGCTGGTTCGTCGACGATGCCTACCGTTATCGCGTGTATGTCAGGGAAGAAGTGCTCGCACCGGGCTTCATCGACCAGTTTCAGGATGTCACACTGGACCACCTGCAACCGGTGATCGATACGGAAGACACCCGCACGATCCTGGATGAGTTCACTCGACTGCGCACCACCGACGAAACCATCTACCTGCGCAACGGCTCGATCAACCGCATCAATGGCATGATCGGCATGACCTTCTCCTGCGACGGTGCACACTATATCGACCACAAGACCTTCTTCGAGAAGCTCGACACGTTCGCAACGACAGAATGCAAGGAGGTATTGCCGAACCCGGCGGATGTCTAAACCACTGCTTGCGAAAGCAGGGGCCGATGTTTTTCAGTGCAGCATGCCACCCGCCATCAGGCGGAATCGTCCCGTCCTTCGCGGTAGATCAGCTTGCGGCGCATCAGCAGCTTCTCGATTTCCACCGCAAACAGCACCAGTGAAGACACCGCCAGGCACATAGCCAGCTCGGACAGCGGCAGCGGCCGGGTGTGGAACACGCTATTCAGCGCCGGCACGTAGATCACTGCCAGCTGCAACAGGAGTGTCACCCCAATCGCACCCAGCATGGGCAGGTTGCTGAACAGGCCGATCGTGAACAGCGATTCGGATTCGCTGCGCACTGCGAGCGAATGAAACAGCTGCGAGACGGTGAGCACCGTGAACACGATGGTCTGCCAGTATTCGACGCCGCGTGCTATCGCCCAGGCCTGTGAGGCTATCGACAGGCCACCGATCAGCAGTCCCACCCAGAGAATATGCTGCCACATGCCATGAGCGAAAATGCTTTCCCCCGGCGGTCGTGGTTTGCGCGCCATGATCCCCGGGCTGGCGGGCTCGGCGGCGAGCGCCAGCCCGGGCAGGCCATCGGTCACGAGGTTGATCCACAGGATGTGAATGGGTAGCAGCGGGATCGGCAGGCCGAGGAACGGGGCCAGAAACAGTGTCCAGATCTCGCCCGAGTTGGAACTCATGGTGTACTTGATAAACTTGCGGATATTGTCGAAGATGCGCCGCCCGGCCTGCACGGCGTTGACGATGGTGGCGAAGTTGTCGTCCAGCAGCACCATGTCGGCCGCCTCGCGCGCCACGTCGGTGCCCTTCTGCCCCATCGCCACGCCGATACCCGCACGTTTCAGCGCCGGCGCATCGTTGACGCCGTCACCGGTCATGGCAACGAATTCGCCGTGGACCTGCAGGGCACTGACGATGCGAACCTTCTGCTCCGGACTGACGCGGGCGTAGACACGCACCGTTTCCACCACGTCGGCAAACGCCGTATCGGACAGTTGCGCCAGCTCGGTCCCGGTCAGCAACCGCGTGTTGTCCGTCAGGATGCCGAGCCGTTCTGCAATCGCCCGCGCCGTACCGGGATGGTCGCCGGTAATCATCACCGGGATGATGCCCGCCGTGAGACAATCGGCCACGGCCTGCGCCGCTTCCGGCCGCGGCGGATCGATCAGCGCGACCAGCCCGAGCAGGGTCAATTCCCGCTCGATCGATTCGGGTAGCGGCTGCGGCGGCGCTTCCGTCAGTTCACGCCGCGCCAGCGCCAGCACGCGATAACCCTCCCCGGCCAATTGCGCAGCGATGGCCAGCATCGCGTCCGCGTCCAGTGGCTGTGTTCCGGTTTCCTGCTGCACATCGACACAGCGCGCCAGGACGGTCTCCGGGGCACCCTTGACATAGGCCACCACGCCGGCATCGATGCGGTGCAGGGTCGTCATGAGCTTGCGCTCGCTGTCGAAGGCAATGACCGCCTGGCGTGGCTGCTGCCGCTCAAGCCGTTGTTTGTCATACCCGGCGGCATGCGCCGCCTGGTACAGGGCCAGCTCGGTCGGCTCGCCGGCGGCCCGGCCATCGACCTCGGCAATGTCGTTGTTCAGGGCCAGGGCCCGTCCCAGTTCCGTCCATGGCAAACCGGCCTCAGGCCCGGGCAGGCTGGCGCTGCGCTGCCCCGCCGCCTCGAACAGCTCAACCGTCATGCGGTTTTCCGTCAGCGTACCGGTCTTGTCGGAACAGATATAGGTAACCGATCCAAGCGTCTCGACGGCCGGCAGGTTGCGCACCAGTGCGTTGTGCCGGATCAGCTTGCGCGCCCCGAGTGCAAGCGAGACCGTCACCACGGCCGGCAACGCTTCCGGGATGGCGGCCACCGCCAGGCTCACCGCGGTGAGAAACATCAACAGCAGCGGCTGTTCCTGCAGCAGTCCCGCGATGAACACGACCACACAGATCGCCAGCACGGCCAGCGCCAGGTGGCGACCGAAACGCGCCAGCCGCCGTTGCAGCGGTGTCAGGACGCTCTTCTCGCCCTGCAGCAGCTGCGCGATGCGCCCGATCTCGGTGCGCTGGCCGGTGGCGATGACACTGCCCCGCCCCTGCCCGTGCGTAATCAGGCTGCTCTTGTACACCAGGTTGAGCCGGTCCCCGAGCGGCAACCCGGCCTCCGGCAGGCGCTGCACCTGCTTGCCGATTGCGCCCGACTCACCGGTCAGCGCGGACTCGTCGGCCTGCAGCTCGCCAGCCTCGAGCAGCCGCAGGTCCGCCGGCACCACGTTACCGGCTTCCAGCAGCACGATATCACCCGGCACGAGTTGCGCCGCATCCAGCGTAACGACCTTGCCATCGCGCAACACCCTGGCCTCCGGCGCCGCCATGGCGCGCAGCGCCGCGACGGCGCGCTCGGCACGGTATTCCTGCACCGTGCCGATGACGGCATTGAGCAGCACGATCACCAGGATGGCAATCGTGTCCTGTGGTTCACCGATGACACCGGCAATCAGCGCGGCAGCCAGCAGCACGAGAATCATGAAATCGGTGAACTGGCCAGCGAACATGGCCGGCAGGGAACGCCGCCTGGCCTCGGGCAGGGAATTGGGTCCGTGCTCGATCAGACGCTGCTGCGCCGCCGCACTCGTCAGACCTTCGGCCGTGACCTCGAGGAGCCGCAGTACCTCGCCGTTATCGAGCGTGTGCCACACCGGGTCCGGCATGCTAGCCCGTATTTCTCACCGGGATCCCGGATGCTGGTCGCTCCCGGCATCCTGCCTCCCGCGACACTTGTACATCCCTGTACATCGGCGCACGACTGCAGGGAGAAGGTGAGATCGCTATGCGGTCGAGAGGCTGGCATGGGCCATGTGCGAGAGCGACCACTTGAACGTCCCTGTACATCGCAAGTACGGGTGCACGAGAACCAGCCAGGGCCGGGATAGGCGTCACCCAATAACACCGTGTTTGTAGATGAATTGCTATCACTTTCATGATTTCAGTTCATTATGTCAGTCAACAGCCGCCCGGTGAGAAATGCGGGCTAGCCCCCGGTAACAAGATAGACCAGCGCCGCCGTCAGCAACGCGATCAGCAGCGTCTGCAGACCGCTGCGCAACCATGCAATACCCGAAATGCGGCCAAGGAACACCCCCAGCAGGAACACCAGCACCAGCGCAGTCATGATCGCCGCATGCAGGGGATCGACAGGCAGCGGCAGGCCGGCATGCGCAAGCCACAGCGGCAGGATGATGAGCAGCGAGAGGAGCAGCGGGGCCAAGCCGTTGACCAGCGCGATCAGCAACGGCACGACGCGCGCCGCCTCGCCATGGGCAGTGTCCAGCAGGTCGATCGCCATGGCCGCCTCCAGGTCACCGAGCGCCCGCCGTCGCTCCGCGGTTTCGCTCACATAGGCACTGCTCATGCCGCTCACACCCAGCGCGATGGCGGCGCCCAGGCAGGCATTGATGGTTACCGACAGGTCGGCGGGTGCGCCGAACAGGAACCCGGTGATGATCCCCAGCATGGTAAGCGCGCCATCGAAGCCGTTGACCACGAAATAGCGGCGCACGATTCCGTGCGTGCGGGTAATGCGTAGCAGGTACCTTGCCTTGCCAAGCAGATTCACAATACCCGGGAGCTCGCCGCGCTCTGTACCTCGACCTCGTCGATGCTGTGTATCGAACCGCCCATGTCGCTGATGGCAGACTGTACGGCCTCATAATCGATGGCATCCCCTGACACCACGACCTGCAGGGTTTCGGTATTCTCGTCCACCTCGAGAACCGTCAGGGTCACACGGTAATCATTGCCGACGGACGCAATGGCACGGGAAAACTCCAGTGCATTCGGCTGGTGAGGCTTGAGTACATCCAGGATGATACGTTTGACAGACACCATTGCTTTTTCTCCCGGAACCGGGAATACCGCATGCGGAAATCCCGGCACAGCCAGACACTTGTCACGGGAAAAGTATATCTGTTTGACATGCTGTTTGCTGCAGCACGTGGCAGGCGCGCCCGCCTTGCCCGGTCATGCCTCCCGCTCCGACATGACGAATCCCTTCGGTTGCTGGCCGGCGGGCGCCGGCCCTGCATTATCTGCGCCTGGATTTACTGCTGGCTGAGCGTTTCTTCGTGCTCGTCTTCTTCCGGGTTGCCGGCTGCGATTTTTTCTTCGCCGCGGCCTTCTTCCGGCTGTTAGCAGTGACGGCTTTCCCCGTGGCTGCGCTGCGGCCGGTTGAAGATTTTTTCCTTACCGCTGCTTTCTTTGCAGTCTGCTTCTTCGTAGATGGTTTCGTTGCCGCGGCCTTCTTGGCCGCCGATCCCTTTTCCGGGGTTTTGCCGATCGCCTTTTTCTTCTTTGGTTTGCTTTCCGCCGCCCCCGCTGCGCGCGAAGCAGCACCGGCGGTTCGACTCCGCGAGCCTGCCTTGCGGGCTGCCGGCTTGTTCCGCCTGCCAGCCACACGGGCCGGGAATCTCAGCTCCAGCCAGCGGGTCACGACCTGCTTGCTGCTGGCAAGCTCCTTTTCCACTGTCGCGACAACCGAGGCCAGCGCCCTGCCGCCTTTCGCCACCAGGCTCTCGCCCTGCGCCAGGCGCGTGTCGACCTCATACTCGGCATCGAGCCAGTCCTGTTCCGCTGACCCCCCGCAAAAACCGCGCCGCTCGGCGCGCAAATACGCCGCCTCGCGAACCATGCGCTCGCGTTCCTCGCTGCTCACCGTATGGGCGGACAAGGCCGCCTGCGCGGAACGGGAAAGCCCCTTGACGACAATACGCCCGTGACCGACTTCGTGCAGGAACTGCCGCAGGTAAGGCAGAAAGTCGGCACCGAATTTTTCCAGCGCGAATTCGCTGAGTTCACGCACACTGCGACCGGTCTCGAGCATGTGCTCCAGCGCCGCCTTGAGGTAGATCCGTGACGAGTCATAGGTAGTCTTGTCAAGGCGGGAATTGTCATTCATGCCGGGCGTCCTCCTGGTGATCCTTGCCTCACTGGCAAAAGGTGCGGCTATTCTAGATCGTGCAAAAAACCGGAACAATCGAATTGTGCCGTACGCGCGTAATGAAATTGTCAGCCCCGTCGCTCACCGCCAGTCCCTGCAAGGCGGCTGCCCGGCACAAGGCATTGCACGACAACACCAGGCGTGGCGGCACACATGGCCGCCGCAGCCATGCTGCGGCTACAATGGGTCATGCAGCTACCGGACTATCAGGGCGGGAGTCTCGTCAATCTCATGGCATCCCTGCAGACCGGCCTGGGTGGAGCCGCGCACACCGCTCCGCCTCTGGACCTGCTGGGCGCCATAGAGGTAGACGCCCGCCGCCAGGTATTGCTGTGGGTCATCGACGGGCTGGGCTTCAATTACCTGCGCGCGCACCCGCAGGCCGTGCACCTCAATCGCAATCTGCGCGGCAGCATGACCTCGGTCTATCCGCCCACCACGACGTCAGCGATTACCACCCTGCTCACCGGCATGGCGCCACAGCAGCACGGCCTGACCGGCTGGCATATGTATTTCAGGGAGCTGGGCAGTATCCTGGCAGTCCTGCCGGGCAAGCCGCGCTACGGTGGCGTCGGACTCGGCGCGGCCGGCATCGACACAGCAAAGCTGCTCGGCCACGTGGCGTTTGCCGACCGCATCGGCGTCGAAACCTGCATCATCTCGCCCGCGAGCATCGCCCGTTCCGATTTCAACCTTGCCCATCTCGGCCGCGCCCGGCTGACAGGCTACCAGGGTCTGGACGGCCTGCTGGACTCGATCGATGCCGTGCTGCACGAGGACGGGCGCCGCTTCGTCCACGCCTACTGGCCCGAACTCGACAGCATCGGTCACCGCGAGGGCATCGGCAGCGAAGCCGCCCGCGCCCACCTGCAGGAACTTGACCGGGCCTTCATGACATTGCTGGAACGGATCGGGGGCACCGACACACTGGTCATCGTGTGCGCCGATCACGGCCAGGTCGACAGCACGCCGGCCAGCCGCCTCAGCCTGGACGACCATCCCGAACTGCGCGAGATGCTCGCCCTGCCGCTGTGCGGTGAACCACGCTCGGTCTATTGCTACCTGCGACCCGGTTGCGAACGGGACTTCGACAGTTACGTGGAATCCGGGCTGGCCGGCGTGGCACACGGCTTTAGCGCGTCACACCTGCTCGATCACCACTGGTTCGGACCCGGGGCACCGCACCCGGAACTGGCGCGGCGGATCGGTGACCGCGTCCTGCTGATGCAGTCGAATTACACCCTGAAGGACTGGCTGCCGCAGGAAAAACGCGTTGAACTGATCGGTGTGCATGGTGGACTGACGGCCGACGAACTGCTGGTCCCGCTGGTCATCGCCGGGGTGTGAGCCGGCCGCACGGCACTGCCGCCGTGTTCAGGGCGCGAGATCGCAACCGCCCGGCCCCGTGGCTATTTCCTCGTGATACTCGTAGGCCATCCCTTCCCAGCGCCACACGACATCGCAGGCACCGGCACCGCTCAGGCGCAGATCCGGATAAGCGGAATCGCTCCGCGCCAGCAGGCTATAGGACGTGGCCGGAATACCGAGATTCACCTGCCAGTCGCCGTCCGGCGCCGGGCGGGTGAACAGCCATATCGAACTACCGGTCTCGCCGGACAGGAACGTATTGCCACCGATGACAAACACCTCGATGCGACCGTCCGCATTGATATCTTCCCGCTGCACGGCAAAGCGGGCCGGCCCGGCATCTTCGCCGCCCATCACCAGCAGTTTCTTGCCGTCCGCACTGCGCGTCAGGCCGAGGGAACGATAGATTGCCAGCTGATCTGACTCCGAGAGTCCGTGTGCATCCGTAGCGAACAGCAGCTTCCAGCCATCGTCGGCATGCACCGCCGACCCACACCAGGCAAGAACTAAAGGGAAAAAATATCGGCGCAGGTTATGGTTCATTCGGTCGGTCACACTCCCTGTTTGGCTGACTTGCAGCCGACATTGTCCGG
>DATKZN010000166.1:0-10103 GCA_035527955.1 Gammaproteobacteria bacterium
GCCTGCAGTTCGTGAATGGTGATCGGCTCGAGGATCGCTTGCTTGGCCAGCAGCATGGCCTTTTCGGCGGTGCCACCGATGCCGATGCCAAGGATGCCCGGCGGGCACCAGCCGGCGCCCATGGTCGGCACCTGTTCCAGCACCCACTCGACGATATCGTCGCTGGGGTTGAGGATGGCGAAGCGCGACTTGTTTTCCGAGCCGCCGCCCTTGGCGGCCACGGTGATTTCCACCGTGTTGCCCGGCACGACGTCCGTGTGGATCACGGCCGGCGTATTGTCGCCGGTGTTGCGGCGCGCGCCGGCCGGGTCGCTGACAATGGAGCCGCGCAGCGGGTTGCCGGGGTCGAGATAGGCGCGTCGTACCGCGGCGTTGACCATATCGTCGATGCTGCTGTCGGTGTCCCAGCGCACGTCCATGCCGATTTTCAGGAATACGTTGACGATGCCGGTGTCCTGGCATATCGGCCGGTGTCCCTCGGCGCACATGCGCGAGTTGATGAGGATCTGGGCCATGGCATCGCGCGCGGCCGGTGCCTGTTCGCGCTGCCAGGCCGCGTGCAAGGCCTTGATGAAATCCGGCGGATGGTAATAGGAAATGTACTGCAGCGCGTCGCAGATGCTGTCGGTAAAGTCCTGTTTGCTGATGGTATTCACGTGGGTAGGTGGTGGAACCCTGTGCCTGTTCGGGAGTCACAAGTGTAGCCTGTTTGGGTTGGGACAGGCTAATCACCCGCCGCCCGCGCGGCGCGGTGTATAATCCCTGCCAGAGTGTAATCAGGAGTCAAGCATGCATCTGTTCATATTGATTGCCGCGCTGTTCGCCACCACGGCGCTGGCCGGTGACGCGGTCGATTTCACCCTGCCTGGCCTGGATGGCAAGCCGGTGTCGCTGTCGGATTACCGTGGCAAGTGGGTGGTGGTGAATTACTGGGCCACCTGGTGTCCGCCCTGCCTGGAAGAGATCCCGGACCTGGTCGACCTGCACGAGGAAAACCGCGGGCGCCTGGTGGTGCTGGGCGTGAACTATGAAGAGGTGAACGAGGAATACCTCAGGGAATTCGTCGAGAGCCACATGATGTCCTACCCTGTCATGCGCATGGATCCGCTGCCGGTGACCCCGCTGGGCCCGGTACTGGGCCTGCCGACCACCTACATCATTTCGCCGGAAGGCGAGCGCGCGGCCCGCCAGGAAGGACCGGTGACGCGTGCGGCCATCGAGCAGTACATCGAGCGCAAGGAAGCGGAACGCGCCAAACAGGCCGCCCTGTCGGGTTCCACCGCCGCTGCGGCTGTCACGCCCTAGGAGCCTGTCCGGGTAATCTGTGCGTAGCGAGGCGAGTGGGAAAGCGAGGACAGTTTTGCGATCGTTCGAGGAGAATAGCGGGTTCTATTTGACGAGAAGGAGCGCAAAAATGAGCCGGTTTCCCGCCACCGCAGCAGCAACATGATTACCCGGACAGGCTCCCAGGCAAGGCGGCCGTGATCTGCCGGCGCTGCATCGTGTCGGGACGGGTGCAGGGCGTATTCTTTCGCGCCAGCACGCAGGCGCAGGCGCTTGCCCTGGGCGTTCGCGGCCATGCACGCAATCTGCCGGATGGCCGCGTCGAGGTGCTGGCCTGCGGCGCGGAAGCGGACGTTCAGTCGCTCTGTACCTGGCTGCATTCGGGGCCATCGCAGGCAGGGGTCACCGCTGTGCAGTGCACGGTCGTCGATACGGCCGTGCCCGAGGAGTTCACCATCGCATAGCTGCAGGTCTGTTGCGCCGCTAGTCGATCAACCCGGCAGGCGGGTAATTTCGTTGCCGAAGGTCTGCGGATCGAGAACGGTATCCATGGGCGGTCGTGAATGATCTGTCTGAGGGTAATCGAGCGTGTAGTGCAGGCCGCGGCTTTCCTTGCGCAGCTGGGCCGAGCGGATGATCAGCGACGCGACCTGCGCCAGGTTGCGCAGCTCGATCAGGTCGCTGGAGACGGTGAAGTTGCTGTAGTAATCGTGGATTTCATGCTGCAGGAGATCCGCCCGGCGCCAGGCGCGCTCGAGGCGCTTGTTGGTGCGCACGATGCCCACGTAGTTCCACATGCAGCGGCGCAGCTCGTCCCAGTTGTGCATGACCACCACCTCTTCATCGGAATCCCGAACGCGAGATTCGTCCCAGGCGGGCAGCGGTGGCGGTGCCTGGATGTCGGTCAGGGTGTCGCCGATCTGCGCGGCGGCGGCCGCGGCAAACACCAGGCATTCCAGCAGCGAGTTGCTGGCCATGCGGTTGGCACCGTGCAGGCCGGTGCAGGCCACCTCGCCGACCGCGTACAGTCCCGGCAGGTCGGTGCGGCCGCGCAGGTCGGTGATGACGCCGCCGCAGGTATAGTGGGCCGCCGGTACCACCGGGATCGGCTCCAGCGTCATGTCATAGCCGAGTTCGCGGCAACGCGCATAGACGTTCGGGAAATGTTCCTTGATGAAAGGCGCCGGCTTGTGGCTGATGTCCAGCAGCACGTACTCGATGCCGAGACGTTTCATCTCGTGGTCGATAGCGCGCGCCACGATGTCGCGAGGGGCCAGGTTGCCGCGCGCGTCGAAGTCTTCCATGAAGGGCGTGCCATCGGGCAGTTTTAGCACTCCGCCTTCGCCGCGCACGGCCTCCGTGACCAGAAACGACTTGGCCTGCGGGTGGTACAGGCAGGTCGGGTGGAACTGGTTGAACTCCATGTTCGCAACCCGGCAGCCGGCGCGCCAGGCCATGGCGATGCCATCGCCGCTGGAGGTGTCGGGGTTGCTGGTGTACAGATAGACCTTGCTGGCGCCGCCGGTTGCCAGTACGACATTGCGCGCGGCAAATGCCTCGACCCGGTGGGCCTTGATATCCAGCGCGTAGGCACCCAGGCAGCGGTTTTCCTCGAGCCCGAGCTTGGCGCCGGTTATCAGATCAATGGCGATGTGGTGTTCGAACAGGGTGATGTTGTCGCGCCTGCGGGTTTCGTCGACCAGCGTGGTTTCCATGGCGCGGCCGGTTGCGTCGGCCGCGTGCAGCACCCGCCGCGTCGAATGCCCGCCCTCGCGGGTCAGGTGGAAGGTGATCGGCTCGCCGTCAGCGCCGTGCCGGGTGAACGGTACGCCGAGCTCGACCAGCCAGTCGATCGCCGCGGGGGCATGTTCGATGGTATAGCGCACCACGTCCGGTTTGTTCAGGCCGGCACCGGCATCGAGGGTGTCGGCGATATGCGATTCGAAGGTGTCGGCAGGATCAATGGCGGCCGAGATACCGCCCTGGGCGTACAAGGTGCAGCCTTCGTCAATGCGGCTCTTGGCCAGCACCGCTATCTGCACGGTCTCGGGCAGGCGCAGGGCGAGGCTGAGCCCCGCCGCGCCGCTGCCAATGATCAGGACATCATACTGGTGGTGCTTTGGCATGCTGTGTCGGTCCTGAACGGGGTCGGTCAATAATCGTTATCAGGACGGGTTACCGTCAAGAGAACGTGTACAATTCGCCTTCAGCAATGGATGCGATCTGCGGTTCCTGATGGAACTGCCTGATTCACCTACACTAACATGAACTATCCAGGATCCGGGTTGTCGATGTGATGTGCCGGGTTGACGGGAGACGGCCCGGATGGGCGAACGAAGCATAGATCAGGCGCTGGTAGAACGGGTACAGCAGGGCGACAAGCGGGCGTTTGATATTCTGGTTCTGAAATATCAGAATAAAATCATACAGTTGGCATATCGCTATGTACATGATCACGATGAGGCGCTGGACGTCGCGCAGGAGGCCTTCATCAAGGCCTACAAGTCGCTGGACAATTTCCGCGGCGACAGCGCGTTCTTCACCTGGATCTACCGGATTGCGATCAACACGGCCAAGAACCACCTGGTGGCCAGCGGCCGCCGGCCGCCGAGGACCGATCTCGATGCCCGGGAAGCGGAACAATATGAAGGCGCTGATGGTCTGAGAGATTACGCCACCCCTGAGCACGTCTTGCTCCGGGACGAGCTGAAGGAAACGATCGCCAGCGCGATAAACGATTTGCCGGATGATCTGCGCACGGCAATCACCCTGCGCGAGCTGGAAGGACTGAGTTACGACGAAATCGCGCAGGCCATGGACTGTCCGATCGGTACCGTGCGTTCAAGGATCTTCCGGGCGCGTGACGCGATCGATGTGAAATTGAGGCCATTGTTGAAGTAATCGCACAACAGGTTGAATGACATGAAGGACACACTGCACGAACAGCTCTCGGCCCTGGTCGATGACGAACTGCACGAGGACGAACATGCCCTGCTGCTCAGGCAACTGGAGCGGGATGACGCGTTGCGCGACCGGCTGGCACGCTACCAGGTCATCAGCGATGCCCTGCGCAGCAATCTGCCGCACCGGGTCAATACCGGTTTTCACCAGCGTGTCCACGCGGCACTGGAGCAGGAGGCAGAGATTCACGCCGCCCCGTCCAGCGTCAAGGCCCTGTTCAGGCCGCTTGCCGGGCTGGCGCTGGCTGCATCGGTGGCCGCCGTGGCCGTGCTCTCGCTGCAGTCTGTCCGCCAGCAGGGCCCGGCAGGTGCGCCGGCCGTCGCCAGCGCCCCGGGCGTTAATGACTACATACGCGCCGACAACACCCTGCCTCCGGTCGCCAAGCGCAACAGCGCGCGCGGCCTGGATGTCTACCTGGTCAATCACAACGAATACGCGGTCAATCGCGGCATGCAGGGCATGCTACCCTACGTACGACTCGTGGGGCAGGACCTGCAGCCCGACAGCAACGAAGCCGTTGAATGACAATGTGCTGCAGCAGGTCCGGTTGAAGACCGGAGGTTCCGGGATATGAAGCCGTGAAGGGGTTGCTGATAGTTCTGCTCGCCGCGAGCGGCCAGGTGTTTGCAGGGGACAGCGCCCGTGACTGGCTGGACGAGATGTCCAGCGCCCTGCAGACGCTCGATTACGACGGCACCTTCGTCTATCTGCACGATGACAAGCTCGAGACAATGCGTATCATCCATCGCATGGACGCCGGTGGCCAGCGCGAGCGCCTGGTGTCGCTGACCGGCAGTGCGCGCGAGGTGCTGCGTGATGACAAGTCGGTCACCTGCATTATGCCGGACAATCGTTCGGTCATGATCGGACAGAGCCGGCCGCGCCAGCCGTTCCCGGTCGTGCCCAGGGACCTGGACAGCGTATCCCCGTACTATGCACTGGAAGATGTCGGCGATGATCGCATGGCCGGTTACAGCGCGCGGGTCATCGCGATCACGCCGCGCGATGCATTCCGCTACGGCTACCGTTTCTGGATCGACAAGGATACCCGCATGCTGCTCAAGTCGGACCTGACCGGTGTCGATGGCAAGCCCATCGAGCAGGTCATGTTTACCCGGCTGGTGATCGGTCCGGATATCCCCATCGACGACCTGCAACCCTCCCTGACCGGTGACGGCTACGCCTGGCACCGGCAGGAGGACATTCGCAACTCCCCCAGCGGCAGTCCGGCCGGAGAACCTGGCTGGACCGTTGGCAGGCTGCCCGGCGGCTTCAGGCTGACCAGTTTCCAGCACAAGCGCATGCGCGAGGGGCGCGGGGATGCCGAGCACATGGTATACACCGACGGCCTGGCGACCGTCTCCGTCTACGTCGAGCAGTCGCCCGCCGAGCGGCCCGGGTTCATCGGCCTGTCGAGCATGGGTGCCATGAACGCCTACCGGGTCATGCATGACGACAGCCAGGTCACGGTGGTGGGCGAGGTGCCGGCCACGACCGTCGAGATGATCGCGAATTCCGTCGCACGCAATGCGGACGCAGCCAATGATTGAAGAAACCGGGCAGGTCGTCGATGTGCAGGGTGAGTTCGCCTGGGTCGAGAGCGAACGCCGCAGCGCATGCGGCGGATGTGCGTCGAGCGAGGGGTGCGGCACGGGTGTGATTGCGCGTGCCTTCGGTAACCGCGCGGTGACGCTGAAGGTGCTCAACCACATCGGCGCCGGGATCGGCGACCGGGTCGTGATCGGTATTTCGGAAACCGGGCTGGTACGTGGCGCGCTCGCCGTGTATGCACTGCCACTGCTTACCCTGTTCGTTGGCGCGTTGTGCGGTCAGTGGCTGGCCGGCGGCAGTGACGTGGCGGCGATCGCCGGTGCTGTGGCCGGACTGGCGGCCGGGCTGGCCTGGCTGGCGCGCTTCAGCCGGCGTACCCGGGTCGATGCTGCATTCCAGCCCGTGGTCCTGCGGCAGCATGTGGGTGGCGGGCTCTGATTGCAGCGGCCGGTTGATGTCATTTGGTACATTCGGATTACAGGTAGGGAGAAAAGTATGATGATTCAAAAAGGGTATGCAGGCCTCGTGTTGTCGGCAATGCTGTTCTGCCTTGCCGGGATGCAAGTCGCACAGGCCGAGCACCTGCCGTCCTTTACGGGACTGATCAAGGAGGCGAGTCCGTCCGTGGTAAATATCAGTACCACGCAAAAGGTCAAGACCGGCATGCCGCATCTGCCGGAAGGCTTCGAAATCCCGGAGTTGCCTGAGGGCAGCCCGTTCGGCGAACTGTTCAAGTATTTTTTCGACCAGGAAAACGAAGGTGAGCCCAGCTACCACGATTCCAAGTCGCTCGGTTCCGGTTTCATTATTTCCGCAGACGGCTACATTCTGACCAATTACCATGTCGTGAACGAGGCCGATGAAATCATCGTGCGCCTGAGCGACCGGCGCGAACTGAAGGCCGAGGTGATCGGCGAGGACAAGCGCAGCGATATCGCGCTGGTCAAGATCGAGGCCACTGACCTGCCGGTGGTGAAGATCGGCGAGTCGCGCGATCTGGAAGTGGGCGAGTGGGTGCTGGCGATCGGCTCGCCGTTCGGTTTCGACCTGTCCGCCACCGCCGGTATCGTCAGCGCCAAGGGCCGCAGCCTGCCGAGCGAGAATTATGTGCCGTTCATCCAGACCGATGTGGCCATCAACCCGGGCAATTCCGGCGGTCCGCTGTTTAACCAGGACGGCGAGGTGGTCGGCGTGAACTCGCAGATCTACAGCCGCACCGGCGGTTACATGGGCCTGTCGTTCGCGATCCCGATCGAGGTGGCCATGGATGTGGTCGACCAGCTCAAGACCAAGGGTCACGTCAGCCGCGGCTGGCTGGGCGTGCTGATCCAGGACGTGACGCTGGACCTGGCCGAATCGTTCGGCATGAAGAAGCCGCGCGGTGCGCTGGTCGCCAAGGTGCTGCCTGACAGCCCGGCCCAGGACGCCGGCATCAAGGTCGGTGACGTTATCGTGAAGTTCAACAACAACGAGGTGATCAATTCCGCCAATCTGCCGCCCATCGTCGGCAGCAGCGAGGTCGGCGTGAAGCTGCCGGTCGAGGTGGTGCGTGACGCGCGCAACCGCACCGTCATGGTCACGCTCGGTGAACTGCCGGAAGAGGGCGAGGAGCTGGCCCGGGCCAGGGCGCCGGAAGCGGCGCAGACGAACCGGCTCGGTATCATCGTGATGCCCCTGACCGAACAGCAGATCAGCGAAAACGGTGTCAGTTCCGGTGTGGTGGTGTCGCAGGTGGACAACGGTGCAGCGGGGCGTGCCGGGCTGCGCAAGGGCGACATCATCCTGAGCGTGGACAACAAACCGGTGCAGGACATCAAGCAGTTCAACGCCATGGTGGACGGACTGCAGCCCGGCAAGTCAGTCGCGATGCTGGTGCAGCGCGGCGGCAGCCCGACATTTCTGGCACTCAAGGTGCCGGGGGACAACTAGCCGGTCCGGATGGCCCCGGGCACCCGTGCCGAATCAGCTGACAGTCTACGTACGCCGGGGCTGTCATCTCTGTACTGACATGACGCAGGCGCTTGAGCGCCTGCGTCCTGAGCTGGACTTTACCTTTGTCACCGTCGATATCGATCGCGACCCCGATCTGGCCGGTCGCTACGGCACACGGGTGCCGGTGCTGGTCGGGGACGGGCGCGAGCTCTGTTATTACTTCCTGGACGAGGACCTGCTGCGCAGCCACTGTCAGCGCGTCCCCTGATACGCCGTGAGTGACTTGCAACCGCGTTACTGTATAATCCGGAACCTTTCAAGCAATCAGTAACTTGTGGCATATACCAGCGTATTTCCCGATGCTCCCCCTGCAGGCGCCGAGCGCGCCCGTCCTGCGCCATGCAAACTGCGATGACCAATAACCAGCAAATCCGCAATTTTTCCATCATTGCCCATATCGATCACGGCAAATCGACGCTGGCGGACCGCTTTATCCAGATCTGCGGCGGATTGACCGAACGCGAGATGGAGAACCAGGTGCTTGACTCGATGGACCTGGAGCGCGAGCGCGGCATCACCATCAAGGCGCAGAGCGTGTCGCTGAAATACACGTCGCGTTCCGGCGCGGTTTATGAACTCAACATGATCGATACCCCCGGGCACGTGGATTTCTCCTACGAGGTGTCGCGTTCGCTGGCGGCCTGTGAAGGGGCGCTGCTGGTGGTGGACGCGGCGCAGGGTGTGGAGGCGCAGAGTGTGGCGAACTGCTACACCGCCATCGACCTGAACCTCGAGGTGGTGCCGGTGCTGAACAAGATCGACCTGCCGGCCGCCGATCCCGAGCGCGTGATCCGCGAGATCGAGGAGATTATCGGCATCGAGGCAACCGATGCCGTACGCTGCAGTGCCAAGACGGGCGAGGGCGTGGAGGACGTTCTGGAAGAACTGGTGCGCCGCATTCCGCCGCCGGGCGGCGACACCGAGGCGCCGCTCAAGGCGCTGATCATCGATTCCTGGTTCGACAACTACGTCGGCGTGATCTCGCTGATTCGCGTGATGGACGGCCGCCTGACGAGACGCGAGAAGGTCCGCGTGATGTCGACCGGCCGAAACTTCCAGGTAGAACGGCTCGGCGTATTCACGCCCAAGCAGGAAGACCGCGAGCTACTGGAGGCCGGCGATGTCGGTTTCGTGATCGCCGGGATCAAGGACATCGACGGCGCGCCGGTGGGCGACACACTGACGCAGGCCAGCAACCCGGCCGCCAGCGCGCTGCCCGGTTTCAAGATGGCACAGCCCAACGTGTTCGCGGGGCTCTACCCGGTCAGCTCCGACGACTATGAGGACCTGCGCGACGCCCTGCAGAAACTGCGGCTCAACGATGCGGCGCTGCACTACGAGCCGGAAACCTCCGATGCGCTGGGCTTCGGTTTCCGCTGCGGTTTTCTCGGCATGCTGCACATGGAGATCGTGCAGGAAAGGCTCGAGCGCGAATACGACCTGGACCTGATCACCACGGCACCGACGGTGATCTATGAGGTGCTGGATACGAAGGGCGAACTGCTGAAGATCGACAATCCGGCCAGTCTGCCGCCCGTCAGCCAGGTCGCGGAAGTCCGCGAACCGATCATACTGGCCAATATCCTGGTGCCGCAGGACTACGTCGGTAACGTCATCACACTGTGCATCGAGAAGCGCGGTACTCAACGCGACATGCAGTACCTGGGCAACCAGGTGTCCCTTAACTACGAGCTGCCACTGAGTGAGGTCGTGCTGGACTTCTTCGACCGGCTCAAGTCCGTCAGCCGCGGCTATGCCTCCTTCGACTACCATTTCCTGCGTTTTCAGGCGGCACCGCTGATCAAGCTCGATATCATGATCAACGGCGAGCGGGTCGATGCGCTGTCGCTGATCGTGCATCGCGACCTGGCTCAGACTCGCGGACGTCAGCTGGCTTCGCGCATGAAGGAACTGATCCCGCGCCAGATGTACGATGTGGCCATCCAGTCGGCCATCGGCGGCCAGATCATCGCGCGCACGACTGTGAAAGCATTACGCAAGAATGTCACGGCAAAGTGCTATGGTGGCGACATCAGCCGTAAACGCAAGCTGCTGGAAAAACAAAAGGCGGGCAAGAAGCGCATGAAACAGTTTGGCAAGGTGGAGATTCCGCAGGCCGCCTTCCTGGCCGTGCTGCGCGTGGATAATGAATGAGCGCCGTGCATATAATGGTGAAAACTTGAACCTGGTGTGGATGATAGACCAATGACTTTTAATTTTCCGACATTGCTGGTTGGTGCGACCCTGTTCACGGGCATTGCCTGGGCCCTGGATGCCCTGTTGCTGGCGCCGCGCCGGCGCCGCAAGGCGGCGGC
>DATKZN010000167.1:0-2453 GCA_035527955.1 Gammaproteobacteria bacterium
GACCCGGCGTGGGCATCTACCACACCGACACCCAGGACCACGGACTCGACAAGGCGCTGGACAACGAACTGATCCGCCTGTCACAACAGGCCCTGGAAGCCCGGAAACCGGTCAGGATCGAGCTCCCGGTTGGCAACACCAACCGTACCGTCGGCGCCATGCTGTCAGGCGAAGTCGCAAGCCGCTATGGCCATGCTGGCCTGCCGGAAGACACCATCAGCATCACCCTGCGCGGCACCGCCGGTCAGAGTTTCGGTGCATTCCTCGCCCACGGCGTATGCCTGGAGCTTATCGGCGAAGGTAATGACTACGTTGGCAAGGGTCTCAGTGGCGGCAGGCTGGTCGTCTACCCGCCCGCGGAAAGCCCGATCGTGCCTGAAGAAAACATCATCGTGGGCAATACCGTGCTGTACGGCGCCATCAGCGGTGAAAGCTACTTTCGCGGCGTTGCCGGCGAACGCTTTGCCGTACGCAATTCGGGCGCAACCGCAGTAGTGGAAGGCGTCGGTGACCACGGTTGTGAATACATGACCGGCGGCATCGTGGTGGTGCTGGGCGAATCCGGCCGCAATTTCGCCGCTGGCATGAGCGGCGGTATCGCCTACGTGCTGGACGAACGGGGTGACTTTGAAAAGCGCTGCAACCTCGCCATGGTGGAACTCGAGCCGATCCTTGCCGAGGACGATGCCCTGGAAAACCTGGATCACCAGGGTGGCGACCTGGAAACCCACGGCAGGGTCGATATTCTCCATGACATGACGCGCCATGATGCCTGGCGCCTGCGACACTTCATCATGAAACATGTCCACTACACCAACAGTTCGCGTGGCCGCAACATTCTGGACAACTGGAATGATTACCTGCCCAGATTCGTCAAGGTCATGCCGGTCGACTACCGGCGCGCACTGCAGGAAATGCAGACCGCCCAGGCGACGGCCACGCAATCCGCCACGGGAGGACGCTAGGCATGGGCAAGCCAACAGGATTCATCGAGTATGAGCGGCTTGACCGTAGCTATGCCCCGGCCGGCGATCGCGTCCAGCACTACCGCGAGTTTGTCATCTCGTTGCCCGACAACGAGCTCAGCCAGCAGGGTGCGCGCTGCATGGATTGTGGCATCCCCTTTTGCCACCAGGGCTGCCCGGTCAACAACATTATTCCGGACTGGAATGACCACGTGTACCACGGCAACTGGGAAGAGGCACTCGCGGTCCTGCACTCGACCAATAATTTCCCCGAATTTACCGGGCGTATCTGCCCGGCCCCCTGCGAGGCCGCCTGCACCCTCAACATCGATGACAACCCGGTAACCATCAAGACCATCGAGTGCGCCATCGTGGACAAGGGCTGGGAGCAAGGCTGGATTACGCCGCAGATTCCCGCGCACAGGACCGGCAAGCTGGTCGCCGTTATCGGCTCGGGTCCCGCTGGTCTCGCCTGCGCGCAGCAGCTGGCACGTGCCGGGCATGCCGTCGAGGTCTTCGAGAAACAGGATCGCATCGGCGGCCTGATGCGTTACGGCATCCCCGACTTCAAGATGGAGAAACACATAATTGACCGCCGCCTTGCCCAGATGCAGGCAGAAGGTGTGACATTTCATACCGATGCCCACGTCGGCGTTACCCTGCCTGCACGCCAGCTGCTGGGCAAGTTCGATGCCGTCGCGCTGACCGGCGGTTCGGAACATTCGCGTGACCTGAATGTCCCCGGGCGCGAACTGGACGGTGTGCACTTCGCGATGACTTTCCTGCCACAGCAAAACAAGCGCAATGCCGGTGATGTTGTTCCCGAGCAGGTAGCGTTGAGTGCAAAGGGAAAGCATGTGATTGTCATTGGTGGCGGCGATACCGGCTCAGACTGCATCGGCACCTCGATCCGCCAGGGCGCGCTTTCCGTGACCCAGCTGGAAATCATGCCACGCCCGCCGGAAAAGGAGGACAAGGCGCTGACCTGGCCCAACTGGCCCAACAAGATGCGTACTTCCAGCTCCCAGGAAGAAGGTGCGATTCGCGACTGGTCAGTCTCCACCAGGTCCATCGAAGGCGAGAACGGCAAGGCTACCGCAATAAATTGCGTCCGGGTTGACTGGAAGCGGGCTGACAATGGCCAGTGGCAAATGGAGGAAATTCCGGGCAGCGAGTTCCAGCTCAAGGCCGACATGGTGTTGCTGGCGATGGGCTTCGTGCATCCCGTCCACGAGGGCATGCTGCAGGAACTGGGCGTAGACCTCGACCCGCGCGGCAACGTGCAGGCCGATACCGAGCAATACCGTACCTCGATAGATAAGGTATTTTCCGCCGGCGATATGCGCCGCGGCCAATCGCTGGTCGTCTGGGCTATCCGTGAAGGGCGACAATGTGCGCGTGCGGTCGATGAGTTTTTGATGGGTAGTTCGGATTTACCGCGCTGATTTTCAGTGCATTTGAATACCCGGAAACACGCAGCGAACTTAA
>DATKZN010000168.1:0-2547 GCA_035527955.1 Gammaproteobacteria bacterium
GCCCCCGGTGACGTGGGCACGGCGTCGGGCTGTGAGGCCGTGGTCAAAACCGCGATAACAGAACTGGGCGGCCTCGATATACTGGTTAATAGCGCCGGAGTAGCCAAATCAGGTCCCATTGAGGATTTCGATGAAACAGCCTGGGATCAAACGCTGGACATCAATCTGAAGGGTACCTTTTTCTGTATCCGCTCGGCGATATCAGCGCTTCGCGAGAGTAAGGGCAACATAATCAACCTGGCGTCTGACGCTGGCCTGATTGGTGCTCGAGACCTGGTCGTCTATTGCGCCTCAAAAGGGGGGGTCGTCAATATGACCCGCGCCCTGGCCCTGGAGTTCGCACCCGACGTCAGAGTGAATTGCGTTTGCCCGGGCTATGTCGATACCGATATGGTGCGGCGGGACGGTATTGAGCAGGCTAGCGACCCCGCTCACATGGAGCAATCGCTCATTGAAGCAGCACCTTTGAAACGGATGGCAACACCCGCAGAGATAGCTTCCGCGATACTTTACCTTGCTTGCAACGACGCCCGCTTCGTCACCGGGGCGGCGTTCCAGATCGACGGTGGCACAACAGCCGGTTGGTAGCAAGCGAGCATGCCGCACCATTATGTGAATCCGAGGATGTAGAATTTGATAATTTCGCCAGCCTGTTCGAGAAAGCCATTCAAGCCGGTTACGCCGAGGAGCATGTCATGTCGCTGGTAAAAGTCCTGCGGTGAATGCCATAAAGAGCGTACACCTGTGCCGCCTGAGAAGCGCATGATGCCGGACATAGTTACCGCTCTGTGCGCAGTTTGTCGCTGATAAGCGGCGCCGGGTCGCAGACACGATGAGGCGCATTTTGCCGGGACGCGATCGGAAACAGCTCGAGGGCCACCAGTTGTACTATTTCAGTACATGCCCTTACTGCATCGCCGTACGCGCGGTACTTTGGTGGCGAGGCATCAGGATTCCACTCAAAGATATTATGTTTGATGCGGGCAATAATGCTGACCTGATCGCCGGTGGCGGCAAAGGCCAGGTGCCGTGCTTGCGGATAGAGCACGAGAATGGCAGTGTTGAATGGATGTACGAATCCGTTGATATAATTCGATATTTGCAATCCGAACCAGGTAAATGATTTCGCCAAAGCCAAACCAGCAGAACCAGAGCCGCTGTGCAGCCGTTAAATGGCATGCAGCCAGATCCGGCGAGGACGGCATTGATGTCAGGCGTCCTGTGCACAAGACCCACCGAGGCAACCCATGAGTCACCATGAAATCCACCGATCACATCGCGCGGGCTGGCTACGCGCAGCCGTACTGGGCGCCAACGACGGCATTGTGTCTACCGCCAGTCTCATTATTGGTGTCGCCGCGGCCAGCGCTACCCAGGCGAGCATTCTGCTTGCTGGCGTTGCGGGACTAGTTGCCGGGGCAATGTCAATGGCTGCCGGCGAATACGTTTCCGTAAGCTCTCAGTCCGATACCGAGAACGCTGACATAGCACTTGAAAAACATTCGCTAGAGAAGGACTTCGAATTTGAGAAAGATGAGCTGGCGCAAATTTACCAGAGCAGAGGGCTTGAACCCGCCCTGGCCATGCAGGTGGCAGAAAAACTGATGGCTCACGACGCGCTCGGGGCACACGTCCGCGACGAAATCGGCATATCGGAAAACGCGGCTGCGCGACCCATACAGGCCGCCCTTTTTTCAGCAGGGACCTTCACAGTGGGTGCCGCTCTGCCGTTGTTAGTGGCATGGATTGTCCCTGGATCCCGGCTAATCGCGGCAGTTGCCGGTTCCTCCCTGTTCTTTTTAGCCTGTCTCGGCGCTCTTGCCGCGGTGGCCGGTGGTGCCGCCGTTTCCGCCGGTGCAATGCGTGTCACTTTCTGGGGCGCACTCGCCATGGTGCTAACCGCAGCTGTTGGTCGAGTATTTGGTGTAGTTGCCTGATGGCACGGAGATCGGTCACAACCACAGCTGCGAGGGGTGCATAACAATGGCATGCCGTCGGACAGGCCAGCGCCCCGCCGTGGATGCAAGACCCTAACGGGCATCATGGAATCCCGGGCATTTTATTCGCTGGTCGCTGATGTCGTACTGGTAACCCATGCACTGTTCGCAGCCTTTGTTGTGCTCGGCCTGATTCTGATCTTCGCGGGTAAGTTGCTATCATGGCGCTGGGTCAGAAACCCGTGGTTTCGTGTCGCGCATTTACTCGGGGTTGGCGTCATCGTGCTGCAGGCCTGGTTCGGCGCTATTTGCCCGCTGACTATCTGGGAAATGGGGCTAAGATCAAAAGCGGGAGAAACGGTCTACGACGGTTCCTTCATAAGGTACTGGTTGAACGAACTCCTGTACTATCAGGCACCACCCTGGGTTTTTGTGGTTTGCTACACTGCCTTTGGCGTGTTGGTCCTGGCCAGCTGGTTTCTGGTGCGACCGCGAGCATTGTCGACAGGGAAGCAAAAAGGCGACTCCTGACAGCTGCCTGCAGTGGGAACTGTAATACCGGACCGCCGATGCGGGCGTTCGCAAGCACGCCCGGTTTATTGATCGAGTT
>DATKZN010000169.1:0-2027 GCA_035527955.1 Gammaproteobacteria bacterium
CCGGCGGAATCCCGGTGCTCGAATTCCCCCGCCAGCATATAGGTGACCGTTTCAAAGCCGCGATGGGGGTGATCCGGCGCACCCACGGCCTCTCCTGAGGCATAGTCGACCGGTCCCATTTCATCAATCATCAGGATGGGATCAACCATACGCACACCCGCTGCCGGCAGCGGTCGGCGTACCATGAATCCGCCGCCTTCCAGTTGCTTGCGCGCCGTTGTCACGCGTTCGACCAGTCTCAACATGCTCCACCTCCATAACCAGGGTATGAGCCAGGCACCCCTGGCATATAGTCCATGACAATGTAATCGCCCTGCTGTTTCATAACCAATCGAAAAAGCGCATGGACCGCCTCACCAGCACGACTGCCGAGCTGGTGTACTCCCCAGCGCTGGATATCCGGCGCACAGCTCGGCTACACTTTCGATTAAACAAGCTATCGTTAGCGTATGTATCTCAAACACTCGCTCTTCATAGTCATTATCGTGGCGGCGTTCTTCGGGGCCATGGAAGTTGTCCTTGCCGTGGCCGGCGTGCGCCCCCTGCTCCTCACCGAGGACCCCTTCGTCGGCTTCGCCGACAACGTGCCCCAGTTCGTCTCCGACATCCGCCCCGACGGCAGCCCCATCCTCAGAACCGCCAATAACAAGCGCGGCCTGTTCAACTACCAGGAATTCCCCCTCCGGAAGGCCGACACCAGCTACCGCATCTTCTGCATGGGCGGCTCCACCACCTACGGCCGCCCTTACTTCGACGAGGTCTCCTTCTGCGGCTGGCTGCGCGCCTACCTGCAGGCCGCTGAACCCACCCGCAACTGGGAGGTCATCAACGCCGGCGGCGTCAGCTTCGCCAGCTACCGCGTGACCCGCCTGATGAACGAGCTCAAGCAATACCAGCCGGACCTGTTCATCGTCTATTCCGGGCAGAACGAATTCCTCGAACAACGCTCCTACGGCGGCCTGATCGACCAGCCTGCCTGGCTCATCAACCTGAACGCCACGCTCAGCGGCACCCGGGTCTATACCGCCCTGGCGCAGCTGATCGATGCCGTGCAGCCCGACTCGCTGCAGCAGGCAAAGGCGCACAGCCAGCTCAGCGGCGAAGTGGACGAGATCCTCAACCACACCATCGGGCCGCAGAGCTACCAGCGCGACGACGCGCTGAAGCAGCACATCCTGACCCACTACCGCCTCAACCTGCTGCGCATGGTCAGGATCGCGCAGAGCGTGGATGCCGGCGTCCTGTTCGTGCAGCCAGCAATCAATCTCAAGGACATGTCACCCTTCAAGAGCGCACACCGGGAAGGGCTGGACGCAGCGACGCTGCAGGCGTGGCAGTCGCTGTATGAGCGTGCCGGGGAGCTTGCAGCCGCGAGCGATGCCGCCGCGGCACTGGCGCTGTATCGCGAGGCGCTGGCGCTCGATGACCGCCATGCCGAGCTGCATTACCGGACTGGCCAGGCGCTGTTCAGCCTGGGGCGCTATGCGGAATCGGAGCAGGCCTTCCAGCGGGCCGTGGAGGAAGACATTGCGCCGCTGCGCATGCTGGGCGCGATGCAGCGCAGCGTGGCCGAGGTGGCGACAGAGGAAGGCGTGCCGCTGGTGGATTTCCCGGAGATCCTGCGCCAGGCGTATCGCCGCGAGGCATACCCGCATGCAGTCTTCGGCAAGGAGTATTTTGTCGACCACGTGCATACCAGCATGGAAGGCTACCGGCTGCTGGGTCTGGCGCTGTTCGATGAACTGGTCGACGCAGGCATTGCCCGGCCGAACGGCGCCTGGAACGCGGCGCGCCGCGAGGCCGTGCGAGAGTCAGTGATCGCGAGTCTCGACCCCAGGGATGCGGGGCGTTCGCTGGTGAACCTCGGGAAGGTGCTCGGCTGGGCCGGCAAGTTCCAGGAGGCCTACGACTCCTTCCAGCGGGCACAGGAAATCCTGGGGCCGCATCCGGCCGTGTACTACGGACTTGCCTCGGCCCTGTATTCGCTGGGCAAACCCGAGGAGGCAGCCCGCTACTATCAGGAGACA
>DATKZN010000170.1:0-12577 GCA_035527955.1 Gammaproteobacteria bacterium
TGCCGTTTGCCGTTTGCCGTTTGCCGCTGCCGATCAGCCGCGGTAACGCAGGACCTCAACGCTCATGCACAGCTCAACCTGGTCACTCACCAGCCTGGACAGGCTGTCCATGCCGAAGTCGGAACGGTTGATCACGGTTGAGGCCTTGACCAGGATGCTCTCCTCGGCGGTACCTTGCTGTTTCTCCGCCGGAATCAGCGTGACATCCAGCACCACCGGCCGGGTGACACCATGCACACTCAGGTCGCCATGGATCTTCGCCTTGTCCGCGCCCAGCCACTCGAAGCTGCGGCTCACGAACAGGATTTCCGGGTACTTCTCCACGTCGAAGAAACGTTCGCTCTTGATCAGGCTCTCTACGATCGAACCGCGGGTATCCAGACTGGCGGTCCGGATCACGACCATCGCCTGCTGGTCATGCGCAATCCACTCGGCGGGCGTCAAAGCCAGGCCGCCACTGAAATCGTTAAAGGCCGCCTCCACGCGCTTGAACTCGCTGTCGACACAGAAGCCCACCTGCGAGGAGTCTTTCTGGATCCGATACAGGTAGCCGTCTTTGGCTGCCTTCAGCATGGTCGACACCAGCGTGGTATCCACCTTGCTGTCCTTGAATGGCGCGCACAGCTCGGGATCATCAGCGGCTGCTCCGATAACGGGTAGCCAGCCGAGCGCCAGCATGCCCAGCAACAGCATGTAACGTCTAAAGTTATGGCTCATCGTCATTACCTCCGGGTAATTCGGTATAGCATTAGAATAGTCTGATATGCTAATTAGTCAACAATTCCTTACAATTTGACATTTATCAGTTCGTATCTTGTTGAAATAACTAATATTGCGATCTCCTTGTCTGTTGCGCGACTGTCGGAATTCCTGTCGAGTCGTGACCCCGGTTGCCTGCCACGTGAGCGTATCCGGGCTGAATTGCCGCGCGCAGCTGGCATGACCTGACAGGCCTGCCCGGGCTATCGTGGAGAGAGCGGCTGGCCTTTCACGGGCAATCCAGGCAATCCGGGGCAGGGGGGATGCCGGGCGCTGGCGGATTCGATGAGCCTGTGCCTGGCAACGCTCATCCGGAATCCATTTGAACGACATGGGGTTCTGGTTTACTCTTCCGCGCCTGTTCGGCTCACGCCCGCGTGTTCCGTCGATCAGATTTGCAGTTAAGTGTTGAAATGATCAGCAGTAATTGATTCCGGAGAGGTGTCCGAGTGGTTGACTCGAGGCATCGCCGAGAGAACGTCGGAGCGTCAGCGACGGCGGCCCCGCAGGGGTGAGTCCGCGCAGCGGGCGAATAACGAGCACGCTGGCGTGTTCCGTCGATCAGATTTGCAGTTAAGTGTTGAAATGATCAGCAGTAATTGATTCCGGAGAGGTGTCCGAGTGGTTGAAGGAGCACGCCTGGAAAGTGTGTATACGGTAATCCCGTATCGAGGGTTCGAATCCCTCTCTCTCCGCCAATAATCAAAAAGGCCCCATTCGGGGCCTTTTTGATTGTCAGCAGAGGGGTTCGAACCCTCGATTATATAAAGAGTCGGGTTCGACTCGAGCGCCGCAGGCGCGAGAGAACGTCGGAGCGTCAGCGACGGCGGCCCCGCAGGGGCGAGGGCCGTATGGCCCGAGTAATCCCTCTCTCTCCGCCATATCAATAAGAAAGGGGGCTTCCAGCCCCCTTTCTTATGAATGCGTCGTGCTCGGAATTCGAACCCTCGATCAGCCTTGTCCATAAACCAGCGAGTTCGACTCGAGCGCCGCAGGTGCGAGAGAACGCCGGAGCGCCAGTGACGGCGGCCCCGCAGGGGCGAGGGCCGTATGGCCCGGGTAATCCCTCTCTCTCCGCCAAGCAGTCTGGTCTCTGTCCCGCGTCTCTGCGGGGCAGAGGCGATCTAACAAGAATTCAGCGACCTGCGTTGAATAAGTGGGCGGATTCATGCCCTTAGACCGACCTCCTCAGCGCGTAATTTCCGAAAATTCCCGCATTATCTCAAACCCGTTTAGCTGGTTCGGTGTGGTGATTCTTCTTGGCAATAATATCATCAGGTGCCGGGATTCAGTTCCAGGTGGAGAATTCGAATAGAGACGATTTGAGACCGGCATTCCGGCAGCAGCGAACTCGAGGTACGGTATCTGTGAAAAGCGAACTGGCAGATATATTTTTGCCCCCGGGAAACGGCCAGACAATTGGCCGTTATCTCTTTGGCCGAATTTGCGCTTGTTGATTTTCACTCGATGTTGACCAAATCAGGGCAGATATTTGTATGCTACTTTGAACAACCGTAAGCCGGAGCATCTGCAATACCTGATGGTAGCTGACCGATGAAGCGGTGATGCATTTTTCACTGCAAAAAACCGGGTCAATATTTGCTGCAAATTAACAGGCTGCTGTTCCGAGGGTCTTTCTCAACAAGGCAGGAGATAGCGTGACAGCATTACGCAACAAAGGAAGGTCGATAACGATGCGTGGCATCCTGCTGGGTAAGCTGCTTGTAGTCTTGTCGTGTGTCATGCCCCTGCACGCTGGCGCAAGAGGAATCAGGCCAGTCTCTTTCTCTGTCGAGTTGGGCAATATTCCCGAACGCCCCGTAGCAACAGAGTTTGCGTTCGAGCGCTTTTTCCAGACCCGCCCGCTTGACCAGTTACAATTTGCACCGGATAACCGCTCCATCTATTTCATCAGGAACGATGGGCATGTGGACAATATTTTTGAGCTGGACCTGGCCAGCGGCCTGCAGCGTCAGCTTACTCATTTGTCTGAATCGGTCTCGGGATTCGGGGTTGACCACAAGGGCCGGTTCCTGATTATCGTGCGTGATAACGAAGGGAATGAGAACCATGACCTCTACCGCCTGGATCTTGGAACAGGAGAAATACTGAGACTCACGTCTGTTGGCAGAGGTGATACCACCATGGCCTGCGGCCTCTCGCCGGATGACACACTACTGTACTACGCGCAGACACGCCACAATCGCCGTGAATCCGGCCTGTGGCAGGTGGAAGTCAGTACCGGCAGGGCGCGCCAGTTATTACCTGGCAATGGACGCAGCCTGGACTGCGACAAGCTAAGCGCGGATGGCCAGTATCTGCTGTTTGGGGAACTGATCGGGTTTGATGAACGGCACCTGGGCTTGCTGCATCTTCCGACCGGCTTGACACGTTACATCAGTGCCGCGCCCGGGATCAATAATGTCGACGCAAACTTTGCCGGAGATCGGGTCTACTTCCTCAGTGCCCTGGGCTCGGACAGATTTCGTCTCTGGAACTACCTGATCGGTGATCCCGCGCCGACACCTGTCCAGTTGCCGTTTGAAAATGACCTGGAGTCACTCTCGATGTATGCGGATGGACGTGTCGCCGTTATCGCATATCGCACCGGGTTAGCGGGTCGCACAGCCGTATTCATCGATGGCTTCGAGGATCCGGCTGATTTCGGGCTGCCACCCGAAACTGTTACGGGTGCAGTATTCAGCGAGAGTGACCCGGGCTTGGGGGTTGTGCTCACCGAGACTTCGAGTATGCCGGGTCGCTATTATCAGGTCGATACAGAAGGACCAGTACTTCTGTACGACGCCAACCAATCGGGGATTGACAGCAATGACTTCGCCGAGGCACGTTCATTGCGGATTCCGGGCTTTGATGGCCTTGAGATCCCGGTGCATCTTTTTATTCCCAATGGCACCTCGGCCAATAACCGGCGCCCCGCTATCTTTCTTATTCACGGCGGTCCGCACGAGCATATCGATCCTCTGTATGACAGCGTTATCCAGTTTCTGGCCAACCGCGGTTTTATCGTTGTAGCACCCAATGTGCGCGGCAGCACCGGTTTCGGAAAGAACTATGCCGCTCTGGATGACAATGACTGGGGTGGTGGTCATATCCGTGACATCGTTGAAATCGCAGCAGCAGTGCGAAGCATGGATATCGTCGACGATGACAATCTGTTTATTTTCGGAATGAGTTTCGGCGGGTTCAGCGTGATGTCGCTGATTACACAGTATCCAGATACGTTCAGGGCTGCAGTGGACTTTTTCGGTTTTACCGAGCTGGCCACATTTGTGCGCAGCTGGCCGCGGTATCTGCAGCGCAACCTGTTTGTCGAGCTCGGATTTGATCCACGCCGCAACCGGGCACGGAATCGGGCATTGTCACCGCTTTATCATATCGAACGGATCAGGATTCCCCTGCAGATCCATCAGGGGGCCAACGACAGTCGAGTGCCCAGGGTACAATCCGACCGGCTGGTGCAATCCATGCATGACATGGGCCGCACGGTGGAGTATTTCGTCTATCCGGACGAAGGGCACGGTTTTACACGTTTCGAGAACGAGCGTGCGTCCTACCGGCGGCTTGTCGCATTTTTCAGGCGGTACTTGACACAAGCCGGCCAGAAATCCGGGTAGCGTTCTGACCAGCCGCGCATGGTGCTGGCGAATTGTCAGTCAGGCATCAATATACAGCCGGAATCGCCGTATACCGTTTTTTAGGAAGCGCTGATTTATTTGTCATTGCGAGGACTACAGGGATGTACGACTACAGGGAGGCAGGTGAAGGCGAGGCCATTGTTTACGGGCATAGCCCGGGTCGAGACGCTGGCCCGGGCCATGCCGTGAGCGCGGGACCCGAGTCAATCCCTCGATCAGCCTTGATCATAAACCAGCGGGTTCGATTCGAGCGCCGCAGGCGTGAGAGAACGCCAGGGCGCCAGAGACGGCGGCCCCGCAGGGGCGAGGGCTGTCTCTGCCCCGGGTAATCCCTGAGGGATGCCACCGGTCTCTGACGCCGTACCGCGTTTCGGTTAAACTTCCCCACTGTTCCGAACCCGGAGTCTGATACATGCAGTTCACCACTGACGAGTTCCGCGCCTGGAAAAACAAGAGCGTTACCCTGCTGGGTATGTCCGGGGTGGGCAAGACCCACCTGTCGATGCTGCTGCGTAACCACCACTGGTTCCACTACTCGGGCGACTACCGCATCGGCACCCGCTACCTGGATGAACCGATCATGGACCTGATCAAGCAGCAGGCGATGCAGACACCGTTCCTGCGCGACCTGCTGCGCCGCGACTGGATCCATATCCGCAACAACATCAAGGTGGATGACCTGGGGCCGGTGCTGAGTTTTGTCGGCAAGCTCGGCAACCCGGAGCTGGGCGGCGTCCCGCTGGATGAGTTCTCACGGCGCCAGGCCTTGTACCGCGAGGCGGAGATCGCGGCCATGCAGGACGTGCCCGAGTTTATCCGCAAGGCACACGAGATTTACGGTTACGATAATTACGTCAACGATGTGGGCGGCAGCCTGTGCGAGCTCAACGAGCCGTCCGTGATCGACCTGCTGGTGAAGCATACGCTGATCCTGTACATCCGGGTGACCGAGAAGGCGGAGGAGGAGGCCCTGATCAGACGCGCCCAGAGCAGTCCCAAGCCACTGTATTACCGGCCGGAGTTTCTGGCGGAGCAGCTGCGGGAATATCTCGTCCTGCGCGGACAGGAGTTCGCGGCACAGGTGGACCCGGATGATTTCTGCAGCTGGGTGTTTCCGCGCCTGTTCCATTCGCGCGTGCCACGCTACGAGGCCATTGCGCGCCCGCATGGCTATACCGTGACCTCGCATGAAGTGGCGGGGGTACGCGACGAGCAGGACTTTCTCGACCTTGTGGAAAGCGCGATTGCCCGCAAGGCGGACAACCCGCGGGGCTAGCACGCATGCCGATAGTCGCCCACAATGACCTGCCGACCTTCCAGCGCCTGCGCCAGGAAGGCCAGACCATCCTAGAGCCGGGCCGGGCCCTGCACCAGACCATCCGCGAGTTGCACATCGGTGTGCTGAACATGATGCCGGATGCAGCACTGGCCGCGACCGAACGCCAGTTCTTCCGCCTGATAGGGGAGAGCAACCCGATCGCCCAGTTCTACATGCACCCGTTCACGTTGCGGGAACTGCCGCGCGGGGAACAGGCGCGGACGCACATCGAACGCTACTACGACAGCTTCGAGCAGATTCGCGCCGAGGGCCTGGATGCGCTGATCATCACCGGCGCCAATGTCTCGCACCCCGACCTGTCCCAGGAACCTTTCTGGGAGCCACTGCGCGAGGTATTCGACTGGGCACAGCAGAACGTGACCTCGGTGCTGTGCTCCTGCCTCGCCACGCACGCGGCGATGCAGTTCCAGCACGGCCAGACGCGCAGCGCCTTGCCTGCCAAGCGCTGGGGTGTGTTTCCGCACCGGGTGATTCAGGCAGATCACCCGCTGGTAAACGATGTCAACACGAAGTTCGACGTGCCGCATTCGCGCTTCAATAACATCAGTGCCGGGCAGTTCCGGGAAGCGGGTCTGCATGTACTGGTGGAAAGCGCGGACGCCGGAGTGCACCTTGCCGTCAGTCCGGACGGATTCCGCATCGTCTATTTCCAGGGGCATCCGGAGTATGACACCGTGTCCCTGCTCAAGGAGTTCAAACGCGAAGTGCGGCGTTTTGCCGACGGTAAGCGTGATGATTACCCGCCGTTTCCTGACAACCAGTTCAAGTCGTGCGAGCGCGCCATCCTCGATGAATACCGGCGGCGCCTGGTAGTGGCGCTGGAAGCAGGCGACCCGGTGCCTGAATTCCCCGAGCAACTGGTTGCCGGCCGCCTTGACAACACCTGGCACGATACCGCCGAGGCTATCCTTGGCAACTGGATCGGGCTGGTCTACCAGTTGACACACGAACAGCGCAACCTGCCGTTCATGGACGGTGTAGACCCGCATAATCCGCTCGGTCTCGACTGGATCGCCGGGTCAGACAAATAACCGTACCCGGTGGCAACAAGGAGCAACGACATGAAGTCCGGCCCGAGAGAAATCGTTACCCCGTTCCGGCCCATCCCGCTGGACGTACCGGAGGCCATGGCACCCAACGAGTTTTTCAACAGTACCGAAAACCTGAATGACCTGATGCACAACAACGGCCTGTTGACCAACCCGGAAAACCTGTTGCTGTACCGCAAGGCGCTGGGCCACAGCCGCGATTTCGACACCTCGATCATTTTCAACAGTTCCAAATGCATTCTCAACCCGCTGGGCCGGCCGGTGCGACGCACCCAGGTGCCGGACGACGTGAGACGCGTCTGGAACCGCATGAACCAGATCATTATCGATTACATGGTGGAGCACTATCCGGACCCGGAGACCCACCTGCTGCTGGCGGGCGAGGCCAGCCTCGATGCGACCTGGCCGCTGACGTCGCCCGGTGTGCCCAGTATCCGCATGCTGCACAATCATTTCATGGTGTTCAGCAAGGACGAGCTGCGCAACGCGCAGCCGGCCGATCCGAGCAATCCGAACCTGACGGACGGCGGCCAGCACAGCCTGTTCGAGGCCTACATGCACGATGTCTACCGCGAGTTCTTCGACCGCGCGCTGGACCTGGAGCTGCTCTGGCCGGTGGGCGAGGCGGGCTCGCGGATCGAATTGACCGGCTACCCGCAGGGCCTGCCGAGTTGGGAGATCCAGGGTGGCGTGGCGACGCTGGAGGAAGTCGGTTTCTGGAACGAGTACGACGAGATCCTCAAGGGCTTCATCGATTTCTACCGGACCTTCTTCAGCCAGGTGTCGACGCGCAACGCGCCGATGCTGGATGACCTGTACTTTCCCGAGCACGTCGAGAACGTGCTGCTGTTCAACAACGATTTTCTGAAGACGGCGAAAAAGGTCCGCGATCACTGCATCGTCGATGCCGCCTATGCCAATGCCATCCGCTGGCAGCCGGCCTTCAAGCAGCTCATCTACCGCAACGACGAGGACAAGCTGATCGTCACCATCAGCCAGAACTCGATCGGCAATGCCATCACCGAACTGCTCGGGGTGGTGGTAAAGCGCGTCCCGGACGCCGAGGCCTACGCGCGTTTCGAGCCACGGCTGATCGAACAGTTGCTGGAAGTGCGCCGCCGACTGATCGAAGCCGACCTCGGCGAGGCTATCGAAACAGCATACTGGCCAGGCTGAGGCGCGGCAGCGGTTGCCTCAATCAGGCCAGGCCCTTTACACGTAACAGGAGGACTAACATGAAGATAAGCACGAATATTCGCCGGACGGCCATCGTGGCGGCGCTGGCCGCTGCAGGCGCTGTGACGGTTTCCACGGCCGTTGCCAGCGGCGACGCCGACATCGAGGCGCGCGTCAGCGCGGCGCAGGCGGCGAGCAGCGCGTTTCTCAAACAACTCGGCGGGGCCATGCAGCGTGAAATGCAGGCGGGCGGACCGGTTGCGGCGATGAAGGTTTGCCGCGACGTGGCGCCGGATATCACCAATGACATTTCCCTGGAAAAAGGCTGGAAGGTCACGCGGGTGGGTACGCGCGTACGCAACCCGATGCTGGGATCGCCCGATGCCTGGGAGCAGGGCGTGCTGCAGGATTTCGAGCGCCGCGCCGCACAGGGCGAGAAGTATGACGACATGTCTCATTTCGAGGTCGTTGAGGAGCCAGCCGGAAAGTCGCTGCGTTACATGAAAGCGATCGGTCTGGCACCGCAGTGTGTCATCTGTCATGGCAGTGCCGGGCAGATAGCGGAGCCGGTGCAGGCCGAGCTGCAGACCCTGTACCCGCATGACCGGGCAGTGGGCTACAAGCCCGGCGACCTGCGTGGTGCCGTCAGCATCAAGCAGCCGCTCGACGATTGACGGGATACATCACCTGATCAGAGGTTCCCGGGCTGATACTTGTATATTCCGTTTCGGGGCGATACTCGCCATCTGCGAACAGGCGATACATCATAAAATACCGGTTCGCCGGCTACACCGATGTAGATACGATCGACTTCGCCATTAATTGTAACCGGCCTCGATTGTGTATTTTAAGTTGAAATATCCACTGTATCCCGGTCTTCAGTGCCATCAAGACCTGGAATCTTGACCTTGCTGATCTCGCGAATCCGGAAATGAGTGTGAGCGCCGGCTGCTGGTGGCGCCTTTATCGCCGGTGTCATGTCTGACAAGAACAACCCTGGGTGAGTCACCGATTGTGAATTCAATGGTGGGCCTGAAAGGACACGGCCGAATTTTGCGTGTTTCATCGGTATCGGACAGGCTCAATACAACCTTTGTCGAACCGTCCGCGAGTGACTCGCTACCGCTTGTTCCCCGTCGACGGTTACGCACAAAGCCAAGTGCAGGGTGTCGGCCGGACTGTCAGGTAACACCTGTCTGAAATGAGAGGATATCTTTCCTGATGGTAAAGCATCAGCGAGATTCCTTGTGCATATTTACCCTCCCCGCAGCCGCACAAAAAAAGAGGGGGAAGTTTCCTTCCCCCTTCTGGAGTTTCAGACTGGCCAGTGGCTAGTCGTCGTGGTGCATCCTGCGTCGCTTGTCAGTACGATGGTCATCGTCATCATCGCTGTCCACGCTACCCTCGCAGCGCACCGAGGTCCTGCTCGTCAGGGTGTCGTTGGTTGCGTCGCTGTTTTGCGGTGCATCGATGACCGCCGTCCAGACAACGGTACCGCTTCCCGATCCATCACACCTGATATCGGCATTGAAACTGAACCGGGTTGCGCGGTCATCAGGAGATACCTCCCGCGTGATGGAGTCAGGCGTGATAACTACGCTGACGCCGGATGGAGTGACAGCCGACAGGGTGACAGTTGCATCCTGCGCCATGCTGTGAGCACTACCTGTTACCAGAACCTGCCTGGAGGTGGTATTGCCGGCACGCATGCTGATCTCTCCCTTGCGGATCATCAGTCTGGTCAGGAACACGTCGGCTGAGCCTTCCTCCTGGATGGTTACCGTTGAGCTGGATGACGAGGTCAGGCCGCAGGCGTCGGTAGCCGAGAAGGCGACCGTGGTCGTGCCCGACCAGAAGGACGCCGGCGCGTCGTTGCTGACCGGCAGCGCGCCATCCTGCATGTCCTGAGCCGTGGCAGATGCCAGGAATGCGGCAATGGCCGAATCACTGGCCGCGACCGGGCCCGAGCCTGCCGGAACCGTTATGGACAGCGCAGCCGGTGCACTGACCAGCGGCGTTGTGTTCGGGTCAACGGCGGTTACGGTCGAGGACGTGGTCGAGGTCATCGGTGTTCCCGTCGGGTCGCCGCTGTCGGTAACCGAGAACATGACGGTGGTCGCAACCCCCGGGGCTATAGCAGCCGGGAATTCAGACGGCGCATTGTTGATGACGCGGGCACCCAGATTACCGTCCTCGGCGTCGGTGGCCGTGGTGCCACCCAGGAAGGCCATGATCGCGGGGTCCGTGGCCGGTACCGTCGTACCACAGAGTGCTGCCTCGACGGTGATCGGGGCCGGCGCACTCAGTTGCGGCGGATCATTGGTGACCGGCTGGTCCTCGATGATGGTGACCGTCGATTGGACTATTGCCGATAAACCGCAGGTATCGGTTGCCGTGAACGTCACCGTTGTGGTTCCCAGGGGGAACGACGCCGGCGCATCATCGGTGACGGCAAGTACGCCATCTTCAGCATCGGTGGCGCCAGCAGCTGCCAGGAAGGCCTGGATGGCGGGGTCTGTGGCCGCGACCGTGGTCCTGCCCGTTGCTACCGTGAGACTGATCGGCGTCGGTTCGCTCACTGCGGGTGCGGCATTCGGTGTCGCGTTCAGTACGACAGTCGCATTCGCCGACCCGGTGGCGCCCAGGCTGTCAGTGGCCGAGTAGGACACCGCCGTCTCACCGATCGGGAAATCGGTCGGGGCGTTGTTACTGACGTTCAGATTGCCATCCTCTGTATCGGTGGCAGTCGCCAGGGCGAGCCAGTCTGAAATGTCGGCATCCGTCCGTGGCAGTGAGGTGGCACACAGCGGGGCGGTGAGCACCAGCGGATCGGGTGTCGGTGCCGTGACGACAGGGATATTGTTATCCGCCAGCTGAATGATGACGTTTGCCGTCGCCGTGCCGGTGTTGTTACAGCTGTCGGTGGCGGTAAACACCACCGGGGTCGTGCGCACCGCGAAGTTGCCCGGTGCATTGTTGCTGACCGGTACGCCTCCCTCCTCGGGATCGATGGCAGTCGCCGCGGCAAGCCAGCTGGCGATCTGCGGGTCGCTGGCCGGGATTCCCGTGCTGCCCGATGGTAACTGGATAGTCAGAGCCGGTGCTGGTGCGGTTACCACAGGCGCATTGGCGTCGCCCACGGTTACCGTGACAGTCGCACTATTGGACAGATCGATCCCGTCGGTCGCCTGGTACTGGAAGCTGGCGGTGCCGCAGACGTTCGTGTCCGGGGAGTAAGTGACATTCGACGTGTTGTTGTTGACAACACCATTGGTAGCGCCGCCCGTGCTAACGCTTGCAACCGTAAGCGTGTCATTGTCAGCGTCGCTATCGTTGGCCAGCACATTGATCGTTACCGGGGTGTTCAGCGCGGTACTGGCTGAATCACTGGACGCAACCGGCGCTGTGTTGCCGGTCGGTGCCGGGTCCAGCGCAGCGATCCCACCGGGTGGCGACTCGACGTTCCCGGTCGGGTTGCAGTTGCCGCGGCTGTAAATCGGGTTAACGTTGCCGGTCGTCCATCCGGGCTGCGTGCTGGCAAGGATTTCTTCGATATTGGTGGCCCCGGTCGGGTCCGCATCGGAATTCACGTTCTCTATGGCCTGTATTCGGGAAGTGGTATTTCCACCTTGATCGCAGAATGACTTGCCGTAGGGGTTGAGGTTCTGGGTGCTCGCTGCATGACAAATCTGGCAACCGGCGTTGTTGTCCGACATCGAGCCGGCATAGATGCCGCTCCATGTGTTCAGGTAGCTGCTCGCTGCATAAGCGTATGGTGTTGCCATCAGCAGCCCCAGTGCTGCCAGTGTCGAGTGTACCGCGACGGGTGCGCTTTGCCGTTTTTGATTCTTCGTTATCATCTACATCTTCCTCCAAAGGATTAAAACCAGGTCGGAGCTTAGGATTGTTCCTGGCGGATTTTGGTGACAGGCATCATGGAACAGGAATTCTCAAACGTTATTTGGAAAGTTTCGTGTCCCGCTTATCGTTACCCGTGTGCATGACACACATCCAAACAGCAATTGGAGTAGTTAACTCGACTGCTGACCTTGCCTTGCGATAAAGGTACAAACAAAGCTGACGAGTACAGGATTGCATTGCAGGTCATGTTCGTGCAGGTATTCACATATCTCGTTTCATCTTCCGGCAACTCCAACGACAACAACAACATACATAGTCGTTACCGGGTCTGGCAGAATAATCTGCCAGGAAACGCGGGTTATCATTATCAGCTAGTTACAGGTAGGCATTTGGTTCAGCCAGGCACAGGAAATCAATTGAACTTTACTGTCGCCAGATACTGACCTGGTGATCAGCTATGTGATCGGGGTATCAGTATTCGCTGGTTTGCAGGCGGATGGCGGCATGTTTGGTGATGGATGTAAGCGGCTACTGAAACTAGTCAGTTACCTCAAAGCAATGCAAGACAGATGCGGCGTTCCATGCCCGGGTTTCAGGATCATTGTTGTTGCTTCGGGATCTGCCTTCGATTCAGTTGTTCAATACCGGAGACGGGTTAAGCGCTGTGAGTGTTACGTGTCTCGTCAGACTGGATGCGCGCCGGTAATGCAATTCCACCCGACACGCTAGTTATCGCT